>DASYLM010000085.1:0-12402 GCA_036009565.1 Pseudonocardia sp. | reverse complement strand
GGTCCTGGCCGATGGTGTTCGTCGGTCAGCTCATGATCGCGTTGTGTTTCGCCGAGCTCGCCGGGCGCTACCCGGTGGCCGGCTCGGTCTACAACTGGTCCAAACAACTGGCCGGGCCGGCGACGTCCTGGCTGGCCGGCTGGATGATGTTCACCGCGTCGGTGGTCACGCTGGCCGCCGTGGCGCTGTCGTACCAGATCACGCTGCCGCAGATCTGGGCCGGCTTCCAGCTGATCGGTGACGGCACCGGGGCGAGCTTCGGGCTCGACGCGGTGCTCTGGGGCGCGATCCTGATCAGCTTCACCACGATGGTGAACGCGTTCGGGGTCAAGCTGATGACCCGGATCAACAGCGCCGGGGTCTTCATCGAGCTGATCGCGGCCGTGCTGCTCGTGGTGCTGCTCGCGATCAACATCGTGAACCCGCCGTCGGTGCTGTTCGACACCCACGACCTCGGTGCCACCCACCCGTTCGGCTACCTCGGCGCGTTCCTGGTCGCCGCGTTGGCCTCGGCCTACGTCATGTACGGCTTCGACACCGCCAGCTCGCTGGGCGAGGAGACCGTCGACCCCAGGCGGACCGCCCCGTCGGCCATCCTGCGGGCGGTCATCGCCTCGTTCATCCTCGGCGGCCTGATCCTGATGTTCGGCATCCTCGCCGCGCCCGACCTGCACGACCCCAAGCTGGGCACCGCGGCCGGCGGCCTGCAGCTGATCGTGCTGCAGGCACTGGGCGGCGGCGTCGGCACCGTCTTCCTGATCGCGGCCGTCGTCGCGGTCACGGTGTGTGCCCTGGCGGTGCACACGGCGGCGATCCGGCTGATGTTCGCGATGGCCAGGGACAACGCGCTGCCGGCCGGGGCGACGCTGGCCAAGATCGACCCCAAGCGCAAGACCCCGGTGGTGCCGGCGATCGTGATCGGCATCGCGTCGGTGCTGATCCTGGTGGTCAACATCGGCACGCCGGAGATCTTCACGGCGGTCACCAGCGTCGCGGTGATCATGATCTACGTGGCCTACGTGCTGGTCACCGGCCCGCTGCTGATCAAGCGACTGCGCGGCGAGTGGCCGGACGCGGACGGCAAGCGCAGCGGCTACTTCTCGCTGGGCAGGTGGGGGCTGCCGGTGAACGTCATCGCGGTGGTGTGGGGCGCCGGGATGGCGATCAACCTGGCCTGGCCCCGCGAGGCGGTCTACGGCTCCGGAGCGCTGCGCTGGATCGCGTTCATCTTCATCGGGGCCATCGTGGCGATCGGGCTCGGCTGGTTCTACGCCCGGGGGCGCCACCAGCTGGGCTGTCTGCCCGAACACATGGTCAAGCAGCTGGACATCGACCCGACGGTGCTGGGGGAGCAGGCATGACCGAAGCCGTGACCGACGCCTTCGACTACGTGGTGGTAGGCGGCGGGTCGTCCGGCTGCGCGCTGGCCGCCAGGCTGTCCGAGGACCCGAGCGTCACGGTGTGCCTGCTCGAGGCGGGCCCCACTGATGTCGGCGACCCGGCGATCCTGCGGCTCGAGGACTGGATGTACCTGCTCGACTCCGGCTACGACTGGGACTACCCGGTCGAGCCGCAGCAGCGCGGCAACTCCTTCCTGCGCCACGCCAGGGCCCGGGTGCTCGGCGGCTGCTCGTCGCACAACTCGTGCATCGCGTTCTGGACGCCGCGCGAGGATCTCGACGAGTGGGCCGCGCAGGGCTGCACCGGGTGGACCGCCGACGAGTGCTGGCCCCTGATCCGCCGGCTGGAGACCAACGACGGAGCCTGGGACGGCCACGGCCGCTCGGGCCCGGTGAACCTGCGGCAGATCCCGCCGGACGACCCCTGCGGCGTCGCGGTGCTGGAGGCGGCCGCCGCGGTCGGCCTGCCCACGGTCCGGTTCAACGAGGGCAGCACGGTCTGCGAGGGCGCCGGCTTCTTCCAGATCAACGCCGCCGAGGACAACACCAGGATGTCGTCCTCGCACGCCTACCTGCACCCGATCCTGGGCAAGCGGGCCAACCTCGACGTGCGCACCGAGGCGTGGGCCTCCCGGGTGCTGTTCGGTGCGGACCGGCGGGCCACCGGCGTGGAGTACCAGCACGGCATCGGGCCGGGGCGGGCCGTGGTGTCCGCCCGGCGCGAGGTGATCCTGTCCAGCGGCGCGATCGACACCCCGAAGCTGCTGATGCTCTCCGGCATCGGGCCGGCCGCCCAGCTGCGCGATCTGCTGGTGGAGGTACTGGTCGACGCGCCGGGGGTGGGCGAGAACCTGGACGACCACGTGGAGGGCCTGGTGATGTGGGACGCGGCCCGCCCGATGGTCACCACGTCGACCCAGTGGTGGGAGATCGGGCTGTTCACCCGCACCGAGCCCGGCCTGGACCGGCCGGACCTGATGATGCACTACGGCTCGGTGCCGTTCGACCTGAACACGGTCCGCTGGGGCTACCCGAGCACCGACAACGGGTTCTGCCTGACGCCGAACGTCACCCGGGGCCGGTCCCGGGGCACCGTGAAGCTGCGCAGCCGGGACTTCCGGGACCGGGCGCGGGTGGACCCTCGGTACTTCACCGACCCCGAGGACCACGACATGACCGTGATGCTCACCGGGGTGAAGCTGGCCCGGCGGATCGCGGAGCAGCCGTCGCTGAAGGAGTGGATCACCAAGGAGCTGGCGCCGGGGCCGGACAGGGTGACCGACGACGAGATCATCGACTACATCAGCAAGACCCACAACACCGTCTACCACCCGGCCTGCACCGCCAAGATGGGCCCGGACAGCGACCCCATGGCGGTTGTGGACCCGCAGCTTCGGGTACGCGGGGTGCAGGGCCTGCGGGTGGCGGATGCGTCGATCATGCCGTTCCTGCCGGCGATCAACCCCAACATCACCTGCATGATGATCGGCGAGAAGTGCGCTGACCTGATCCGCTCGTAGCCACACCCGGCTATCAGGTTGTTCGGTACCCCGTCTTGGACGCGACCGGGGCCGAGTTGGTGTGATGGGGGCATGGCCAGCACACACCGCATCGCAGTCATCCCCGGGGACGGAATCGGGCAGGAGGTCTGTCCGGCCGCCCGCGAGGTCCTCGACGCCGTCGGCGGGCGCCACGACGTGACGTTCCGCTACGACGAGTTCGACTGGTCCTGTGCGCGGTACCAGCGCGAAGGCGCCATGATGCCGGCGGACGGCCTCGAGCAGGTCCGCCAGCACGACGCGATCTTCCTCGGCGCGGTCGGCGCGCCCGGTGTGCCGGACCACGTGTCGCTGTGGGGGCTGTTGATCCCGATCCGGCGCAGCTTCCGGCAGTACGTGAACCTGCGCCCGATCAAGGTCTTCGAGGGCGTGCCCAGCCCGCTGCGCAACGCCAACCCGGGTGACGTCGACCTGGTGGTGGTCCGGGAGAACATGGAGGGCGAGTACAGCGAGGTCGGCGGCCGCTACGGGCGCGGCTTCCCGGAGGAGATGGCGCTGCAGGAGGCGGTCTTCACCCGGGCCGGCGTGACCCGGATCGCGGACTACGCGTTCGAGCTGGCCACCCGGCGCGGCAACCGGCTCACCTCGGCGACCAAGTCCAACGGGATCGTGCACACCATGCCGTTCTGGGACGAGATCGTCACGGAGCGGGCCGCCGGGTACCCGGGCGTGAGCTGGAACTCCGAGCACATCGACGCGCTGGCCGCCAAGCTGGTGCTCGACCCGGCCCGGTTCGACGTGATCGTGGCCTCGAACCTGTTCGGCGACATCCTCAGTGACCTGGCCGCGGCGCTGGCCGGCAGCATCGGGATGGCCCCGGCCGGCAACATCAACCCGGAGCGGGAGTTCCCGTCCATGTTCGAGCCGGTGCACGGGTCCGCGCCGGACATCTTCGGCCAGGGCATCGCCAACCCGATCGGCGCGATCTGGACCGCCGCGATGATGCTCGAGCACCTGGGCCACCCGGCCGCCGCCCACGAGGTACTCGCCGCGATCGCCGGCGTGCTGGCCAAGACCGACCTGCGCACCCCCGACCTGGGCGGCAGCGCCACCACGACCGAGTTCACCGCCGCCGTCCTGCAGCTCCTCGGCGGCTGACCCGGCCCGACCCCCAGCAGGCGGCACCGCGAGCGTGCCACTGCCCCGGGAGTTCACCTACCGCACCGTCGACGCGGGCGGGGTGGCTGGGGAGCTGGCCGCCTGGCTATCCTGACCTCAGGCGGCGTACTGCCACGCCCGCCCCGGACGAGAGCGCAGCCGTACCCGGCCCGACAAGACGGCGCGCGCCAACCCATGACTCTTGTCGATCTCGTCGAAATCGCGGGCTCGCTGCTCATCCTGGCCGCCTTCATGGCCGCGCAGCTCGGGCGGCTCAGCCCACATGCCCTCAGCTACCTCGCGCTCAACCTGGCGGGTTCCTCGGTGCTCGCGGTGATCGCACTGCTGGACGGCGGTTGGGGATTCCTGCTGCTCGAGGGCACCTGGGCGATCGTGTCCGGCTGTGCTCTGGTGGCCCGTACCCGAGCCCGCCTCACCGGGCGGTGACCGCGTCCCCTCCCCGCACGCCGATGTGACCTCCATCAAGGTAGCTTGCGCCGATATAAGGCGCGCACAATGATTGCAGGCGCCGCATAAAGGCGGACGCACTGCGACGGAGGGTTTGGACATGCCGATCGGGCTTCTCGCCCTGGCGCTGGGGGGCTTCGGTATCGGGCTCACCGAGTTCGGGATCATGGGTCTGCTGCCCCAGGTGGCGGCGGACTTCGGGGTTTCCGAGCCGGTCGCCGGGTATCTGATCTCGGGTTACGCGTTGAGCGTGGCGGTCGGCGGCATCGCGCTGACCGCGGCGATCACCCGGTTCGACCGCAGGAAGGTACTGCTCGCGCTGATGGTGCTGTTCATTGCGGGCAACCTCATCTCCGCTCTCGCGCCGACCTACTCGGTGCTGATGGTCGGCCGGATCGTGGCGGCGCTGTGTCACGGCGCCTTCTTCGGCGTGGGTTCCGTGGTGGCCGCCGACATGGTCGCGCCGAAAAAGCGCGCCGGCGCCATCGCCCTGATGTTCACCGGGCTCACCGTGGCCAACGTCCTCGGGGTGCCGGCGGGCACGCTGCTCGGTCAGCAGCTCGGCTGGCGTTCGACGTTCTGGGCGATCACGATCATCGGCATCGTCGCGCTGGCCGGCATCCGGCTGCTGGTCCCGCCGACGCCGGCACCCACCGAAACCAGCCTGCGCACCGAGCTGGGCGCGTTCCGCCGGCCGCAGGTCTGGATCTCCGCGGTCGTCACCGTGCTCGGCTTCGGCGGCATGTTCGGCGGGTTCACCTACATCGCGTTCACGCTCACCGAGGTCAGCGGGTTCGCCACCACCTCGGTGCCCTGGCTGCTGGTGCTGTTCGGGGCTGGCATGTTCGTGGGCAACTTCGTCGGCGGCAAGCTCGCCGACTGGGCCCTGAACACCTCGTTGATGGTGATTCTGGCGCTGCTGACGGTCGTACTCGTGGTGTTCGCGCTGACCGCGCAGAGCAAGGTGATGACGATCGTGTCGCTGCTGCTGATGGGCGCCGTCGGGTTCGCCTCCGTGGCCGGGCTGCAGCTGCGGATCATGGGCTACGCCGAGGACGCGCCGACGATGGCCTCCGGTGCCAACATCGCGGCCTTCAACATCGGCAACGCTCTCGGCGCCTGGCTGAGTGGGCTGGCCATCGGCGCCGGCTACGGGTTCGTCTCGCCGCTCTGGGTGGGGGCCGGGGTCACCGTCGCCGGACTGGTCGTGCTGGTGGCCGGGTCGGTGCGGCCGCGCCGCCCGGTGTCGGATGCCGCTGCCGCCGCCGTCACCAGCTGAGCCGATGCGGTAGAAGTACCGCGCCGGCCGGCAATTGCGGACGCGGGTACTCATCGTGGCGCGCTACCGTGAAGGCCGATCTGCCGAAGGAGGAGACCGTGTCGCTGGCTGACAACGAAGTCGAGGCCCAGGTGCACGGCTGGCGGCTGCTCGCCGTCCTGCACGCCCGGATCGAGGCGCGGCTGGAGCGAGTACTGCAGGCCCGGCACGAGCTGAGTGTGAGTGAGTACGGCGTGCTGGAACTGCTGTCCCGGCAGGAGGAACACCACCTGCGGATGGGGCAGCTGGCCACCGCGATGGCGTTGAGCCAGAGCGCCACCACCCGGCTGGTCAACCGGCTCGAGGACCGCGGCCTGTTGGCCCGGTACCTGTGCCCGACCGATCGGCGGGGGATCTACAGCGAGGTCACGCGGGCCGGGTTCGAGCTGCTGGACCGGGCCCGGCCGGAGCACAACGCCACCTTGCGGGCGGCGCTGACCGAGGCCTCGCTGAACCCGGAGATGGCCCACCTGGTCGCGGCGATCGGGGTGGCCGAGGGCGAGCCGCTCGTCGCCGGCTAGCGGCTCGGGACAATGCATCCTCTGCTGCGTTGCGGATGGATCCGACTGGATCACCGCCGCGACGAGCGGCCTTGTTCAGGACCGTTCCGGTGAGGCTGTGCCTCGGACCGCTGAGGTGGTGGCTGAGCTGGGCGTTCGGGAGCGACTTGATGTGACCGACGCTCGTGCGGGGAATTGCGGTCGTGATCGACAGGCCTCTACCCGCCGCTATGGTCACAGTGGGTGACCGGGCGATGAAACTCAGCCCGCCGACCTGCGGGGCGGGCTGCATCGAGGTCTACCTGAGTCTGGATCTGGGCGAAAAGGGATCGGACTGACGTTGGTCTCGGTGACAATGGATGCGCAGGGTTCGGCGTCACGTCGCCCTGTCGCACCGGTGTCCCGAGCCCGGCTCGCGGGCCTACTTGGCGGTGCTGTCCTTGAGCATTGCCGGGACGGTGCGGACCAGGATCGACATGTCGCCCACCAGGTTCCGGCTGTGTACGTAGGCCAGGTCGAGGTGCAGCATCTCGAGGGTGCCCATCGCGCTGCGGCCGCTGACCTGCCACAGGCCGGTCAGGCCCGGACGGACCGAGAACCGCGGTCGGAACTCCGAGGGGAACATCCGGGCTTCCCACTCCAGGCAGGGCCGGGGCCCGACCAGTGCCATGTCGCCGAACAGCACGTTGATCAGCTGAGGTAGTTCGTCGAGGCTGGTCTTTCGCAGGAAGTTGCCGACCTTGGTGATCCGGGGGTCGTTGTCCAGCTTGAAGCTGCCGTTGACCGAGGTGTCCTCGCCGCGCAGTTCGGCGGCGATGAGCTCGCGGAGCATCTCGTCGCCCACGCCGGTGCGCATGGTGCGGAACTTGTACATGGTGAACGTCCGCCCACCGAAGCCGACCCGCTGCTGCCGGAACAGCGCCGGGCCCTCACTGGTGCAGCGGATCACGATCCCGATCACGAACATCGGGATCGCCATCACGAGCAGGCCGATCACGGCCACCGTCAGGTCGATCGCACGGCGCGCAACCGATTCCCACGACGTCGCCAGGAAGGCGCTGCTGATACCAGCGTCCCTAGCGTCACCTCCGAGGGTGACCATCAAATCCTCCTGCCCTGGCGGTATCCCGTGCGCGGCGGCACTCCGCCGAGATCGGGCCCCACAGAGACACCCGGACCGGTTGCCGGTGCCGAGCGGGTGGAACCCGAGCTGTCCTTCTCAACGACCGTCACGGCCGGAGGTATCTCTCCGTGTGCGAATTCGGTCACAATCGTGACTGACCGTAGATCGAGTACGCGGTCGGCGGCGTCCCGTTCCGGCCTGGACCTGGCCATCTCGACCACTGCCACCGTTCCTGCTCCCCGTTGAGGCCACGCCAACCGACTGGCTGCACACCGTGTCCACGACAGGGTGACATAGAGTACGACTCGTCCTCATGAGATCCTTCTCATGACGCGATCCACTACTGAGAGTTCTCCTAGCTGAGAGTCACTGAGAGCATCACTCGAACGAGCGGTTGCCGTGTCACGCCGTGGAGTGATCGCGCTAGTAGCTTGATCGAGGTGGAGGGCAGAGCCGGGACCGCGCGGTTCGGCGGGCGCGTCGCGGTTGTCACCGGGGCGGCCCGGGGCATCGGGGCGGCCACCGCGCACCGCCTTGCCGCCGAGGGCGCGGCGGTCGCCCTGCTCGACCTGGAGGAACCGGGCGAGGTCTGTGCAGTCATCACGGCGGCGGGCGGCCGGGCTGTTCCGATCCGCTGCGACGTGAGCTCCGAGCCGGCCTGGGCCGACGCGGTCGGGCGCTGCCGGGCCGAGCTGGGCGCGGTGGATGTGCTGGTGAACAACGCCTACACGGTCGAGGTGCTGCCGGCGCACCAGCTCAGCCTCGAATCCTGGGAGCGCCAGCTCACGGTGAACCTGACCGGAGCGTTCCTGGGCGTCCGGGCCTGTCTCGACGATCTGCGTCGCCACCGGCGGGGCGCGGTGGTGTTGACGTCGTCGGTGCATGCGCTGGTCGGCCTCCCCGGTCGGGCCGCCTACGCGGCGAGCAAGGCCGGGCTGACCGGCCTGGCGCGGCAGCTCGCGGCCGAGTACGGCGCCGACCTGAGGGTGAACTCGGTACTGCCCGGGCCGGTGCTCACCGCCGCGTGGGACGGCATCGGGCCCGACGAGCGGGCGGCCAGCGCGGCACAGACGGTGCTCGGGCGCCTCGGTGACCCGGCCGAGGTCGCCGCCGCCATCGCGTTCCTGGCCAGCGATGACGCGTCCTTCGTGACTGGCGCGGCGCTCGTGGTGGACGGCGGCTGGAGCGTGTACAAGACGTCCTCCTGACACGGCGAACCGGGCCGGCGGAGCGGCAATCGAGGGAGCGGCAACCGGCGGAGCGACAACCGCCGGGACGGCGAACGAGAAGCGGAGGTCCACACCGGCGTGAAGATCACAGCTGTCGAGACGTTCCTGGTGCCGCCCAGGTGGCTGTTCTGCCGGGTGGCCACCGACGACGGCCTGGTCGGCTGGGGTGAACCGGTGGTCGAGGGCCGGGCCGAGACGGTCCGCGCGGCGGTCGGCGAGCTGGCCGAGCTGCTGCTGGGCCAGGACCCCCGGCGCATCGAGGACCTCTGGCAGACCATGACCAAGGCGGCGTTCTACCGGGGCGGCCCGGTGCTGTCCAGTGCGGTGGCCGGCATCGACCAGGCCCTCTGGGACATCCTCGGCCGTTCGCTGGGGGTGCCGGTGCACCAGCTGCTGGGCGGGGCGGTGCGCGACCGGGTGCGGGTCTACGGCTGGATCGGCGGCGACGAACCGGCCGAGGTGGCCGACGCGGCGGCCGCCCAGGTCGAGGCGGGCCTGACCGCGGTGAAGATGAACGCCAGTGGGCGGATCGGCAAGCTGCCGACCGCCGCCGAGACCGGCGAGGTGGTGGCGCGCCTCGCCGCTGTGCGCGACGTGTTGGGCGAGCACCGCGACGTCGCAGTCGACTTCCACGGCCGGTTCACCGTGGCCGCCGCCCGGCGGGTGATCCCGCTGCTGGCGCCACTGCATCCGCTGTTCGTGGAGGAGCCGGTGCTGCCCGAGTACGGCCACCGGCTGGCTGACGTGGTGGCGGTCTCCCCGGTGCCGGTGGCCTGCGGGGAACGGCTGTTCTCCAGGACCGACTTCCTGCCGGTGCTGGGCGCCGGGGTCGCGGTGGTGCAGCCAGACCTCTCGCACGCCGGTGGGATCTCCGAGGTACGCCGGATCGCCTCGCTCGCCGAGACCTACGACGCGCTGCTCGCCCCGCACTGCCCGCTCGGGCCGATCGCGCTCGCCGCGAGCCTGCAGGTCGCGTTCGCCACGCCGAACTTCCTGATCCAGGAGCAGAGCATCGGGATCCACTACAACAGGGATGCGGAGCTGCTCGACTACGTCCTGGACCGGGCGCCGTTCGCCTTTCCGGACGGGTACGTGCGGGTCACCGAGGCGCCCGGGCTCGGGGTGGACATCGACGAGGCCCAGGTCCGCCGTGCGGACGCGGTCGGGCACCGCTGGCGGCCGCCGCGGTGGCGGCACGAGGACGGATCGTTCGCCGAGTGGTGAGCGTTGACGAGAGATCGGGAGGGCCGCTGCGCGGTGACGGATTCTGAGGCCAGTACGGATGCCGACCCGCCCGGGACGACTCGGCGCGGGACAACAGAGGGGTGGACGGCGGTGCCCGGCGAGCGGTTCGCGCTCGGGGAGGGGCTGCGCGACGTCGGCGATCACCTGATCATGGTGGACATCCTCACCGGGCGGTTGTTGGCGCTGCCCGCGGACCTGGCCGGGCCGCCCAGGGTGCTCCTGCAGTTGGCCGACCCGCTGGGCGCGGTCGCCCCGCTGACCGGCGGCGGCTGGATCGCGGCCACCGGCACCGGGATCGCCCTGATCGCCGCGGGTACCAACACCGCAGGTACCAACACCGCAGGTACCAACACCGCAGGTGCCAACACCGCAGGTACCAACACCGCCGGTGCCGGCGGGGCCGGTGGCGCCGGCGAGGTGCGCTGGCTGGCCCGGCCGGAGGACGGTGCGCCGCACCGGATGCGGATGAACGACGGGGTGGCCGACCCGAGCGGCCGGTTCTGGGCCGGGTCGATGGCCTACGACACCGCCGAGGGCGCGGGCGCGCTGTACCGGGTGGACGTCGACGGCTCGGTGCACCGGGTGGTCGGTGAGCTGACCGTCCCCAACGGGCCGGCGTTCACCCCGGACGGTGAGCTGATGTACCTGGCCGACAGTGCGCGCGGGGTGATCTACCGGTACCCGGTGGACCCGCGTACCGGTGCGCTCGGCCGGCACACCGAGTTCGCCTCGGTGGCCGGTGGCAGCCCGGACGGCATGACGGTGGACGCCGAGGGCTACCTGTGGTCGGCGATCTGGGGTGCGGGTGAGATCCGGCGGTTCAGCCCGACCGGCTCGGTGGACCGGGTACTGGCGATTCCGGCCGGCCAACCGACCAGCGTGTGCCTGGCGGGTGGGCGGCTGGTGGCCACCTCGGCCACGGTCGGCCTGGTCGAACCGGCCGACGCCGACGGGGCGGTGCAGCACATTCCGGTGCCGGTCCGCGGTGTCCCGGCGGCGCGGGCGGGCATTGCCGCCGCGAGGTAGCTTCGAATCATGAGGATTCTGGTGGTCGGGGCCGGTGCCACCGGCGGGTTCTTCGGGGCGCGGTTGGCGCAGGCCGGCCGGGACGTCACGTTCCTGGTGCGGCCCGCCCGGGCGGCGTTGCTGCGGGAGCGCGGGTTGCGCGTCGTGGGTCTCGGAGAGCGGTTCGAGCTCGAGCCGAAGCTGGCACTGGCCGCCGACCTGACCGCGCCGTTCGACCTGGTCCTGGTGACCGTCAAGGAGGCCGGGCTGGACGGCGCCATCGCCGACGTGGCCCCGGCGGTCGGGCCGGACACGCTGATCCTGCCGGTGCTCAACGGGATCCGGCACGTGGACGCGCTGGTCCAGCGGTTCGGTGAGCGCGCGGTACTCGGCGGGGTCGCGTTCGTGGCCACCACCCTCGACGCCAACGGTGACATCGAGCGGCTGGCGGACCTGGGCAGCCTGATCTACGGCACCCGCGACGGGCAGCCCGATCCTCGGCTGGACAAGCTGCACCGCACGCTGAGCGGTGCCGGGTTCGACACCGAGCTGTCCACCGACATCAACACCGCGATGTGGTCCAAGTGGGTCTTCATCGCCAGCATCTGCGCGGTCACCTGCCTGATGCGCGGCACGATCGGTGAGGTCGAGGCGGTGCCGGGCGGCGCCCGGTTCGCCGAGGCCGTGGTGGCGGAGGCGGCGGCCGTGGCGGCGGCAGCGGGCCACCCGGTGCCCGAGGCCAACCTGGCCGACGCCCGCGCCCACGTGACCCGGAAGGGCTCGCCGTTCGCGTCGTCGCTCTACCGCGACCTGACCGGCGGGCTGGACGTCGAGGTCGAGCAGATCCTCGGGGACCTGGTGGCCCGGGCGGCCGCGTCGGGTGTGCCGGTGCCGCTGCTGGAGCTGGTCACGATGCAGCTGCGGGTGTACCGGAACCGACTGCGCCGGGACGCGCCGGCGACCGGCTGACCAGCCGGCCCTGGTTCAGGCACACCACCTCGTCGGCGAGCGCGGCCACCAGCGGGTCGTGGGTGATCAGCACCGTGGTGCGGTTCAGGGTCAGCCGGGCCAGCACGGCGAGCAGCTCGTCGCGCGCCCGCCCGTCCAGCCCGGTGGTCGGCTCGTCGAGCAGCAGCACCTCGGCGTCCCGCAGCAGGGCCCTGGCCAGCGAGATGCGCTGACGCTGCCCGCCGGACAGCAACCGGCCGCGTTGCCCGACCGGGGTCAGGTATCCCTGGGGCAGCCGCCGGACGAACTCGTCCGCGCCCGCCGCGCGGGCCGCCTCGCAGGCGCGCGCCAGGCTGGGATTGCGCGCCGGATCGGCGCAGGCGGCCGGGTCGCCCTCGCAGCGGGCCACCGCATCCATCACCGCGCTCAACCGGCGCGCCAGCTCGACGGCGCCGGACCGCGCGGCCGTCCCGGCGCGGTGCTGCGCGGTGATCCGGCCCAATGTGGCG
>DASYLM010000084.1:0-8425 GCA_036009565.1 Pseudonocardia sp. | reverse complement strand
GTCCCCGATCAGCCCTGTTGCGTATCCCTACGCAGAGCAAAGCGCCGCGGCGCGCCCGCCGCACCGGCACCCGCGCTCGCCGCACCCGCACCCGACAGCGCCGCGCCAGCCCGACAGCACCGTCCCCGGCCAGCCCTGTGGTTCCCCGGCGCGCGGCTCGAGCGGGCCTGCGTATCCCTACGCAGAGCAAAGCCCCGCGCTCGCCGCACCCGTACCCGCGCTCGCCGCACCCGCACCCGCGCTCGCGCTCGCCGCACACGCACCCGCTCCCGACAGCGCCGCGCCAGCCCGACAGCACCGTCCCCGATCAGCCCTGTTGCGTATCCCTACGCAGAGCAAAGCGCCGCGGCGCGCCCGCCCGCCGCGCCCGCCCGCCGCGCCCGCCGCGCCCGCCCGCCCGGGCAGACCGGCAGGCCAGGAGGCCAGGAGGCCAGCACTAACCAGCCGCCGAGCCGACCTCCTCCGCCGCCGCCGGCGGGACCTCGTCGAGATCGCCTGACCCGGCCCGCCAGAACGCCGCGTACCGCCCATCCGAGGCCAGCAGTTCGTGGTGGCTGCCCTGCTCCACGATCTGGCCGCCGCTGAGCACCATGATCCGGTCGGCCCGGGCGGCGGTGGCCAGGCGGTGCGCCACCAGCACGGTGGTGCGGCGCCGCCGAGGTACGTCGGCTCCACCGGCCCGGCCGGCCAACCGATCGCCGGCGGCGAGCACCGCCGCCTCGGTGGCCGGGTCGAGTGCGGCGGTCGCCTCGTCCAGCAGCAGCAGGTCGGGGTCGACGAGCTCAGCCCTGGCGAGCGCGACCAGTTGGCGCTGACCGGCAGACAGCCCCTGGCCGCGCTCGCCGACGGGCTGGCGGAACCCGGCCGGCAGGCTGGCCACCATGTCGAGCGCGCCGACGGCCCTGGCCGCCGCCTCGATCTCGGCGGGCAGAGCATCGGGGCGGCCGTAGGCGATGTTGGAGGCCACGTCGCCGGTGAACAGGTGCGCCTCCTGCGGCACCACGCCGAGCCGCTGCCGGAACCCGTCCAACGGATAGCGGCGCAGGTCCACACCGTCCACCCGGACCTCCCCGGAGGTGACGTCGTAGAACCGGGCGAGCAGCTTCACCACGGTGGACTTGCCGGCGCCGGTCGCGCCCACCAGCGCCACCGTCTCCCCGGGCTCGATCCGCAGCGAAACGTCGGTCAGCGCGTCCTGGTCGGCATTCGGGTACCGGAAACCGACCTGGTCCAACACCACGTCGCCGTCCAGTCGCGCCGGCACCGGGACGATTCCGTCGAGCGCGTCCGGCACCGACGTCGGGGTGCGCAGCAGGTCGCCGATCCGCGACAGTCCGACCCGGGCCTGCTGGTAGCCGTCGAACACCTGGGACAGCTGCTGCACCGGGGTGAAGAACATGCTCAGGTAGAGGAGGAACGCGGTGAGCACGCCGGGGGTCAGGTCACCGCCCGCCACCCGGACGGCACCCACCGCGAGCACGGCCGCCTGAGCGAGCTCGGAGAGCAGCGTGACGAACGGGAAGTAGGTGGCGATGTAGCGCTGCGCCTTGAGCCGGGACACCCGGTAGGCATCGCTGCGGGCGCCGAACTTTGCCGCGCTGTGCTCCTCGCGGACGAACGCCTGCGCCACCCGCAGCCCGGACACGTTCTCCTGCAGGTCGGCGTTGACCACGCTGACCCGCTCCCGGGCGTCCGCGTAGGCCACCGACGCACGTCGCCGGAACAGCACGGTGGCCACGATCAGTATCGGCAGCGCGGCGAGCGCGACCAGGCCCAACCGGAGGTCGGTGAGCAGCAACGCGACCGCGACGCCGAACACGGTGAGCAGGCTGACCACCGCCTGCACCAGCCCGGTCTGCAGGAACGTGGACAGCGCATCCACGTCGGTGGTCATCCGGGTCATGATCCGCCCGGCGAGCTCGCGCTCGTAGTAGTCCAGCCCGAGCCGCTGCAGGTGTGCATAGCTGCGCACCCGCAGCAGATAGAGCACGCTCTCGCCGGCGCGCGCGGTCACCAGGGTCTGCAACCAGGTGGCCAGCCAGTCCACCGCGACGACGGTCAGCCCCAGGGCGGCGGCGAGCGCGAGCACCTTCGGTGCCTGCCCGACGATGCCGCCGTCGACCGCGAGCCGGGCCAGCGACGGGTACGCCACGGTTGCGAGCGCGTCGACGCCGACCAGCAGCACGCTCAGCGCGAGCAGCAGGCGCACCGGTCGGAGCAGGCGGCGCAGCGCGAACCCGGGGTCCGCTGTGGTCGGGTCGACCCGCTCGCCACCGCGGCCCAGCTCCGGGACGTCGGTGGGCACGGGCAGTGCCTCGACGGCTGCCATCAGCTCGGGAGTCGGCGGGACATTGCCGGCCATCCACCCGCCGGGACCGGGCCCGCCGCCGACGCCGCCGGCCGCACTGGACGCGGCCGACCTGGCGGTGGAGTCCGGCGCGGCCGCCGGCCAGAGCCGGTCCGGGCCCGGGCCGGCACAGCCCGCGGAGCACTCGCCGCCGAGCAGCGCCAGCGTGCCGCGCTCCTCCAGCTCACGCTCGGTACCGACGTCCAGCACCCGGCCGCCGTCCAGCACGACGATCCGGTCGGCCAGCGCGAGGGTCGAGCGGCGGTGCGCGATCAGCAGCGTCGTGCGGCTCGCGGTGACCTCGCGCAGAGTGGCATGGATGGCAGCCTCGGTGGTCGCGTCCACCGCCGAGGTGGCGTCGTCCAGGAGCAGGATCCTCGGGTTCGACATGAGTGCCCTGGCCAGTGCGATGCGTTGGCGCTGGCCGCCGGACAGGGTCAGGCCGCGCTCGCCGACCAGCGTGTCGTAACCGGCCGGCAGCCGTTCGACGAACTCCTCGACCTGGGCGGCCCTGGCAGCGGTGCGGACCTCGTCCTCGGTGGCGTCCGGACGCCCGTAGGCGATGTTGGCGCGGATGGTGTCGGAGAACAGGAACGCCTCCTCGAACACCACGCCCAGCTCGCGGCGCAGGGTCGCCAGCCGAAGGTGCGGCAGCGGCACCATGTCCTCGCCGGAGCCGATCAGGATCTCGCCGGCCTGTGGGTCGTAGAACCGGGGCAGCAGCAGCGCCACGGTGGACTTGCCGGAGCCGGCCGAGCCGACCAGCGCCACCGTCTCCCCGGGGGCCACGGTCAGCGAGATGTCCTCCAACACCGGTTCGTCCCGGATGTAGCCGAAGCGCACCCCGTCCAGCCGCACCGAGAGCGGTCCGGCGGGCAGCTCGGCGGGGTCGGCCGGGTCGGCGACCTCCGGCTGCGACTCGATCAGCTCGTAGACCCGTTCGACGCCGGCCCTGGCCAGCTGTCCGGCGACCACCAAACTGCCGATCAGGCGGGCCGGTCCGACCAGGTTGCCGACGTAGGTGGAGAACGCCAGGAAGGTGCCGATGGTGATCTCGCCGCGCAGCGCGAGTGCGCCGCCGAACCCGAAGACCGCGATCAGGCCCAGCGCCGGCAGCGCGGCGAGCGGCGGGGACAGCCGCGCGGTCAGTCGGGCCGCCCGCAGCCGCTCGCCGTAGAGCCGCAGCGCCCGGCGCTCCAGGGTGGCGACCTCGCGGGACTCCTGGCCGAAGCCCTTGACCACCCGCACCCCGGTGACCGTCTCTTCGACGTGCTGGGCGATGTCGGCCGCGCGTTGCTGGGCCGACCAGGTGGCCGGGAACAGCGTCCGCCGGGTCCGTGCGGTGATCAGTACCGCCGCCGGCACCACCACCAGGGATATCACCGTGAGCATCGGGGACAGCCAGAGCATCGCCGCGATCGAGGCGAGCACCAGGACCACCGTCCCGGCCGCCAGCGGCACGATGGAGAGCAGGCCCTGGACGAGCTGCAGGTCGCTGATCGCCCGGGACACCACCTGCCCGGTCCGCAGGCTGTCCTGTTTGGGCCCGTCCAGGCGCTGTACCGCGCCGAACACCGCGCGGCGCAGGTCGTGCTGCACGTCCAGGGACAGCCGCCCGCCCAGGTAGCGGCGGACGAAGGCGGCCACGAAGCGCACCACGGCCAGCGCGGCGAGGGCTACCACCAGGGAGGTCAGCCCGGTGGTGAGCCCGCGTACCGAGTTGTCCACCGCGACCTTCGTCAGCAGCGGCCCGACCGCTTCCAGGCCCACCCCCAGGGTGGACGCCAGCAGCGCCGACACGGTGATTCCGGGGTGCTGCCAGCAGGCGCTGAGGAGCTGCTTCATCCAGCCGGGGGGAGGCGTACCGGGGTCGGTCGGGGTGCTGGTCGGGGTACTGGCGTGCGCGTTCGTCGGCTGCTCCGTTCGAGATTCCGGGTGCTGATCTGTCGGCAACGCGCTCGGTGCGTCGGCCGGTCGTTCCCCGCCCATGCACGCCAGGCTATGTCAGCCCGAAGGGTGCGGCCCGCCGCGTGGGACCGACCGCCGGTCCATCGGATCCCGCTCCGTGCTGCGGATGGAGCCGACTCCACCTACGGTCGGGCGCCATGTTGGCAATCACCGAGAACGCAGCAGAGGCCATCAACGCCCTCGTGTCGCGGGGCGAAATGCCAGAGGGTTCGGGGGCGCGGATCGCCGCCGACGGCGCGGGGCAGGGCCTCGAACTCGCCCTGGTGCCCGGTCCCGGGCAGGACGACACGGTCGTCGAGGGCCGTGGCGCGAAGGTCTACCTGGAGCAGAACGCGGCCGAAGTCCTCGGCGACAAGACGCTCGACGTGGAGCAGTACACCGAGGACACCGGGGAGCCGCAGCTGCGGTTCGCCATCGTGCCGCAGGCCACACCAGCTTCGGACTAGAGCACCCGGGCCAACCCCCGCCGACGTGGATTGATCGACCACAACCGACATCCATTGGTGCCCCGGATCGTGCTTCGATCCGGGGCACCGTACCGTTCGGACGCCGTTAAACCGGCAACCGTCAATAGCGCCGTAAAAAGCGCGAAAACTGAGAATATACTGATAGTTAATCGAGGTGCCTGATCGCTGCGTCTGGCCCCATTGCAGGGCTCTGAGCTGGGTTTTTCGCGCACCGATGGCGGACCGCGTCCGTATCGGTCAGGCACGGCGGACCGGTCGACATCAATACTCCCCTGATGTTGTCTCCGCAAGTGCTGGTTGTGTCACCGAGGTGCTTTACCTGATCGTTGCAAAGCATTAAGGCCGTATGTTGCAAAATTCGTCCACTACGCGAATGGGTGACGCTGAGTCGGCTCGTCATGACTTGGCCACCCCTGGGGAGGGGAGGCACCTCATGGCCACACCTACCGTCAGTACCGGCACCGATACGCCTGCGTTGAAACGTTCGATCGGCTTCTGGGGTCTCACGTTCATCTCGCTCGGCTCGATCATCGGTTCCGGCTGGCTGCTGGGGGCGCTGACCGCGGCCAAGACCGCCGGGCCCGCGTCGTTGATCTCCTGGGTGCTCGCCGCGGTCATGCTGGCGGTGCTCGCGTTGATCCACGCGGAACTCGGCGGTGCCTACCCGGCGTCCGGCGGCACGGCGCGCTTCCCGCTCTTCGCGTTCGGCACCCTGGCCGGCTTCACCGCCGGGTGGGCCACCTGGCTGCAGGCGGTGGCGATCGCGCCGATCGAGGTCGAGGCCAGCCTGGCCTACCTGGACAACATCGGCTGGGTCAAGGACCACCTCGCCCTGCTGAAGGACGACGGCACCCTGACCGGTAGCGGCATCTTCTGGGCCAGCATGTTGATGATCTTGTTCACGGTGATCAACATCATCGGGGTGAAGCTGTTGTCGGACAGCAACACCGTCACGGTGATCTGGAAGACCGCTGTGCCGGTGCTGACCGTGGTCGTGCTGGTCTCACTGACCTTCCACGCCAGCAACTTCACCGCCGGCGGTGGCTTCGCCCCGCACGGCGCGCACGGTATCTTCGCGGCGCTCCCGGCGGGGGTGGTGTTCGCCCTGCAGGGCTTCGAGCAGGCCATCCAGGTCAGCGGCGAGGCCCGCGACCCCGAGAAGGACCTCTCCCGCGCGATCATCGTGGCGATGATGATCGGCGCGGCCGTGTACATCCTGCTGGAGATCGCGTTCATCGGCGCCCTCGATCCGGCTGCCATCGCGCAGAACTGGGACAACCCCATCGGCAAGGGTGACTTCGGGCCCTACGCCTCGCTGGCCGCAGGTGCCGGCGCCGCCTGGTTGGCCTACGTGCTCTACGCCGACGCGTTCGTTTCGCCGGCCGGCACCGGGCTGATCTACGTGGCGACCTCGGCGCGGGCCACCTATGCGATGGGGCGCACCGGTGTGCTCCCGGCCGTCCTGGGCAGGCTCACCGTGCGCGGCGTGCCGCTGGTGTCCATCCTGCTCGCTTTCGTGGTCGGCGAGTTCATGTTCCTGCCGTTCCCGAGCTGGCAGGCGCTGGTCGGCGTGGTCACCTCGGCCACCGCGATCATGTACGCCTTCGCCCCGGTCTCGCTGGCCGCGCTGCGGCTGCGCGACCCCGACCGACACCGGCCCTACCACCTGCCGTTCCCGAAGGTGCTCGCGCCGCTGGGCTTCATCTTCGCAAACCTGATCATCTACTGGGGCGGCTTCGACGTCACGCTCAAGCTGCTGGTCGCCATCTTCCTCGGCCGGGTGCTGTTCGAGGTGACGCTGGCGCTGACCAAGCCGGCGGAGCGCCCGGACATCGACTGGCGCGCCGCCTCGTGGATCTGGCCATGGCTGGGTGGCTGCCTGATCATCGGCCTGCTCGGCCAGTACGGCACCTGGGGCGACCTCAAGGTGATCGGCGACGGCTGGGACGCGGTCGTGGTCGCGGCGTTCAGCCTGGTCATCTTCTACTTCGCGGTGAGCGTGGCGATGGAGGCCGAGAAGGTGGGCGTCGTCGTCGACGCGCAGCGCGCCGAGATGGAGGCCATCGAGGCCGAGGTCAAGCTCGCCGACTGAGCTGTCCGGATCAGCCCGTCCCGGGCCGGCCGCCGATCCTGGTACTCAGGTCGGCGGCGGCCCGCCGCACCTCGCCGGCCAGCACCGGCCAGTCCCCACCGCACTCGCGGGCGCCGGGGCACTCGTGGCGGAAGGTCACGCTGATCGCGGCCACCGGCCGGTCACCGTGGTCCAGCACGGCCGCCGCCACCGAGGCGAACCCGGCCGTGACGTACCCGTCCTCGACCGCCCAGCCCCGGCGGCGCCCGACCGCGAGCTGGCGGCGCAGCGCGGGCAGGTCGCCCGGACCCCGGCCGGTGCGGTTCACGAAGCTCGCGGCGGACGGGAACAGGGCCCGCACCTGCGCGGCCGGCAGCAGCCCGAGCATGGCCCGCCCGGACGCCGGCAGCGCCGCGGGCAGCCGGACGCCGACGTCGGTGATGGTGACATTCGGCGCCTGCGGTCGTTCCGGCTGCTCACGCACCAGGTAGAGGGTCTCCGGGCCGTGCAGCACGCCTAGGTGCGCGGTCCGCCCGACCCGCTCGACCAGGGTGCGCAGCAACGGGCGGGCCAGCGCCTCGAGCGGGTCGTGCCGCAGGTACGCCGAGCCCACCTCGAATGCGGCGACGCCGAGCCCGTAGCGGCGGTCCTCCGGAAGGTGGGTGACGAAGCCGGCGCCGGCCAGCTCGGCCAGCAGGTGGTAGGCGGTGGACCGGGGCAGGCCGAGCTCGCCGGCCACCGCGGTTGCCGTCATCGGCCCGGCGTGGCTGGCCAGCAGCCGAAGGATCGCCAACCCCCGGCGCAGTGCCGGCACATCGGTGCTCTGGCCCAACCCGGCGTCCTGTCTCGGTGCGCTGTCTCGGTGTCTTGTCCCAGTGTGCTGTCTCAGTGCCCGCCCCAGTGTTCTGTTCCGGGGGAGCCCCGCTCCGGCACCGCTCGGCGCCTGCTTCTCGACAGTCTGACATACCAGACAGAGTCCAACGGGCGGCCCTCGCGCGGCCGGGCCCCGGCGGGCTGTGATGGGAGGCATGCCTGAACCCGTCCTATTGGATGCCGCTGCGCTGAGCCGTGACCAGGTGGTCTCGGTGGCCCGGCACGACGCTCCCGTCCAGCTCACCGACCCGGCCCGGGCCGCCGTACTGGACGCGCGCGAGCACATCGAACGACTGGCCGATGCGACCGTCGCCACCTACGGCGTGTCCACCGGCTTCGGCGCGCTGGCGACCCGGCACATCCGCACCGACCGGCGCGCCGCCCTGCAGCGCTCACTGATCCGTTCGCACGCGGCCGGAGCCGGGCCCGAGGTCGAGCGCGAGGTGATCCGGGCGCTGATGCTGCTGCGGCTGCGCACCCTGGCCACCGGGCACACCGGGGTCCGGGCCAGCACCGTGGACGCACTGGCCGGGCTGCTGAATGCCGGAATCGTGCCGGTGGTGCAGGAGTACGGCTCGCTGGGCTGCTCCGGCGACCTGGCCCCGCTGTCCTCGGTGGCGCTGGCGCTGATCGGCGAGGGTGAGGTCCACGACCGGCACGGGGTGCGCCGCGCGGCCGCCGAGGCGATGGGGGAGGCGG
>DASYLM010000083.1:0-13579 GCA_036009565.1 Pseudonocardia sp. | reverse complement strand
GTGGTCGTTGCTGGCGGCGCGCGACCGGCGACCGTGGCCCGCGGCGGGTGGCGCGGGACGGTGCCCGTGGCCCGCGGATCGTGGGCCGTGGCCCGTGGTCGTTGCTGGCCGCCCGCGACCGGCAACCGATGGCCGCGACCGGCAACCGGTGGCGCGCGACCGGTGCCCATGGCCCGGTACAGGTGGGCCGTGGGCCGTGCCCGGTGCGGCCCAAGCGGGGACGGGTGACCAGGGGGACCGGTTGCGGCGGCACAGCGCGGCCGCGCCGCTGAGTGCGATCCGGCATGCACCGGGTCCCCCCTTCCGACCGGACCGCATTTCATCGCACCCCGGTCTTGCAGCGGGCGCCGAGATCGACGAAATTCTGGATATTTCAAGATCGAACCAGAATTTCGTCGATCTCGGCGCGAGCGGACCGGACTCCGGACAGGTGGCTGGTGCGTATACCTACGCAGAGCAAAGGGCCGCGCAAAGGACGCGCAAAGGACGCGCGGAGGGTGCGCTTCGGCGGGGCTGGGCGGGGCTCGGCGGGGCTGGGCGGGGCGGGGCGGGGGAGGGCGCGGGCGCCAGGTCGGCACGGTCCCCGAGGTCTGGACGCGGTCACTGTCCGGAAAGCTGTCTCGGGCCGCTGATCGCCCGATCGGGGCATCCGTCCCCGGAAACTGTCGGAGCGTCGTCCTACGGTGCGCGTGTCGATTCAGACCGACCTAGGAGAGACCGACATGATCATCGACTGTGACCGCTGCGTGGTCCGTGGGAACGCCTGCCGCGACTGCGTCGTGGGGGTATTTCTCGGCCTGCCGGGCAGCGTCGGCGACGGAATTGATCAATCGGACCTGCCGTCCGGCGCTCGATCGGTACAGCTCGACGCACCAGAGGCTCGCGCGCTCAATGTGCTAGCCGAGCAGGGCCTCGTGCCACGGTTGCGGCTGGTGTCTGTTGAGCCTCGCCGGGTGTCACCCACATCGCCCGATGAAGACGAATACAGTGACGTTGGGTGATAAGTCCACCGAATTCAGTGCTCTCCGGTCACCTCCAGTGATGATTGAGACATGATCGCTCCCGCGCCACGCCGAGAGGGGCCCCTCCTGGACGTCGTCGCCCCCGCTTCGTAATCTCGCCGAGACCTTGCGGGGCGTCAGCCACTCGCTCCCCGATTGGCGCCGCGGGGTCGCCGCCGCAACGGCTCGCGCGAGTCGAGTCAGGTCCCCCGAAGGCCTGACTCCGCCCCCAGACTCCGCGTATCCCGCCCGGTGGTTTCACCGGAAAGGAGAGCGGCGTAGTGGCGTCGAGCGGTTATCTGCGCGCAGTAGCTGGCGCACTTTCCGCGACAGCGATGGCAGTGACCGCCTGCATCGTGCTGAGCACCCCCGCCTACGGGGACCCGCCCGCGCCCGCACCGCCCCCGACCGCCTCCGATGCGGCCAAGCAGCTGGAGGTTGCCCAGCACGACGCCGAGGCCCTCACCGAGCAGTGGCACGCCGCCCAGGACGACCTACAGGCCCGGCAGGACGACGCGGGCCGGGCCCAGGCCGCGGTGGCGCCGGCGCGCAGGGCGGCGGCCCAGGCCGATGCGGCCAGGGAGCGGTTCCAGGTGCAGGTCGACCAGGTCGCCACCGAGGCCATGGAGGGCGGTCACCTCGACCAGCTCAACGCGCTCGTGCTGAGTGACTCGCCGAGCGACTTCCTGGACCAGATGACCACGCTGGACTCGTTCACGGCCGACCAGAAAGACGTGCTGGAACACGCGCAGGAGCTGGTCGCGGCCACCCAACGGGCCCAGGCCGAAGCCACGAACGCGGTCGCCGCGGCGCAGCAGGCCACCGCGCTGGCCCGCGGGGCGTTCCAGGAGATCGACGTCCGCAAGCGGGCGGCCGACGTCCGCATCGACCAGGCGGAGCAGCTGCTGGGGCGGCTCAGCCCGTCCGAGCGGGCGTCCCGGATCACCAGCGACGGCGTGCCGATCGGCGTCACCCTGGGCCGCGGCCTCGGCGCCCAGGCACTCAAGATGGCGATGACCCGGATGGACAAGCCCTACGTCTGGGGCGCCACCGGACCGGGCACGTTCGACTGCTCCGGGTTGGTCTACTGGGCCTTCAAGAGGCTCGGCATCACCATGCCCCGGTCCAGCTCGGCGCAGTCGCGGGTGGGCAGACCGGTGTCGCGGGCCAACCTGCAGCCCGGTGACCTGATCTTCTTCTACCACCCGGTGAGCCACGTCGGTTTCTACGCCGGCAACGGCAAGGTGCTCAACGCGGTGCAGACCGGTGACGTCGTGCGCTACACGGACCTGTCCCGGATGAAGAGCTATGCCGGCGCGCGGCGGCTGTAGAAGCAGCCCTGGCGCCTCGAAGACCTAGCCGCTCCCCAGCGCGGGCGGCGGCCGGTGATCGCAACCGGCCGCCGCCGCGGCTCAGCGGCAGCCGGCTGAACCTGGCCGCCGCGCCCGGTGTGGCGCTCGGGCTGCTCGCCGCGCGACCCGCCGCGCCCGGTGTGGCGCTTGGGCTGCTCGCCGCGTGGCACGGCGACCTCGAACGGCCCTGAGAGCGGCTCACGGCCCGCCGCGGCCAGGCCCCGGCCCGCCGCGGCCAGGCCCCGGCTCGCTCCGGGGCGTTCGCGCTGGTTAGCCTGCCTGGCGATGCCCACACTGCTGGTGACCAACGACTTCCCGCCCCGCGCCGGCGGGATCCAGAGCTACCTGGCCGAGCTGGCCGGGAGGCTGCCGGCCGGCGAGATCGTGGTGTACGCGCCCAGCTGGCCCGGAGCCGCCGAGTTCGACGCGGCGGCGAGCTACCCGGTGCACCGCCACCCCACGTCGCTGATGGTGCCGGAGCCCTCGGTGGCCCGCCGCGCGGCCGAGCTGGCCCGGGACCACGGCTGCGGGACGGTCTGGTTCGGCGCGGCAGCCCCGCTGGCGCTGCTCGGCCCGGTACTGCGCCGGTCGGCCGGGGTGGACCGGGTGGTGGCCAGCACGCACGGCCACGAGGTGGGCTGGTCGATGTTGCCAGGGGCCAGGCAGGCGCTGCGCCGGATCGGCACCCGCAGTGACGTGGTGACCGTGGTGTCGCGCTACACCCGGCGCCGGTTCGCCGCCGCGTTCGGCCCGCTGGCCGCGCTGGAGTGGCTGCCACCGGGCATCGACAGCGACCGGTTCCGCCCGGACCGGGCCGCCCGCCACGAGCTGCGCGCCCGGTACGGCCTCGGCGACCGCCCGGTGGTCAGCTGTGTGTCCAGGTTGGTCGCCCGCAAGGGCCAGGACGTGCTGATCGCCGCGCTGCCCCGGGTCCGGCGCCGAGTCCCGGGCGCCGCGTTGCTCCTGGTCGGCGACGGCCCCTACGGCGAGCGGCTGCGCAGGCTGGCCGTCGAGCACGGCGTCGCCGAGGATGTGGTGTTCACCGGCCCGGTGCGCTGGGACGAGCTGCCCGCGCACCATGCGGTGGGCGACGTGTTCGCGCTGCCCTGCCGGACCAGGGGACGAGGGCTCGACGTCGAGGGCCTCGGCATCGTCCTGCTGGAGGCGGCCGCCGCCGGGTTGCCGGTGCTTGCGGGTGACTCCGGCGGCGCGCCCGAGACGGTGCGCCGCGGTGAGACCGGCCAGGTGGTGCCCGGTCGGGATCCCGCCGCGGTGGCCGACGCGCTGGTCGAGCTGCTCGCCGACCCGGACCGGGCGGCCGCGATGGGCGCCGCCGGCCGGGCCTGGATGCGGCGGGACTGGCAGTGGGCCAGCTCGGCGGGCCGGTTGGCCGAGTTCCTCGGCGTCGGCCCCGAGCCGGCCTACCGGCGGGCGTCGTCCTTGCTGTAGAGGGCGGCGATGTCGGCGGCGTAGCTCTCCGTCACCACGTTGCGCTTCAGCTTGAGCGTCGGCGTGAGCTCCCCGCCGGCCTCGGTGAAGTCGACCTTGAGCACGCGGAACTTCTTGATCGCCTCGGCGTGCGAGACGGCCTTGTTGGCCTCCTGCACCGCCTTGTCGATCGCCTCCAGCAGGTCCGGGTCCTCGACCAGGTCGGCCGGGTCGGCCGGGTCCTCGGTGGCCGGCTTGCCGTGCGCCTCACGCCAGCCGGGCAACGCCTCGGGGTCGAGGGTGATCAGGGCGGCGATGAACGGCTGACCGTCGCCGACCACCATGCACTGGCTGATCAGCGGGTCGGCGCGCAGCCGGTCCTCCAGCACGGCGGGTGCCACGTTCTTGCCGCCGGCGGTGACGATCAGCTCCTTCTTCCGGCCGGTGATCTTCAGGTAGCCGCTGTCGTCCAGCTCGCCGATGTCGCCGGTGTGGAACCAGCCGTCGCTGGTGGCCTCCTCGGACGCCTCCGGGTTGTTCCAGTAGCCGCGGAACACCAGATCGCCGCGCAGCAGGATCTCCCCGTCGTCCTCGATCCGCACCCCGGTACCGGCCAGCGGCTGGCCCACCGTCCCGATCCGCTGCGCGGCCGGGGTGTTCACCGTCGCTCCGCCGCTGGTCTCGGTCAGGCCGTAGCCCTCGTAGACGGGCACCCCGATCCCCCGGAAGAAGTGGCCGAGCCGCTCGCCGAGCGCAGCCCCGCCGGACACCGCCGCGATGCACCGCCCACCCAGTGCGGCCCGCAGCTTGCCGTAGACCAGCCGGTCGAACAGCGCGTGCCGGGCGCGCAGCAGCAGACCGGGGGAGGGCTGTGCCCGGCTCCACTCCTCGGCGGTGGCCGCCGCGGCGTCGAAGATCTTGCCCTTGCCCCCCGCATGCGCCTTCTGCTGCGCCGCGGTGAACACCTTCTCGAACACCCGGGGCACCGACAGCACGAACGTGGGCTGGAACGCCGCCAGGTCGGCGAGCAGGTTCGAGGTGTCCGAGATGTGCCCGACCGTGGTCCTGGTGTACACCCCGCCGCACTGGATGACCTTGGCCAGCACGTGCGCCAACGGCAGGAACAGCAGCAGCGAGTTGTCCTCGCTCATCATCGTGGAGAAGACCTTGCCGGCGGTCTTCAGCTCGGTGAGCAGGTTGCGGTGGGTCAGCTCGCAACCTTTCGGCCGGCCGGTGGTGCCGGAGGTGTAGATCAGGGTGGCCAGGTCGTCGGCGCGGACCTGATCGCGGCGCTCGGTCACCCGCTCGGCCGGGACGGCGGCGCCCTCGGCGGTGAGGTGGTCGACGGCCGGCTGCTCGGCCGGGTCGGTGGGGTCGATCTGCCACACGTGGCGCAGGTTGGGCAGCTCCTCGCGCAGCGCGGCCAGCACGGCGCGGTGCGCGTCGGACTCGACGACGGCGGCGATCGCGCCGGAGTCGCTCAGGATCCAGGCGATCTGCTCGTCGGAGGACGTCTGGTAGATCGGCACCGTGGTGCCGCCGACCGCCGCGATGGCGTAGTCGATCACCGTCCACTCGAACCGGGTGCGGGACAGCACGACGACCCGGTCTCCGGGGTCCACCCCGGACGCGATGAGGCCCCTGGCCACGTCGGTGACCTGTTCGGCGAACTCCTTGGCGGTGACGTCGACCCACCCGGAGTCCAGCTTGCGGCGGAAGCTCACGGCGGCGGGAAACTGCTCGGCGTTGTCGAAGACGGCGTCGGACAGGCTCTCCCCGTCGGTCACCTCGTCGATCGCCGGCGCGTCGTACTCGCGCATCCCGAACCTCCCCGACCTCTGCCGACCTCGTTGCCGAAGCGCCAACCTATAACGGTTACTCGTCCGTAGGGGAGGATTGTGATCGCCGCGTCCGGTTACCGATCGGGGCGGGCGCGCCGGCGCTCAAGCGATCTTCGCGGTCGTTCCGCCGAGTCGGCGGCAGGTGCGCTGGGCCGCGTGGATACGGTCGGGGCATGAGCACCGAAGGCGACAGCGAGCGAGCATCACAGGGAGCGCCAGCGACCGAGGAGCGGAACGAGCGCGGAGCCGAGGCATGAGCACCGTGGACGTGGTGGACGAGACCTTCCTCGCCGTCCCGCCGACCCGGGTGGCGGCCGAGTTCGCCGATCCGGCCGGCTGGCGCCGATTGTGGCCGGACCTGCAGCTCAGCGTGGTGATCGACCGTGGGCCCAAGGGTGTCCGGTGGACCGTGGCCGGGGCGCTGGTCGGCAGCATGGAGGTCTGGCTGGAACCGGTGCTGGACGGCACCGTGCTGCACTACTACCTGCGCGCGGACCCGTCGGACCCGAACGGCCGGCCCGCGCCGCTGCCACCCCGGCGGGCCGGCGCCGAGATCTCCCGCCGCCAGCGCGCGGCCAAGGCGATCGCCCTGTGGCTCAAGGACGAGCTGGAGGAGGGGCGGCCGCCGGGTGTGCCGCCGGTGCCGGTCCCGGCGGAGTCCACCGCACCGGTCGAGCCGGCGCCGGGGGCGTCACTCTCGGCCGCGCCCGCACCGCCGTTGAGCGAGCCGGAGCCGTCGCGGTCGAGCGAGCAAGGTCACCCGTCGCCCGGGGCGACTCCCGGCGCGGGGACCACTGCCAGCCCGTAGGTTGGACGTGATGCGGGTTCACGTGGTCGCCGACGTGCACGGCAACAGTGCTGCCCTGGCCCGCGCCGGCGAGGGTGCGGACGCCCTGATCGTGCTCGGTGACCTGATCGACTTCGTGGACTACGACGATCACAGCGCGGGCATCCTCGGGCACATCTTCGGCGCCGACGTGGTCGGCCGGTTCGCGACACTGCGGGCCAACGGCCGTCCCGGCGAGCTCGGCCGGTACGCCGACTCACTGTGGGCCGGTCTGGCCGACCCCCGGGAGACGTTGGAGAACGCGGTCCGGGACCAGTACGGCAAGTTGTTCCCGGCGATGGGGGCGCCCTGCTACCTCACGCCCGGCAACGTCGACCTGCCGCACCTGTGGCCGGAGTTCCTCGGCGACGGTCAGCGGATGCTGGACGGTGAGGTCGTCGAGCTGGGTGGGCTGCGCTTCGGCTTTGTCGGCGGGCTGCCGTTGCCGGCGGGAATGAGCCCGTCGACGGACGGGGCGTGGCGGCCCCACGTCCGGCTCGGCACCGAGTACGACGCCGCCTGCGCCGCCCTGACCAGCGTCGACGTGCTGTGCAGCCACGTGCCGCCCCGGGTGCCCGAGCTGGCCTACGACGTGGTGACCCGCCGCGCCGAGGTGGCCAGCGCGGCCCTGCTCGAGGTGATCGAGCGGGACGCGCCGAGGGCGGCACTGTTCGGGCACGTGCACCAGCCGATGGCGGCCCGGGCCCGGTGGCGTCGCACCGAATGCGTCAACGTCGGGCACTTCCGCCTCACCGGGCGGCCCTACGTGCTCACCTGGTGAGCCGGCGGTCAGCTCGCGTCTGATCAGCTGAGCCGGATACCCCAGGACCGCGCCCGGCCCGCGCCGGTAGCCTCTGCGGCCATGGCCGACTCCACCACTCAGTCCATCACCATCGACGCCGCACCGGAGGCGATCATGGCGGTGATCGCGGACTTTCCCGCGTACCCGGAATGGGCCAACGCGGTCAAGTCCGCCGAGGTGGTCACCGAGGGCACCGGTGACCACGCGGCGGAGGTGGCCTTCGGGCTGGACGCCGGGGTGTTCAAGGACGCGTACACGCTGGCCTACGACTGGGCCGACGACGGGCTCTCGGTGCGTTGGCACCTGACCAAGGGCCAGATCCAGAAGGCCCAGCAGGGCTCCTACGTACTGGACCCCGCCGACGGGGTCACCACGGTGACCTACACGCTGAGCGTCGAGCTGAACATCCCGATGATCGGCATGCTGCGGCGCAAGGCTGAGAAGATCATTATCGACACCGCGCTCAAGGAGCTGAAGCGCCGCGTCGAGGGCTGAGCGGGCCGAGGTATCCTCGCCGGGCCGATAGCCGGGGCTCCTGTCGGGCCGGCGCGGAGCCGGCACATCGTCGAAGCGGGGTAGGGCGCGTTGCGGATCCTGCTGTTCACCGGCAAGGGTGGCGTTGGCAAGACCACGCTGGCCGCGGCCACCGCCGCGCGCTTGGCGCGCGCCGGGCGCAAGGCGCTGGTGATCTCGACCGATCCGGCGCACTCCCTGGGTGACGCGCTGGACGTCGAGCTCGGCGGTGAGCCCAGGGAGGTCGACTCCGGGCTGTTCGCCGCCCACCTGGACAGCAGGGCACTGCTGGCCGGCGCCTGGGGCGAGCTGCGCGGCCACCTGCGCACGGTTCTCGCCGGCGCCGGGGTGGACGAGATGGTGGCCGACGAGCTCACCTGGCTGCCCGGTGTCGATGAGCTGCTCGCCCTGGGTGAGGTACGCCGGCTGGCGCAGGCCGGCCCCTGGGACGTGGTGATCGTGGACTGCGGGCCGACCGCCGAGACACTGCGGCTGCTCGGGCTGCCGGAGGCGATCGGCAGCTACCTGGAACGGCTGTACCCGGCGCACCGGCGCGCGGTACGCGGGCTGCTGGCCGGGATCGCCGGTGCGAGCCCGCCCCGCCCCGGCGCGCCCCGGGGTGCGCTGCGGAACTGGGACGAGGCGGCCGACGCACTGGGCCGGCTGGCCGAACAGGTCGCCGCGCTGCGCGCCATGCTCGCCGACCACCACAACACCAGCATCCGGCTCGTGCTGACCCCGGAACGGCTGGTGGCCGCCGAGAGTCGGCGCACCATGACCGCGTTGGCGCTGCACGGGCTGCGGGTGGACGGGATCATCGCCAACCGGGTGGTGCCGCCGATCGCGCCGTCGGTCCGCGGCCCGGCCGCCCGCTGGGTCCGCGCCCGCCGCGCCGAGCAGCAGGAGGTGCTCGGCGAGCTGGCCGCGCTGTGGGGTACCGGGACGGCCGCCGCGTCCGCGCGGCGACCGGTGCGCGCGGTGCCCTACACCGCCGCCGAGCCGATCGGGGTGGCCGCGCTGGCCGAGCTGGCGGATGCGCTCTACGGCGACGAGGAGCCGCTGGCCGGGGCGGACGCCCCGCCGCTGCTCTCCGTGCGGCGCACCGGCGGCGACGGCACCGACCGCGACTCGGAGTTCGAGCTGGCGCTGCGGCTGCCCGGGCTGGACAAGCGCACCCCGCTCGAGCTGACCCGGATCGACGACGACCTGGCGGTGACCGTCGGCGGGGTGCGGCGGCTGGTTGCGCTGCCCTCGGTGTTGTCCCGCTGTGAGGTGCTCGGCGCCCGGGTGGGCATCGACGAGCTGGTCGTGGTGTTCCGCCCTGACCCGGCGGTCTGGATGGACCGGTGAGCGAACGCGGCTGCCCGGGGCACGCCAACCTCGCCGACGATCTGCGGGACTACGCCGGGGGCGCGTTGGACCTGCTGGAACCCCTGGTCGACCGGATCCGCGCGCAGGTGCCGGACGGCGCCGAGCCGGAACCGGCGAGCTGCGCGGTCTGCCCGGTGTGTGCGCTGATCACCGTCCTGCGCGGCGGCCGGTCCGAGCTCGCGGTGCGCCTCGCCGAGCACGCCGCCGGCCTGCTGGCGGTACTGCGCGCCGCGCTCGAGGAGGGCGGGGGCCCCCTCGGTGCCCCGCCGCACCGGTCCGCCGGAGCGCCGGGCGAGGACCGCCCGGCGGCGGCAACCGCACCGCCGTCCGGCCCACCGCCGTCCGGCCCGGCGGCACCCCCATCCCCGTCCGACCCGCCGCCGTCCGCCGCGGCGGCACCGCCCCCGGCGGCGGGCACCCAAAACCCCACCGGCCCAGGTCAGCGGCCCCCGGCACCGCCGTACCGACCGGCACCCCCTCGGCATCGGCCGATGCCGAGGGGTGGGCCGCGTGGCGGGCGGGTGGTCCAGCACATCGAGGTCACCCGCGACGGCAGGGGCTGGCCGTCTCCCGACCCGTGCTGACCATTGGTGTCGACGTCGGTGGTACCAGTGTGCGGGCCGGCGTCGTGGACGCCGAGGGTGCGGTGCTGGACACCGCCAGGGCACCCACTCCCGGCCAGAACGAGGCGCTGGAGTCGGCGATCGTCGGCGTGATCGACGAGCTGCGCGAGCGGCACGACGTTCGGGCCGTCGGGCTGGCGCTCGCGGGTTTCATCACCCCGGACCGCCGGGTGGTCCGGTTCGCCCCGCACCTGCCGTGGCGCGGGGTGCCGGTGGCGGACCGGCTGGCCGCCCGCTGCGCGTTGCCGGTGGTCATCGAGCACGACGCGAACGCCGCCGCCCTGGCCGAGCGCCGGTTCGGTGCGGGCGCCGGTGCCGGCTCCGGGTCGGGCTCACCGGCGCGGACCTCGGTGTTCGTGGCGCTGGGCACCGGGATCGGCGCCGCGCTGCTGATCGACGGCAAGCTGTACCGCGGCGCGCACGGGGTGGCCCCGGAGCTCGGTCACCTGCGGGTGGTGCCGGACGGGCGGGCCTGCCCGTGCGGCAAACGCGGCTGCTGGGAGCGCTACTGCAGTGGGACCGCGCTGGTCACCACGCTGGTCGAGCTGCTCGCCGCCGACCCGGCAGCGTCCCCGACGCTGGCCCGGATGGCCGCCGTCGAGGCGCGCGGCATCACCGGCCGTCGGGTGGCCACCGCGGCCAGGGACGGCGACCCGCTCGGCCGGCGCGCGATGGCCGAGCTGGCCCGCTGGCTGGGGGAGGGCCTGGCCCTGATCGCCGACGTGTACGACCCCGAGCTGGTGGTCATCGGCGGTGGCGTGTCCGGGTCCGCCCCGCTGTTCCTCGACGAGGCCAGGGACCACTACGCGCGGGTGCTCACCGGCGGGCACCACCGCCCGCTGGCGCGGATCCGGACCGCCCAGCTCGGCGACGAGGGTGGCGTGATCGGCGCCGCCCAACTGGCCCGCGAGCGGTGTGGTCCACGGTGAGGTGGGACGCACGGTGAGGTGGGACGCACGGTGAGGTGGGATGCACGGTGAGGTGGGATGCACGGTGAGTGGCGAGAAGGAGTCTGGCGTGACCCTGGACCGGGCGGCCGCCCTGCGGCGCGAGCACGCGGAGATCGTGCGGTTCTGCCGCCAGCTCGGTGACGAGGAGTGGCGGGCACCCAGCGCGGCGCCCGGCTGGCGGGTGCAGGACGTGGTCGCGCACCTCGGCGGCAGCTGCCACGCGATCTTCACGCCGACCTCGCTGAAGCTGCTGAGCAGCAAGGACATCGAACGCACCAACGACGTGCTGGTCGCGCGGCGGCGCGACTGGGAGCCCGCCCGGGTGCTCGGCGAGTTCGAGCGCTGGGGCCGCCGGCTGGGCACCCTGACCTCGGTGCTGTCCCGTACCCCGGTGGCCAGGGTGCCCGCTCCGCTCGGCGAGCTCGGGCGGTTCCCGGCGGCGGTGCTGCTGAGCTCGGCGTTCCTCTTCGACCAGCACACCCACCTGCGTCACGACATCGCGCCGGCGCTGGGTCGGCCGGCCCCGGCGACCGACGGGCTGCGCATGTCGCTGGTGCTGGAGTGGATGTTCGCGGTGCTGGGCAACCAGCTGCGCGCGGCCCGGCCGCCGTGGCTGACCCGGCCGATCTCGATCAGCCTGGCCGGTGCGGGCGGCGGGCGGTGGCGGATCGGCGTCGACGGCGGTGTCACAGCGGTCGGTGTCACAGCGGTCGGCGGCACAGCGGTCGGCGGCACAGCGGTCGGCGGCGACGGCGGCGTCACAGCGGTCGGCGGCACGGCGGTCGGCACGGACCGGGACAGCGTCACGCACATCGCCGGAGCCGCCGTCGAGTTCCCGGGGTGGGCCACCCACCGCGCGCCGTGGCGGGAGCGGGACGTGCGGATCGAGGGCGACGAAGCGCTCGGTACCGCGTTGCTGGATCACATGAACGTCGTGTAAACCTTGCCGTGCTCCACTCGTGAAGCGGACCACATCGGCGCGACCACGGGTTCGGTGGCGCGTTGAATTGACCAAATCGGGTCACGCCAATTGGGTCACGCGTCGCCAGGAGAACCCCATGTCGCCGTTTTCGCCGCCACTGTGCGAGCGCTGCTGGCAAGTGGTGCAGCCCGCCGAGGAGTTCATCCGCCTCGGCCACATCGTGGACGTCCGGCCGGACGGCGAGCCGGTCTACCTCTGGTCGTACCTGCACGCCTACGACCCGGTCTCCGGCGGCTGCGATATCCCGGCGGCCGCCGCTGCCTGAGCGGTCGCGCCACCGCAGCCGTTCGGGTGAGCCCGCCGAGGCCGGACCCGGGCAGAATCGGTGCGGTGCGACCACCGGAGCTGCGGCTGAGAGTGACCTCGCCAGGTTTGCTCGCGTTGCCCTGGGACCGGCCGCTGCGCGAGTGGGACGCCACGGAGGTCCCACTGCGCGACATCCCGGTCGGGCCGAGCCGGCACCTGGTCCGGTTCGTGGAGACCGACGGGCAGCTGTGGGCGCTGAAGCAGCTACCGGAGCGGATCGCGGCCAAGGAGTACGCGGTGCTGCGCGAGCTGGAGACGATGGGCCTGCCGGCGGTGCGCGCGGCCGGCCTGGTCATCCAGCCGGAGGAGTGGGCCGACGAGTCCGGCGGCCACGAGGACTCCGCGGTCCTGGTCACGCACTTCCTGAGTCAGTCGTGGCAGTTCCGGCGGCTGTTCATGCGGCTGCCGCCGAACCGGCCGAGGCACCGGGCGCGGTTGCTGGACGCGATGGCCACGCTGCTGGTCGAGCTGCACCGGCACGGCGTCTTCTGGGGTGACTGCTCGCTGGCGAACACGCTGTTCTCCCGGGACGGACAGGTGCTGCAGGCCTGGCTGGTGGACGCCGAGACCAGTGAGGTGCACCGACAGCTCAGTGACGGGCAGCGCCAGTACGACCTGGACATCCTGGTGGAGAACGTGGCCGGCGGGATGATGGACATGGCCGCCCGGCTCGCGGAGCAGGCGGCGCTGGCCGGTGACCAGCCGCCCGACCTCGGTGCGGGCCTGGGTGCGGGCCTGGACGAGCCGGACCTGGACGAGCCGGACCTGGACGAGATCCTGATCGAGGAGGCGCGCGGCGTCGCGGTCCGCTACCGGGAGCTATGGGATGCGCTGCACGCCGAGCCGACGTTCAACTTCGCCGACCGCTACCGGGTCGAGGGCCAGATCCGCCAGCTCGAGGAGCTCGGCTTCGTGGTGGACGAGATCGCGCTGCAACCCGTCGAGGGCGGGGACGACCAGCTGCGGCTCAAGGTCGCGGTGGGGGACCGGCGGTTCCACGCCGAGTACCTGCGCACGGTGGCCGGTCTGGAGGTGGGCGAGGGGCAGGCCAGCATCCTGCTCGGTGACCTGCGCGCCTACCAGGGCATTCTGCGCCGCCAGTCGGGGCGGGACGTGTCCGAGGCGGACGCCGCGGTCGGCTGGCTGGAACGGGTGGTGCTGCCCGGTATGCGGCGTGCGCACGAGGCGGTGGGCGGCGTCGGCGCGCCGATCCAGGCCTACTGCGACCTGCTCGAGGTGCGCTGGATCCTCAGCGAGCGGGCCGGTTCCGACGTCGGTGACTCGGCGGCGCTGGAGGCACTGGCCCGCGGCGGACCCACCGACTCGGCCGCGCGCATGGCCGTCGCGGACGCCCCGACCGGGCAGCTGCCCCGGCTACGTGCCGGGCTGCTCCGCGAGCTCGACGCGGCCGAGAAGATTACCGGTTCGGACTAACGGGACGCCGAGTGACCGCGAGATGAAAATCCGCGGAACACCTCGACGAAATCTAACCATTCGGCGTAACGGAAATCTGCGACTGCCGGCGGTCGGGCGCGGTCTTAGAGGACCGCGCCGTCGTCTCCGCCGTCGTCCGGCACCGACGGC
>DASYLM010000082.1:0-14750 GCA_036009565.1 Pseudonocardia sp. | reverse complement strand
ACGGTTGTGGTCGCGGTCGGTCAGAGTGACGCCCGTTGGTGTCGCGATCTGCGCCGTCGGGAGGGCGGCGGCAGGTGCGGCCGAGGCCGTACCGCTCAAACCGAGCATGAGGGCGCCGGACAAAGCGGCCGATACGCCGAGCGCGGCGAACCTGCTTCTAGGTCTCGTGGACATACGGACCTTCCTCATTTGTTAATCACTCAGCTGACTTAGCAAAGCCTTCCTCGAAAGTGATGGCGTTAATTGTCGGATCACCGCCGAGCAACCGTCAAGAGATTTTCGGGTAGATTTTTGGGCCCGGATCGGGTGTCGAAAGCGAGGCCGCTGCTGTCAGGCGGCCCGTGCCTGGGTCAGCAACGCGGCAAGTTGCTCCAGGTCGACGAGGCGCAGGTCGGCGGGCCGGCCCTTGACGGAGGCCACGGTGGCCCCCGCTGCCCGGCCGGCCGCGATCCCCGCGTCCGAGTCCTCCACCACCAGGCACCTGGCCGGGTCGATGCCCAGCCGCTCGGCCGCCATCAGGAAGCCCTGCGGGTCGGGTTTGCCGACGGTCACGTCGTCGACCGTGATCAGCAGTGGTGGGGTGATGCCGGCCTGGCCGAGGCGGGCGCGGGCGAGTCTGGCGTCGGCGGAGGTCACCACCGCCCAGGGCAACTTCGACTCGCGCAGGGTCTCGAGCAGGCGGTGCGCGCCGACCGTCGGCACCACGTCGGCAAGATCGACGCACTCCCGGGCGAGCTGCCGGTTCGCGTCGGCCTGGGCGCGCTCGTCGGACCAATCCGGCCAGAACCGGCGCACCGTGCTGATCGCCGGCGTCCCCTGCGCGATCGCCAGCACCGCGTCCGGGTCGAGGCCGTAGTCCGCCGCCCAGGCCCGCCAGGCGCGCTCCACCGCCGCGTCGGAATCCACCAGCGTGCCGTCCATGTCCAGCAGGACGGCGGCGATCTCGCGGAGATCGATGACCAGCTCCGTGCCCGAATCGGTACCCAGTTCCATTGCGGCTCCCTCGCCAGTGGTCCCTGCCCGGCTATTATCCTCGGGACGCGAGCTTATTGAGGTGGAGCTGTGCTGAACAGTGCCGTCGCGAAAGGTGGCCGGGCGGGCGACGCGCGCTGGCGTACCGCCAGTGCTGTGCTTGCCGAGGTGCGGCGCGCGCCGGGGGTCACCCGCGCCGAGGTGGCGCACCGACTGCGGCTGAGTACGGGTTCGTCGACCGAGATCACCGCACGGCTGCGTGAGCTGCGGTTACTCGTCGAGGTGCCGGCAGTTCCGCGTGGCCGGGGCCGACCCACCGGCGTGCTGCGGCCGCACCCGTCCGGACCGCTGGTGCTGTTGATCGAGCTGCGCCACGACGACTGGCGGGCCGACCTGGCCACCCTGGACGGCGAGCTGCGGGCATTCGGCGCCGGCCGGCACGGTGGCGGCGTGGACGGCCAGGGCGGTGGCCGGAGCGACGGGCCGGAGCCGGTGCTGGCTGTGCTGGGCCAGCTCATCGCGCGCGCCAGGGAGCGTCTCGGCGGCCGACTGCGCGCGGTGTCCCTGGCGGTGGCGGCGACCGTCGGGGACGGGCGTCTGGTCGATGCGTCCTCGCTGGGCTGGCCGCCGGTGGACCTGGGCACGCTGACCGACCTGCCGCTGCTGATCGGCAACGACGCCACCCTGGCCGGCGTGGCGGAGGCCCGCTCCGGGGCGGCCCGGGGCAGTCGTGCCGGGCTGCACCTGCTGGTCGAGGCGGGGATCGGGGGCAGCCTGACGGTCGACGGGCGCCCGGTCAGCGGCGCGACCGGGGCGGCCGGCGAGTACGGCCATCTCCCGTTCGGGGACCGTGCCCTGCGCTGCCACTGCGGCGCTGCCGGGTGCTGGGAGCTCGAGGTCAACGGCATCGCGCTGGCCAGGCACCTGGGGGAACCGCGGCCGACGAGCCCCCGGCGCTACACCGTCGAGGTGCTGCGGCGGGACAGCGCCGCGGCCAGGGCAGCCGTCACCGCCACCGCGACCGCACTGGGCGCCGGCATCGCGGGGCTGGTCAACCTGCACGACCCGGACGTCGTCACGCTCGGGGGGCTGGCCGGTCCACTGCGCGCCGGCGCTCCCGCCGAGTTCACCTCGGCCTACCTCGCCGGCCTGATGGCGTTCCGCCGGGCCGAACCGCCGCCCGTGCTGGACGCAAGTCACGGCGAGCACGGCGCCCGGCACGGTGCCGCGGCGGTCGGGCTGGACCACATCACGACGGAGGCGGCGTTGGCCGGCTGGGCCGAGGAACAGGCAGCGCACTAGGAGTCGTCCGACCCGTGCTCAGACGCGCACCTCGGCGTCGGCCGGCCGGTACGGCACCGCCACCCGGACGCCGTATGCGATCGTCGCCTCCAGCACAGCGATCCCGATCAGCACGGTCAGGATGGCGGCGGCGTACTTCGTGACCGGGGCGGCATCGGCGTTCAACGCGCTGAAGATCGGCCAGCCCACCAGTGCGCTGCCGGCGGCGTCCAGCGACACCGGCAGGAGAAGCACGGAGAGCAGCCGCCAGCCGCCGACCAGTTCGGCCCCGCGCAACAGCAGCACAGCGGTGGCCAGCGGGCCCACGATGTTCATGAAGAGCCAGTACAGCGGCAGGCCGGCGAACTCCATCGGCGGGGCGCCGTAGTAGTCGTAGAGCCCGAAGTGCAGGATCGGCATCTCCACGGCCACGTCGACCAGCCAGAAGGCGCCGACCCAGCTCCAGGCCCGCGTCCTGGTCACGCCGCGGCGGAAGTCCAGCCACATCAGGTAGGGCAGGCCGCCGAAACAGATCATGTAGACGAACAGGCCCCAGAGCGGTGCCGCGCGGAACGTATCGATGGCTACCCACTGGCCGATGGTGGGATGCCACAGCAGGCCGAGCACGTCGACCATCGGTTCGGCGAAGTAGCAGATGGCGCCGCCCATCAGGAGTACCGCCAACAGCGGCCGCCGGTGCCGGACGATCTCGTAACCGGCGAAACAGGCGAGCCCGAGCGTGAGCGCACCCCAGATGAGGGTGAACACCAGCTGCGGGACCTGCGGCATCACCATCGACGCCGGCGGCGCCGGGACCTCGGTCTGGAACACGTTCGCTCCCCGCCCGCGACTCGGTGTGCGCGGCCCGAAGTGTCACTCATGCCATATCCCTTGTCAATCCAGGCGCGCCTCGGTTTCGGTGGCCCGGCGCAGAAAAAGGAGGGCCAGGTCACCTAGGTGACCTGGCCCTCCAGTCTGGGCTCCCGGCTCAGTTCATGGGGTCCGCGGCGTTCCGGGACAGCTCCTCAGTTGTCGCCGTCGTCGCTGTTGTCGCTGTTGTCGCTGTTGTCGTCCCCGTTGTCGTCGCTGTTGTTGTCGTCGCTGTTGGCGGACGGCGCGGGAGCGGCCTTCGGGCCGTCCATGACCTGGACGTGGTCGCCGATCTGCAGCGTGTTGAAGAACGCCTGCGCGTCGGCCATGCCCAGGTGCACGCACCCCGCGGACGCCCGCTTCGGGTCACCCGCATGGAAGGCGATGCCGCCGTCCTCGAAGAACACCGAGTACGGCATCGGTGCCGGCTGGCCGTTGGGCAGCTTGAACTCGGCGGTCGTGTGGTGCTGGTCCTTGCGGTACACCCGGAACACGTTGCCGGTCGGGGTCTCCTCACCGGGGCCGCCGGTGGCGATCGTCACCGGGCCGCGCAGAATCTTGCCGTTCTTGATCAGCCAGGCCTTTCGCTTGTTCACGTCGACGCAGGCGGCGGCCGCGGCGGTGCACGGGGTGCCGGCGACCTTGGCGGACGTCGTGGCCGCGATCTCGGCAGGGGTGAGCGCGAGCGCGGGGACCGCGAAGAACACGCTGACCGCACCGGTCAGCGCCACGGCACCACTGACCACCACCGCGACCCGACGCCTGCCTGCATGGCGAAACCTGGACATCCACAACCTCTCGCAGCTTGCCGCGGGCAGCTCAGCCCGCGCGCCGGGTTCGGGGAGTACCCGGCATTCACTGTGAATGACGCGCGAGGAGCCCAGAGGTTGCCCTTGAAACCTGGCGAAGCTGACAGGCGACTGAGGGCACCACTCACCGGACAGCACTCCCGGGCCCCGCCCCGCTAGGCGCTCACGGCCGCTCCGGGGGTTGTGACCTGCGCCGGAGTGGAGCTCGCGGGGTCTCGATCGCTGGCTAGGTCACGGCTTCGCCAGCTGCCCGACCATCTCTGCGCTACGCATCCGCGGTCGGTCAACGGGATTCGATGATGCCCCGCTCGATGGCCGCCGTGGCGAACTCGACCAGCCGCTTCGACCGCACCTTGCCCTGTGCTGCGCCCCCGTGCAGCAGGTCGTCGGCCAGCCCGATCAGGGAGTCCCAGACCCAGAACGCCACCGCAGGGTCGCCGACGAGGGTCTGCCCGTTCGCCTCGGCGGCCTCGGTCAGCGTGCGGGCCAGCGCCTGGATCGTCCGCCGGTACACCGTCGCCGAGGTGACCAGGCCCTTGCCGCCCCGGCCGGCCAGCACCTTCGCCTCCCACTGCGGAGACGAGCGGCCGACGCGGCGCCACAGCTCGGTGACCTGGGGGACGATCTCGCGCAGCACACCGGCGACCCCGAGCTCCCGGTCCAGCGCGTCCAAGGTATCGCGCAGGGTGTCCAGGCGCCGTGCCATCAGGGCGGCGAACACGTCCTCCTTGCCGGCGAAGTACTGGTAGACGGTGCCCGAGCTGACGCCGGCGCCGGCGGCGATCGCGCGCATGGTCAGCGCCGGGTACCCGGACTCCGCCAGGATCTGCTCGGCCGAGGCGAGGATGTCCCGGTGGCGGCCCTCCGCGTCGCCCCAGGCGGTCCTGGCGACCTGCACGGCACTGTCCACGCAGCGGATGTTACGCGTATTGGACGACGTTCAGAACAATCTGAACGTCGTCCAATGGCCGTGTTACCGTGCGGCATGCCCATCCCCGAGTATCAGTCGGACGCTGAGCTGGCCCGCGCGCTGGCCACCGAGGCCGGGATGGTGCTGCTGGACGTCCGTGCCCGCGGGGCCTCGCGGTACCCCGATTCGCTGCGCGACGAGGGCGACCGGTTGGCGCACGAGTTTCTCGCCGCGCGCCTGGCGGAGCACCGCCCCGGCGACGGCGTCCGATCGGAGGAGGCCGAGGACTCGCCGACCCGGCACACCGCCGAGCGGGTCTGGATCATCGATCCGCTGGACGGCACCCGGGAGTTCGGCGAGCGGGGCCGCAGCGACTGGGCCGTGCACGTGGCGCTCTGGGCGGGCGGCGAGCTGGTCGCCGGTGCGGTCGCGCTGCCGGCCCTTGGCGAGACCTTCGGCACCGACAAGCCGCCGGCGCTGCCCGCACTGAACCGCCCGGTGCGCTTCGCGGTCAGCCGCAACCGGCCACCGGGGTTCGTCCGCGAGCTGGCCACCATGGTGGGCGCGGAGCTGGTGCCGATGGGCAGCGCGGGCGCGAAGACGATGGCGGTGGTGCGCGGCGAGGTGGACGCCTACCTGCACGCCGGCGGCCAGTACGAGTGGGACTCGGCCGCGCCGGTCGCCGTCGCGCTGGCCACCGGGCTGTACGCGGCGCGCCTGGACGGCAGCCCGCTGCGCTACAACCGCCGCGACCCGTGGCTGCCCGACCTGGTGGTGTGCCACCCGGAGCTGACCGACCCGCTGCGTGCCGGGCTGGCCGAGGTGTACTGGTGACGTTGGCGCAGCTCGACGAGCTGGAGGCCGACAGCATCGACATCTTCCGTGAGGCGGTCGCGGAGAGCGAGCGCCCGGTGCTGCTGTACTCCATCGGCAAGGACAGCTCGGTACTGCTGCACCTGGCGCGCAAGGCCTTCTATCCCAGCCCGCCGCCGTTCCCGCTGCTGCACGTGGACACCACCTGGAAGTTCCGGGAGATGATCGCGTTCCGGGACGAGACCGCCGCCCGGCTGGGCGTGCGGCTGATCGTGCACCGCAACCCGGAGTGCCTCGCACTCGGCATCAACCCGTTCGAGCACGGCTCGGCGACGCACACCGACCTGTGGAAGACCCAGGGGCTGCGGCAGGCGCTGGACGAGCACCGGTTCGACGTCGCGTTCGGCGGTGCGCGCCGGGACGAGGAGGCGTCGCGGGCGAAGGAACGGGTGTTCTCGTTCCGTACCGAGCGGCACCGCTGGGACCCGAAGAACCAGCGCCCGGAGCTGTGGCGGCTGTACAACGTGCGCACCAACCCCGGCGAGAGCATCCGGGTGTTCCCGCTGTCCAACTGGACCGAGCTGGACGTCTGGCGCTACATCCGGCGCGAACGGATCCCGATCGTGCCGCTCTACTTCGCCGCCGAGCGACCGGTGGTCCACCGGGACGGCATGCTGGTCATGGTTGACGACGACCGGCTGCCGCTGGCCGACGGGGAGCGGGTGCAGCGGCGCACGGTGCGGTTCCGCACGCTCGGCTGCTACCCGCTGACCGGCGCGATCGAGAGCACGGCGGCCACGCTGGACGAGATCATCGACGAGATGCGCACCGCGACCACCTCGGAGCGGCACGGGCGGGCGATCGACCGGGACCGGAGTGGGTCGATGGAGCGCAAGAAGCAGGAGGGCTACTTCTGATGCCCGCCCTGCTCCGGTTCATCACCTGCGGCAGCGTCGACGACGGCAAGAGCACGCTGATCGGCCGGCTGCTCTACGAGTCGAAGCTGCTGCACACCGACCAGCTGGAGTCGCTGGCCGCCGACTCGGAGCGGGTCGGCACCCGCGGCGGGGACCTCGACTTCGCGCTGCTGGTGGACGGCCTTGCCGCCGAGCGCGAGCAGGGCATCACCATCGACGTGGCCTACCGGTTCTTCGCCACCGAGCGTCGCCGGTTCATCGTCGCGGACACGCCGGGGCACGAGCAGTACACCCGGAACATGGTCACCGGGGCGTCGACCGCGCACGCCGCGGTGATCCTGGTCGACGCGCGCAGCGGCCTGCTCACCCAGACCCGCCGGCACCTGCACCTGGTGTCGCTGCTCGGCGTGCGGCAGGTCCTGCTCGCGGTGAACAAGCTCGACCTGGTCGGCTACTCACCGGAGGTCTTCGCCGCGATCAGCGACGAGTTCCGCGCGTTCGCCAAGGAGCTCGGCGTCGGTGACGTGCGGTGCGTGCCGGTGTGCGCGGTGGACGGGGCCAACGTGGTCGGCCGGTCCGGGCGCACGCCCTGGTACGGCGGTCCGACCGTGCTGGACTGGTTGGAGAACGCCGAGGCGGACACTCGGGACGACGGCGCGCCGGCCCGGCTGCTCGTGCAGTGGGTGAACCGGCCGACGGCGGAGTTCCGCGGCCACGCCGGGCGGGTGCTGCAGGGTGTGCTGCGCCCCGGTGACCAGGTCCGGGTGCTGCCCGGCGCGGCGACGTCCACCGTGGCGCGGATCGTCACCATGGACGGCGACCTGGCCGAGGCGGTCGCGGGCAGCTCGGTGACCGTTGTGCTGGCCGACGAGGTGGACGCCAGCCGAGGTGATGTGCTCGCCGCCGCCGACGCGCCGCCCGAGGTCGCCGACGCGTTCCAGGCGCACCTGGTGTGGCTGGCCGACGAGCCACTGCTGCCCGGCCGCCGGTACCTCGCGAAGATCGGCGCGCGCACCGTCGGGTTCACCGCCGACCAGCCGAAGTACCGGGTCGAGGTGGACTCGGGTGGCCGCGCGCCGGCGAAGACGCTGCGGCTCAACGAGATCGGCGTGGCCAACGTGCACCTCGACGTGGCCGTCCCGTTCGAGCGGTACGCGGCCAACCGCGACCTCGGCTCGTTCATCGTGCTCGACCGGCTGACCAATGCGACCGTCGGCGCCGGCATGATCGACTTCGCGCTGCGCCGCTCGGCGAACGTCCGCTGGCAGCAGCTCACCGTCGGCAAGGAGTCGCGCGCCGAGCAGAACGGGCACCGCCCCTGCGTGGTCTGGTTCACCGGGCTGTCCGGTGCGGGCAAGTCCACCGTCGCCGACCTGGTGGAGAAGGCGCTGCACGCGGACGGCCGGCGTACCTTCCTGCTGGACGGCGACAACGTGCGGCACGGGCTGAACAAGGACCTGGGCTTCACCGACGCGGACCGGGTGGAGAACATCCGGCGGATCGCCGAGGTGGCCACCCTGATGGTGCAGGCCGGGCTGATCGTGCTCGTCTCGTTCATCTCGCCGTTCCGCGCGGAGCGCGAGCTGGCCCGCAGCCTGGTCGAGCCGGGTGAGTTCTGCGAGGTGTACGTGGACGCCCCGCTGGCGGTGGCCGAGCAGCGCGATCCCAAGGGCCTGTACGCGAAGGCGCGCCGCGGCGAGCTGGCGAACTTCACCGGCATCGACTCGCCGTACGAACCGCCGGAGCAGCCCGAGCTGCGGCTGGACACCACCGCGCTGGAGCCCGAGGACGCCGCTCGCGCGGTGGTCGCACGGCTCGCCGCCCTGGGCGTCATCTGAGTATTGAACGCAGTATTGAACGCTGTCCAAATTGCGGTATCGTCGTCGCCGTTGGACTAGAACTTGTTCTAAGTTCTGACCCGGTGCGGCGAGGAGGCTGCGGTGACCGAACCCGGCGAGGCCTGGACCCAGTTCTGCCGGGCGCTCGAGCAGGCCGGTCAGGTTGTCCTCGCCGGCAACGCTCCGGACACCCCGCTGGACCGCGCCGAGGGCTTCCGGTACCTGAGCCGGCTCACCCGGGAGATGCTGTACTCCTGCGTGGACAACGCCGACCCGGACTTCCCCCGGTTCCACGAGCTCGACCTGGTCAAGATCGGCGCGGACAACCCGGACAACGTCTACCTGGCCGCGACCATCCGGGGCAACCGCAGCTACCGGATCACCGGCCGCCGGGGCAGCATCGGCTACTTCAGCATCGGCTCCAAGGCCAACCGGTACGCCACCGACGGAACCATGGCCTCGACGGGCGAGCTGACCGACGCCGACCTGGTCGCCGAGCCGGACGGCAGCATCGAGATCGTGGCCAGCGCGACGCCCCACGGCCGCAACTGGCTGCCGCTCGCGCCGGACTCCACCGGTCTCGTGGTGCGCCAGACCTACCTGGACCGGACCGGCGAGACCCCGGGCGACTGGCGGATCGAGCAGCTCGGCGGCCCGACCGAACCCGCGCCGCTGACCCCGGAGCTGCTCGCCAGGTCGCTGAGCCGTGCCGCGCTCGCCGTGCACGGCACGGCGGCCACGTTCGCGCGGTGGACCGAGCTGTTCATGACCCGGCCGAACGAGCTGCCCGACTTCGGCCAGGAGATGTTCCAGCGGGCCGGCGGCGACCCGGAGATCTTCTATCTGCACGGCTACTGGGCGCTGCGCCCCGGCGAGGCCTGGGTGATCGAGACCGAGGTGCCGGACTGCCCCTACTGGAACTTCCAGCTGGACAACTGGTGGATGGAGTCGCTGGATCACCGGCGCCGGATCACCGTCAACAAGCACACCGCGGTGCTGGACGGCGCCGGCCGGCTCACGCTGGTGGTGGCCGCGCGTGATCCCGGCGTGGGCAACTGGATCGACACCTGCGGGCACGACAGCGGCACTGCACTGCTGCGTTGGCTCGGCGCGGACGCCCACCCGCTGCCGAGGTGCCGGGTGGTGCCGCTGGCTTCACTGGTTCCCGTGGAGGCGTCATGACCTCGGTGTCCGCCGCACTGTCCGTCGATGCCCTGCTCGACGCGGCGCAGGCCAAGGCCGGCTTGAGCGAGTTCGGCGACGAGTGGTTCACCGAGCCGCTGCGGGTGCTGGTGGCGAGCCTGAACACCGAGGCCGCCCTGTCCCCGCTCGGCCTGGAGCTGAGCCGGCGCCGCCTCACCGCGCTGCTGGTCGACCGGCTTCGGCTGCGCGCGCTGCAAGGCGAGTACCCGGAGATCCGCGACGCCGAGGTCAGCGTCGCGGCGGTGATCTGCGGGCTGCCGCGCACCGGGTCGACGCTGCTGCACCGGCTGTTGGCCGCGTCGCCGAAGCTCACCTCGACGCTGTCCTGGGAGACGTCGTTCCCGATCCCGTTCCCCGGCGAGGGACCGGACGCGTCGGTGCGCAAGCACCGCGCGCGGAAGCAGGCGCAGCTGTTCCTGGAGCTGTCCCCCGACTTCGCCGACCTGCACACGGTCGTGTGGGACGGACCGGAGGAGGACGTGATCCTGGTCGACCGGTCGTTCGTGTCGATGAGCTTCGACTCGTTCTACTGGGTGCCCGGTTACGGCGACTGGCTGCGCACGGCCGACCAGACGCCCGCCTACCGTGAGCTGCGCGAATGGCTGCAGGTGCTGCGCTGGCAGGACCGGGCGCGGGCCGGCCGGCGGTGGGTGCTCAAGTCGCCGCACCACCTCACGGCGGTCGACACCGTGCTGGACACCTTCGACGCCTGCAAGATCGTGATGACGCACCGGTCACCGGCCAACGCGGTGCCGTCGTACGCGTCCATGGTGCAAACGATGTCCGCGCAGTACAGCGAGTCGGTCGACCCGGTGCGGATCGGGCGGTACTGGCACGACCGGTTCGAGGCCACCCTGCGCGACTTCGCCGCCGTCCGCGCGGCCCGCCCCGACCGGTTCGTCGACGTCCGCTACGCCGCGATGCTGGCCGACCCCGCCGCGCAGGCCCGGCGGGTGCTCGGCGAGGTCGGGCTGGCCGCTGACGCCTCGGACGACCGGGCCTTCGCCACGTACCTGGGGGAGAACCGCAAGGAGTCGCACGGCGCGCACTCCTACGCGGCGCCGGACTTCGGGTTGTCGGTGGAGCAGCTCGAGCGCGACTTCGCCTTCTACACGGAGGTCTACCTGTGATGCTGTCCGACGAGGTCGTGGTGATCACCGGCGTTGGCCCCGGCCTCGGCGCCAAACTGGCCGCCCGGGCGGCGGCCGAGGGCGCCAAGGTCGTGATGGCGGCACGCTCGACCGCGGTGATGGACCAGGTGGCGAAGGAGGTCGCCTCGGTCGGCGGGGAGGCTGTCGGCGTGCCCTGCGACGTGCGCAGACCCGAAGACGTCCAGCGGCTGGTGGACACCGCGGTCGACCGGTTCGGCACGATCACCGGCCTGGTCAACTCCGCGTACTCGCACCCCGGGTTCTACGACCTGTTGGACACGCCGGAGAAGCAGCTGCGGCGGTCCATGGACATCATCCTGTTCGGCACACTCGGGGTCACCAACGCGGTGGTGCCGCAGATGAAAGCGGCCGGCCGGGGTTCCATCGTCAACATCGGCACCATGACCACCCGCAGGCCGATGCGCGGCGAAGGCGGCTACGCGGTGGCCAAAGCGGCGCTCACCTCGGCCACCCACTTCCTGGCCCTGGAGCTGGGTGAGCACAACATCCGGGCCAACCAGGCGGTCATGGGCTGGCTGGACGGCCCCGGGGTGCGGTACTTCCTCAAGTTCACCGCCGAGCAGCGCGGTGTCACCGAGCAGGACGTGTACAACGAGATCGCCGCCCGCAACCCGCTGGGCCGAATCCCCACCGACGAGGCCTGCGCCGGCGCGGTCCTCTTCCTGCTGTCCCGCCTGGCGTCCGAGGTGACCGGCGCAACGCTGGACGTCAACGCCGGCGAGCACATGCCGTGAGTACCAACACGGTCCAGCCGTACGTGGTCGAGTCGGTCCGGGTGGAGATCGCCGCGCCGGCGGTGTTCGTCTGGGAGGTACTGGTCGACTACCCGAGGTACCCGGAGTGGAACCCGTACACGGTGGCCGTGGCGACCTCCTTGGCCGTCGGTGCCCCGATCGACCTGACGTTGCCCAATCCCGACGGCTCGCCCGGCACCTTCGTCAACCGCGAGTACATCCGGGTGGTCGACCCGCCTCGGTTGCTGCGCTACGACACCGGCACCGAGCTGCCCGGCATCTTTGCGGTACGGGACCAGTGGATAGAGCCGCTCGGGCCGGACCGGTGCGGCTACCACACGACGGATACGTTCACCGGCGAGCACGCGGCATGGGTGATGGAGAACTCCGGCCCGTGGGTGAAGGCCGGCTTCGACGCGGTGGCGCGCGCGTTGCGCGAGCGGGCGGAGCGGCTCCGGGGGCTCAGGCGGTAGGTCGTCCGGTCAGCGAACGGCCGGTTGCAGGTGTTCGACCAGCTCGCGCCACTGATGCAGCAGGCGGGGCTTGTCGGTCGGGCACATCGTGACGGTGGGGCCTCGGCGCAGTTGGAGGAAGTAGCCGGTTTCGCCGAGGAGGAAGCCGACCACCCAGGGGCCTCGGCGGTCGGGGCCGGCGAAGCGGGCGGTGGCACCCAGTTGGCCGCCGGAGTTGATGCCGGTGCACATCCTGGCCAGTGACGATGCCTCCTGGCGGGAGATGCCGCGGTCCCGGAGCCGGTCGGCCAGGGACCAGATGCGGCCGTCCGGGGTGGCCGCGATCGCGTCGTCCAGTGCGGCGGCGGGGATGTTCACCGGCGAGCCGATGCCAGGCTTCACCTCGCCGAGCAGGTTCAGCAGGGTGGCAGCTACCCGGGAGCCGTCCACCGCCTGGAGGCCGAGCGGGCCGGCGCCGTCGTTGCTGGTCACCACCACACCGTGGGTTCCGGCTACCGCGCCCAGGCCGAGGATCGGGCGCTGCGAGCCGGCGGGATCGGTGAACCGGATGTCCAGGTGGTAGTCGGCGTGCGCGAGGGTCCGCAGCAGGTGGCCCAGTGCCGCGCTGGGTCGGGTGCCGTCGGAGAGGCCTCGGGCGGCTAGTGCGGTCCTGGCCCGGTGGAGCAGGGGTCGGGATTCGCGTTGGGCGGCCTGGGTGAAGCCGGGGCGGCGTAGGCGCAGCAGGAACGGGGGTTCGCCCAGGTCGAGCGACTCCCAGCTGGCGAGCAGCTCGGTCGGGGTCAGGCGGATGACGGGCCCGGTCATGGCCGGTTCTCGTCGTCGTCGAGGACGGCGGGCACGACGTCGTCGTCCAGGTCGACCACATAGGGCTCGTCGCTGGGGATGAATGTGGTGTTGCGGTGTTCGCGGTCCTGGCCACCGGCGCCGGTGGCCGGTCCACCCATCGGCATGCCGCCGCCCGTGCCGCCGCCCGTACCGGGGGTACCTCGGCCGCCCGGGCCACCGCCGGGTCCGGCCCCGGTCAGTTCGGCCCCGCCGGCCGGCGTGTGTCCGGCCAGGCCGCTGCCGCCCCGCGGCGCGAGTTGGTGCTCGGGCCCGCCCAGGGCTGCGCTGATCTTGCCGCCGTTGAACCTGCCAGCGCCCGCGTACGGGTCGCCGCCGGTGGGGGAGATCGGGGGCAGGGGCGGTACGTCTGGGGTGACGGGCGGTGTGGCGAAGCCTGCCCCGGAGCTCGGTGAGTGGCCGATGGGCGCCGGTCCGGGCGGCGGTGGGCCCGCGGTCGCGGCGGGGTCGAGTGGGGTCCAGCTGCTCGGCGCCGTCACTGGTGCTCCGCCGGCGGGACCTGCGCCGGCGGGACCTGCGCCGGCGGGGTCGGCCGGGTGGGCGCCGCTGCCTGGGTGAGCGCCGCCTCCGGCGCCGGGTGTTGTGCCGCCCGGGTTGGTGTGGGCGCCGGGTCCGCCGTGGGCGCCGGTGCCGGGCGCGCCGGTGCCGGTGCCGGGCGCGCTGGGAGCCGCGCGGGTGCCGGGCGCGGTGTGGTTGGCGACGGTGTGGTTGGCGACGGCGTGGATCTGGGCCGCCCCTGCCGGATTGGTCACCGGCGGCACCTGGTCTACCGCGGGGAAGTCGGCGATCGCCTGTTGGGTGTTCCGCTCGTGCGCCGCGTATGCCGCGAACGCTGCGGCTTCGGCTTCGCGGTTCTGCTGGATGACCTTCGCGTGGTCCGAGTTGGTCCCGAAGATGTCGGCGACCCGGCCCCAGGTGGTCAGGTCCGGGACCTGAGCGGGAGCAACGACCTTCGGTTTCATCTCGGCGAACGAGCCGGCGTAGTCCTGTACTCGCCCGCCGCCCGCTCCGGTGGCCTGGCCGCCCTTGTCCGCCCACTGGCCGACCGTCTGCAGTGCGGCGGCGGTGGCGTCAGCGGCCTGGCCATGCCAGTCGACTCCCGCGCCACGCAGCGACTGCTGGATTCGGCCCGAGGAGCTGGTGACCCAGGGTTCGAGCACACCCAGTCCCTGGGCGGCGGACTCGACCACGCCGACGCCCGGTCCGCCGTAGACCTGGTCGTGCAACGCCTGAAGGGCCGATCCGTCGTCATAACAGAGGTCCTCGGCCACTTTCCCCTCCTTGCCGCTAGTGGACCAGATTGCGCAGATTGGCCACCATCAGCTCCGCGGCCTTGGTCGCCTGCTGGCAGGCCACCTGATGATTGATACCCGGATAGTCGCCGTTTGGATTGATGTACTGCACGTCGAGCGCTTGCCCGGGCGCTACGTCTACATAGAGCAGACATTGCTTCTCCGGGTCCGCGAGATTGGACGACGTCTGTACAGCCGCAAATCCATCGACCTGGACGATTTGAGCGCCAGTGGCGCTTCCCATGTAGTACTCGGCGCCGTGATCGAGGACCGAGCTGACTGTCCAGTTGCTTACCGGCTTGCTGGGAAAAGTGGACCAGATGCAGTCGTAAATTCCCAGCTCTTGATCGTCAGCCACCCGTCTACTAGGAACGGATGAGAACTGGCGGCCCTGCTTCGGTGTCAAGAGAGCACACGGATCTATTCCATCCAGCCGCAACGCAAGCGGCCGAGGCGGTAACGGCGACGGCGAGGGCGTGGTCGGGGACTGCCCTCCAGTCGGGTTGCGGGACGGACCAGGCCCACTCGATGTGGCGGGGCTCGAGCTACATCCGGCCAGGCCCGATGACGTCAGCACGCTTAGTGCGACGGCTGCACACAATGCTCGACGATTGTTCATGAGC
>DASYLM010000081.1:0-7846 GCA_036009565.1 Pseudonocardia sp. | reverse complement strand
GGGCGGTGGGCGTGCCCGGCTGCCGGTTGAGCAGGTCGCCGAGTTGTACTACGCGCTGTCCGAGCGGCGGTGGTCCGCGCCGGCCCCACCGAGCAAGGCGGGAACCCGGCCCCATCCCGGTGCGGGATGGGAGCCGGGCTCCGGTTAGGCCTGGCGGTCTAGTTGTCGCTCCAGTTGGCGCTCTAGTTGTCGCCGGCCTTGGACTTGCTGCTGCCCCCCGACTTGGCCGGAGCTTTCCCGGCCCTGCCCCCGCCCGCCACCTGCCGGGTCAGTGCCGCCCGGCCGGGGCCAGTTGGTCGAGGGGGAGGGGGCCCCGGCTCAGCACGGTGCGGATGGCGAACGTGCTGCGCGCATCGACGACCGGGCCGATCGCGAGCACCTTGTCGAGCAACAGCTCCTCGTAGGCCGCCAGGCTCGGCACCACGGCCTCGACCAGGAAGTCGGCCTGGCCGGAGACGACGTGGCACGCGACCACGGCCGGGATCTCGCACAGCGAGGCCTCGATGTGCCGCGAGGTCTCCCGGGAGTGCTGCTCGACCTTGAGCGCGATGAACACGGTGAGGCCGAGGCCGGCGCGGTCCCGGTCGAGCTCGGCGCGGTAGCCGGCGATGATGCCGGCGGACTCCAGGGCCTTGGTCCGCCGCAGGCAGGAGGACGGGGAGAGCGCCACCGCGTCCGCCAGGTCGACGTTGGCGACCCGGCCGTCCCGCTGCAGGCGATCCAGGATGGCGCGATCTGTCTTGTCCAAGCTCTGCTCTGGCATAATATGCAGCCTAGACGGCTAGGTGTCGCACAACGATGCGTAAGTTGCGCGCCGGGCGCACATATTTGCCATCGCGTGCCGGACCTTTCGGGGCACGCTGTGCGCATGACCTCAGCACCGACCCTGTCGACCTCGCACGGTGCCGCGCTCTATGTCGGAGCGCTGCTCGGGCCCAGTCTCCTGCTGCTCCCGGGCCTGGCCGCCGCGCTGGCCGGCCCGGCGTCGATCGTGGCCTGGCTCGGCCTGTTGGCGGTGTCCGGGCTGCTCGCCGTGGTGTTCACCGCGCTGGGCATCCGGTTGCCCAGTGGCGCCGGAGTGGCCGGCTACGCGGCGGCCGGCCTCGGTGCCCCGGCCGGGCGCGCGGTCGGTTGGTGCTTCCTGGCCGCCGTGGTGTGCGGTGCGCCGGTCGTCTGTCTGATCGGCGGCAGCTACGTCGGCGTACTGCTCGGCGGCGGGCGGACGGTCAGTGTCGCGGCGGCGGCGCTACTGCTCGGTGTGGTGCTGGCGCTGACCTTCGGTGGCGCGCGGACCACCACGACGGCGCAGTTGGTGCTGGTCGCGGTGCTGATCGGCCTGGTGCTGGTCGCGGTGCTCGGGTCGGCGTCGGCGGCCAGGGCCACCAACTGGGCGCCGTTCGCGCCGCACGGTTGGGCGTCGGTCGGCAGCGCGGCCTCGGTGCTGATGCTGTCCTTCGTCGGCTGGGAGGCCATCGCGCCGCTGACCGCGCGACTGCGCGAGCCGGCCCGCCAGCTGCCGCGCATCATGACCATCGCGTTCGTGCTGACCGCGGCCATCTACCTCGCCCTGGCCGGCGCGACGATCGCGGTGCTCGGCGCGGACGCCGGCTCCCCGGTGCCACTGGCCGGCCTGCTGCGGGTGGCGGTGGGGTCGGCCGGGCCGGCCATCGCGGCGGTGGCCGCCGTCGCGCTGACGCTGGCGGCAACGAACGCGTACCTGACCGGCGCCGCGGCGCTGGCCGCCGACCTGCGCGCCCGCCGGGCCACCGAGGCCGCCGGCCGCCCCGGCCCGCGCGGTCGCCGCCTGCAACTGGGCATCGCCGCCACCGGCGTGCTGCTGCTCGGCGGCGCGGCCACCGGTCTGGTCAGCACCGCGCAGCTGGTGGCGCTGCCGACGACCCTGTTCCTGACCGTGTACCTGGGCTGCACGGCCTCGGCCGCCGGACTCTTCGCCGGTCGGCTGCGGGCGGTCGCCGTGTTGGCCTGCGGCACGGTCGGGATCGTGCTGGTGTTCGCCGGTTGGACCCTGGTCGCCGCACTGCTCGTCGCCCTCACCGGCGCAGTCGGCCCTCGGCTGCGCCGGCCCAGCCGGCCCTCTGCTCCGGCGCCGGCCGCGGGCGCACGCGACTCAGCCGTGACGAGCCGCCTGTGCGCGACTCAGCCGTGACGAGCGGGCTGCGCCCGACTCAGCCGTGACGAGCGGGCTGCGCGCGACTCAGGTGCGGGCGGCCGCGGGGTAGCGCTCGGTGACCTTGTCCACCACGATCTTGGCGATCTCGGCGCAGGCGGTGGTGCCTCCGTTGCCGTACTCCTTGACCGCGTCGCCCACGTTCCACAGGTTCGGGATCGGCGTCTCACTGGGCAGGTCGAAGCCGGAGACCGCGCGCTGCGGCGGCCACCCGTCACGCATCACCGCGACCGAGAGCACCCGGGCCTCGTCGAAGCCGGGCACCTCGTCCCGCAGGTCGGCCATGATCAGCTCGGTCTCCGCGGCGGCGTCGAAGTCCCCGACGGAGGGCTTGGGCACGCCCGCGCCGGCGTAGAGGTGCCAGCCGGGCGGCGCCATCTCCGGGCAGGTCGCGGTGAAGTTGGCGATGTAGCAGAGCCGGCGGGTCTTGCCGAAGCTGGTCAGCCCGGGCGCCTCCAGCAGGGGGCGCTCGCTGGCGAAGTTCACCGTGATCATCCCGCACGGCCGGGACCTGTCCCGCATGTCGGAGACGTACTCGGCGGGCAGGTCGGGTGTCAGCTCGGCGGTGGCCACCGGGCCGATGTCGCTGACCACGAACCGGCAGTCCACCTCCACGGTCTCGGTCTGCTCACCCCGGACCCGGTCGATCACCGCGCCGGTCACCAGGCCGTCGGACACCCGCAGCGACCGCACCGTGGACGACAGCCACACCTCGCCGCCGTGCAGTGGCACCACGTCGGCCAGCGCGCTCATCGCGCCGACCGTGCCCTCGGGTGCGAAGCCGAACTTCTTGAACGCGCTCTTGCGGGTGAAGTAGGTGAGAAACACCCGCGCCGGCAGCTCCTCGGAGCCGACCGCGAACACCGAGGCGCACATGTTGCGGAAGACCGCCTGCACGTTCTCGTTCCGGGTGTAGCGACCGACCCAGTCGGCGGTGCTCAGCTGGGCCTCGGGCAGCCCGCTGTCCTCCCGGGCCGCGCCGAGGCCACTGAGCAGCTTGGCGCCCTGGCGGGTCAGCTTGCTGAGCAGGAAACCCCAGCCGCCGCCGGTGATGTCCAGCGTCTTGCCGCCGATGCGGTACATCAGCGGCGGCGACGGCATCCGGACGTCGTAGGTGGCACCGACCTCGGCGAAGGTCTGCTCCATGATGCCGCCGAGCTCCAGCACGATGGCGCCATTGTTGACCTTGAAGCCGTCGATGTCGTGGGTGGACGCCCGGCCGCCCACCTGGTCCAGTCGCTCCACCACCAGTGTGCGGTACCCCCGGTGGGCCAGTCGGGCCGCCGCGCAGAGTCCGCCGGCGCCGGCTCCGACCACCAGGGCGTCCACGGCGTGCTCGGTTCCCGTCATAGATTCTAATCTAGATAAAAAACTGCTCCCGGGTCAAGGCGCGCTCCCCGGGTGCGGGCCGGCCGTGCGACGTAGGGTGACAGGGTGACGGCGCCTTCCTCTCTGTTCGGGGCAATCGAGCGGTCCGACGACCGGGTCGCGGTCACCGTCGGCGAGGCCGGCCTGCGCCGGGGGGACCTGTTCGCGGCGGCGGCCGCGGTTGCCGACCGGGTCCACGGCGCCCCGGTCGTGGCGGTGCATGCCGAGGCCACCCTGTCGACCGTGGTCGCGGTGCTGGGTTGCCTGCTGGCCGGCGTCCCGCTGGTACCGGTACCGCCGGACTCGGGGCCGAAGGAGCGGGCGCACGTACTGCGCGACTCCGGCGCCGCGCTGTGGCTGGGCAACCCGCCGCCGGACGGCGACGAGCGACCGGAGGTGGTGCCGGTCGACCCGGCCGCCCGTTCGAGCAGCACCTGGCCGGTGCCGGCGACCGACAGCACCGCGATGATCATGTACACCTCGGGCACCACCGGCAGCCCGAAGGGCGCACTGATCCCGCACCGCGCGCTGGCCGCCGGCCTGGACGGGCTGGCCGAGGCGTGGGCCTGGACCGCCGACGACGTGCTGGTGCACGGGCTGCCGCTGTTCCACGTGCACGGTCTGATCCTCGGCGTGCTGGGCGCGGTGCGGGTGGGCAGCCCGCTGGTGCACACCGAGCGGCCCCGACCGGCCGGCTACGCGGCGGCGGCCACCGAGCACGGCGGCACCATGTTCTTCGGGGTGCCCACGGTGTGGTCCCGGATCGCCGCCGAGCCGACCAGTGCCCGGGCACTGAGCTCGGCGCGGCTGCTCGTCTCCGGCAGCGCGGCGCTGCCGCCGTCGGTGTTCCGCGACGTCCGGGAGCTGACCGGCCACGCCCCGGTCGAGCGCTACGGGATGACCGAGACCATGATCACGATCGCGGTGCGGGCCGACGGTGAGCGTCGCCCCGGCTGGGTCGGGGTGCCGATCGACGGGGTGCGCACCCGGATCGTGGACGACGCGGGCGTGGCTGTCACCGCGGACGGCGAGACCATCGGTGACCTGCAGGTACGGGGCGACTGCGTGTTCGACGGCTACCTGCGCCGCCCGGCGGAGACCGCGAAGAGCTGGACCGAGGACGGCTGGTTCCGCACCGGTGACGCGGCGGTGCTCGACGCCGCCGGCTACCACCGGATCGTCGGTCGCCGCTCCTCCGACCTGATCAAGACCGGTGGTTACCGGGTCGGGGCCGGCGAGGTGGAGGCGGCCCTGCTGGATCACCCGGGGGTGGCCGAGGCCGCGGTCGTCGGCCTGCCCGATCCGGACCTGGGGCAGCGGATCGTGGCGTTCGTGGTCGTCCGGGCGGACGGTGCGGGGGCGCGGGCCGAGCAGCTGATCGCACACGTCGCCGGGCAGTTGTCGGTGCACAAGCGCCCGCGCGAGGTCCGGCTGGTGGACAGCCTGCCGCGCAACGCGATGGGCAAGGTGCAGAAGTCCCGGCTGGTCGACTAACCGCGGACCTCGGCTGGGCGACCTGCGGCGCCGCGGCTGATGCGCGCCGACCACCCGGGTGCTGGCCGCCTAGCGCTCGCCCGGCCGTCCCGCCGCGGGTGTGCCCGCCGTGGCGTGTTCGCGCAGCAGCGCGGCGGCCCGCTCCGGCTGCTCCCACCAGAACAGGTGGCCGACGCCGTCGAACAGCTCCAACCGGGCGCCCGGGACCAGCCCGGCGATCAGCTCGCCCTGCGCGGAACCCAGCATCTCGTCGGCGGTGCCGTGCAGCACCATGGTGGGCGCGGCGACGGTGGGCAACCGGTCCCGGGTGTCGTGCGCCAGCGCCGCCTGGAACTGCATGCCGGCCACCACCGAGGGCACCTTCACCGCGAGGCTGGTGGCCTTGAACGTGTCGAAGTGGCCCGGGTCGGCGGCGTAGGCCGGCGACAGGTTGGCCGCGAACGACACCCGCAGCGCGAGCTCCGCGTTGCGGGTGGCCATCGCCGCCACGACGCGCCTGGGCACCTCGGGGTCGATGCCGGCCGACCCACCGGCGGTACTGCAGCCGATGGTCAGCGTGCGCACCACGCCCGGGTGGCGCAGCACCAGCTCCTGGGCGACCATGCCGCCCAGCGAGATGCCGAAGACGTGCGCGCCGGGCCAGCCGAGCTCGGCGATCAGCCCGGCGGCGTCGTCGGCGAGGTCGGCGATGCTGAACGGCTCGTCCGCGCGGTCGCTGGCCCCGATGCCGCGGTGATCGGGCGCGACCACGTCGAAGTGCTGTTCCAACAGCTCCAGGAACGGGTCCGTCCAGAACTGGTGGTGCCCGCCCATCCCCTGCAGCAGCAGCAGCGGCTCACCCGCCCCGCGCCGGAGGTAACTGACTCGCCGCCCGTTGACCCGCGCATCTGCCACGAGATCGACACTAGTGTCTCGAGCGTGCTGGATCACCTCGTCTTCGCCGCCCCCGACCTGGCCGCCGCGGTCGCCCAGTTCGCCGAGCTCACCGGGGTGCGGCCGGCCGCGGGCGGGCGACACGTGGGGGTGGGCACCGCCAACTACCTCGTCGGCCTGTCCCCGGCCGGCGTGGACGGGGTCGGCGTGGACGAGGCCGGCGGGGCCTACCTGGAGATCATCGGGCCGGACCCCGAGCAGCCGGAGCCGGCCGCCCCCCGCCCGTTCGGGATCGACGAGCTCACCGCACCCCGGCTGGCCAGCTGGGCGATCCATCCCGCGGACCTCGAGGGCCACCTCGCGGCCGCCCGCGCGCACGGCTACGACCGCTGACCGCCGTGCTGGCCGGCCGGCACGGCCCGGTCGTGCTCACCTGAGCCCAGGACCGTGTGCCGGGCCGCCGCGGCCGCGCGCGGGGCCGGCGCGGCCGCGAGGTCAGTCCGCGCTGACGCCGGCCCGCTCGCCGAGTGACTTGGTGATCGCCTGGGCGGCGGCGCGCACGATCTCCAGGTACCGGTGCACGTCGGCGCCGGTGCACGGGTTCGGCAGCCCCCAGAGCGTCAGCGACAGCACCGCGGTGCCGTCCGGTGCGAAGACCGGCACGCTGAGCAGCCGGACGTCGTAGTCGGTGGCGTCGTCGAGGTCGTGCTCCGGCTCGAACCGGTAGACCAGCTCGGTGCCGAGACGCTGGACGTGCTCCCGGCTGTCCGGGTCGCCCTCGGAGTAGCGCTGCAGCGCGTCCAGCAGCTCGGTGTGCGTGTCGTCTCCGAGGCTCAGCGACCAACCCCGTTCCCGGACCCTGGCCAACAGCTCGAGATGCTGGGCGCGCTCCTCGTCGGTGAGCGGCCGGCCGGCGCGGGCCAGCCAGGCCGCCACCTCGGTGTCGTCGGCCCAGGCCAGGAACGGGGTGCCGATCGGCGGTACGAACGGCATCCGCTGCCCGACCCGGGTGAACTCGGCACCGCCGGACGGGGAACCGGCGCTGGCCAGCACCACCAGCTGCTCACCCACCGGGGCGATCGCCACGCACTCGGTGCCGACCTCGGTGGCCACCCGCTCCATCTCGGGGCGGGAGAGGTCGGCCAGGCGCAGGTGGCTGATGAAGTCCGCCTCCGGCAGCGCGACCAGCGACGACGGTGAGAACCGGCCGTAGCCACCCTGGAAGAAGACCAGCGGCAGCCGCTCCGCGTGCGCGTCCAGCTCGCGGACCCGGCCCAACACCAGGTAGTGGTCGCCGGCGTCCGTGATCGACTCGAAGTCGCAGTCGATCCAGGCGGCCACGCCGTCGATGCGCGGTGCTCCGGACCCGGCCGGGGACCAGGCCACCCCGGCGAACTTGTCGCCGCCCCGGGTGGCGAAGGCCCGGCAGACGTCCTCCTGTTCGTCGGCGAGCACGTTGACGCAGAAGCTGCTCGCGGTGCGGATCTTCGGGAAGCTGGTGGACGAGCGGTCCGGCAGGAACGCCACCAGCGGCGGGTCCAGCGACACCGAGGTGAACGTGCCCACCGCCATGCCGGCCGGCTGACCGTCCTCGTCGATCGCGGTGATGACCGTGACCCCGGTCGGATAGCTACCCAGCACCTGCCGGAATCGCTGCCCGTCGATCTGCCCGTCGGTGGACCGCGCTGTCATGCCGCCTCCAGTCCGAAGCGTCCGCTTTCCCCAGCATGGACCATCGGTCCCGGATCCACCCCGGGAGTGGCCGGGTTCACCCGCGGTCGTGAGTGGCTGGCTGTATTGACCCTGCCAGGGCAACGCCAGCCACCCACGAGGTCAACGGGGGACGTCCTTCCAGGCCACGTCGCGGTCCACCCTGGGCTCGCCGGGGAGACCGAGTACCCGTTCGCCGAGGATGTTGCGCAT
>DASYLM010000080.1:0-4653 GCA_036009565.1 Pseudonocardia sp. | reverse complement strand
GTTCCCGAGCTGGTCGTCGACGCTGTCGGCGCCTGGCTGTCCCACCACCCGGCGCTGCGTGGCGGCCGAGGAGTCGCGCCATGAACCAGCTCAGCGGGCTCGACGCCGCCTTCCTCGCGCTGGAGACCGCGACGTCCACCGGCCATGTCGGCGGCGTCTGCGTGCTGGACCCGTCCGACGCGCCGAAACCGCTGGACCTCGCCGTGCTCACCGAGCTGTTCGTCCAGCGCCTCGACCTGGTGCCGGTGCTGCGGCAGAAGCTGCTGGAGGTTCCGCTCGGGCTGGACCCGCTTCGACATCCACCGGCCCGACGCCCGCGAGCACGTCGCGTTCTCCAGCGGCATCCACTACTGCCTGGGCGCCGCGCCGGCCCGGATGGAGGGTGAGGTTGCGCTGCGGCGGCTCTTCGAGTGCTTCCCGCACCTCACCCCGGCAGGCCGGCCGCACCGCCGACCGACCCGGGTGCTGCGGGGCTACGACGCGATGCCCGTGCCGGTCGGCTCCCACGCGGTGGCGCGCTGACGCTCAGACCGGGTCGGCCGGTCGGTCGCGCCGGAGGCGACCCGACGGGAGCTAACCGCGGGCGAGCCAGGGCATCGTGGTCGCCGCGATGGTCAGGAACTGCACGTTCGCGTCCAGTGGCAGGCCGGCCATGAACAGCACGGCCTCGGCGACGTGGCGGACCTCGAAGGTCGGTTCGGGCCGCACGCTGCCGTCGGCCTGCCGCGCGCCGGTGGAGATGCCGGCCGTCATCTCGGTGGCCGCGTTGCCGATGTCGATCTGACCGCAGGCGATGCCGAACGGCCGCCCGTCCAGCGACAGCGTCTTGGTGAGCCCGGTGATCGCGTGCTTGGTCGAGGTGTACGCGGCGGAGCCGGGACGGGGCGTGTGCGCGGAGATCGAGCCGTTGTTGATGATCCGCCCACCGCCCGGTTCCTGGTGGCGCATCAGGGTGAACGCCTCCCGCGCGCACAGGAACGACCCGGTCAGGTTGACCTCGACGCAGGCCCGCCAGTCCTCGACGGAGACCTCGTCGACCGTGCCGGCCGGCCCGAACGTGCCGGCGTTGTTGAACAGTACGTCGAGCCGGCCCCAGCGGTCCCGGACCGTCGTGAACAGCGCCGCCACCGTCTCCGGGTCGGCCTCGTCGGTGGTGACCGCGAGCGCATCGGCACGGTCGCCGGCGGTGGCCAGCAGCGGCTCCTCCCGACGCCCGGCCAGGGCTACCCGGTAGCCCGCGTCCAGCAGCGCGTGGGCCACCGCGCGGCCGATGCCAGAACCCGCGCCGGTGACGATCGCAGTCCGGGAGTTGCTCATCAGGTGCACCTCAGCTAAGCCAGCATTGATCCGACGTGATCCGCGTCGAACATATAGAACCCTCGCCGCCCTGATCTGCTCACCCGGTCGGGTGGCTCACCGAAAACCAATCGCCGTTATATTTAGCGCGCGGCGGGCACCGGTGCCCGCCACCGGAGCGATACGGGAGGGGGCGACGACCATGAACGGAAAAGTTGCGCGACTGTGCGCCTGGAGCGGCATCGGCATGGTGGTGTTCTGGATGGTCGGGTTCTGGTTCTTCGCCGGGTTCGTGCCGCCGCCCTCGCCGGCGGCGACCGCGCAGGAGATCACCCGGCTCTACCTGGCCCACCCGAACTCGATCCGCTTCGGACTGCTCCTGACCATGGTCGGTTCCGCCCTCCTGGCCCCGTACTGCGCGCTGATCTCGGTGCAGCTCAGACGCGTCGAGGGTGAGCCCGGCCTGTTGGCATACACCCAGCTCATCCTGGGCGCCACCCTGATCCTGGAGTTCATCTTCCCGGTCATGGCGCTGGAGGCCGCGCTGTTCCGGCCGGACCGGCCGGAGGCGGCGATCCAGACCGTGAGCGACATCGTCTGGATCACCTTCGTCGGCACCGTCTCCACCGCGGTGCTGCAGCTCATCGTGATCGGCATCGGCATGCTGCAGGACCAGCGCACCGAGCCGATCTTCCCGAGGTGGGGGGGCTACCTCAACATCTGGATCGGCCTGATCTTCGCCTGCGGCGGGCTCTGTGTGTTCTTCAAGACCGGTCCCTTCGCCTGGAACGGCATCTTCGCGTTCTGGGTGCCGCTGTCGGTCTTCGGGATCTGGATCGCCTCGATGACCTACCTGCTGCTCAAGGCTGTCACCAGGGACGAGACAGCCCGGGACGGGTCGCTCCGGCCGCCCGGCGGCGCGCTCGACACCCACGAGCAGGTCGAGCTGCTGACCGTCCAGCTCGCGGACCTGCGCCGACAACTGGGCCTGGACACCCCCGCAGCCGCTGAATGACCGCGGCGGTCACTGGCAGAGTGGCGCGATGCGTTGGATCCGTGCCGTGGCGGTGGCCCTGCCGGGGTTGGTACTGGCCGGCGTCGGGCTGACCCACCCCTCGGTGCTCACGCCGGCGACCGCGCACCACTGGTGGAGCATGCACATCGTGCTGCTGCCGCTGTTCCCGCTGCTGGCGGTGACGTTCTGGGCGCTGTTGTACGGGGATCGAACGGCGCTCGCGTGGCTGGCCCGGATCGCGGCGTACGGGTACGCGGCCTTCTACACCGCGCTCGACGTGCTCGCCGGGATCGCCGCCGGGCTGGTGGTCGAGCACGACGGCGGGACCGGCGAGAACATGGCCCGGCTGATCGGCGTCGGCGACCAGCTCGGACTGGTCGGGTCCTGGTGCTTCCTGGTGGCCGGCGCACTCACCACGGCCGCCATCGCGCTGCGCGGCGGGCTGTGGGCGCTGCCCGGCGGTCTACTCGTCCTCGTCTCCGGCTGGCTGTTCCTGGAACACCACATCTTCGCGCCCTACGGGGTGCTCGGCCAGGTCGGCATCGCGGTGGGCACCGCCCTGTTGGCGCTGGCCGGCGCGCCGCCCCGAAGGCAGCGGGCCGCCGGGCACAGCCGCCAGCCCGAGCGCGCGTCCTGATCCCGTGCCGTAACCGCGACGACTCCCCCGCGCCGCCCCGGTCTGGCAGGCTGGGCACATCGAACGCAGCGAGGTCCGGGGCGTCGCGCGGCTGACGGCGGATGCTGTCGGTCTGATCGCCACACCCATCGAGCAGACCCAGCGCGCCCTGTCCCGTCGGGTGTTCGACGCGGTCGGGCCGGTCGCCGATCCGGTGCGGGCGCTGCACGACGCGGTCACCACGACGAGCTTCGCCGCGGTGCGCGGAGTGGCCGGGCTGACCGGCGCCGCGGTGGCCGTCGGCGTGCGGCTGGCGACCCGACCCGAACCGCGCCGGCTGGACCGGACCGTGTGGGGCTCGGCCGCCGTGGCCGGGGTGAACGGCATCCTCGGCACCAGGATCGCCGAGTCGAACCATGACCTCGACCTGGGCATGACGCTACGCCTGGGCGGCCAGGACCTGCCGGTGGCGGCCGGGGCGCTCGCCGAGGCCTATCCCGCCGCCGGTCCGCACCTGGTGCTGCTGCTGCCCGGACTGTGCGAGACCGAGCACGCCTGGCGGTACCGCCGTTCCCGGGACGTCCCCGCCGACCCGGACTACGGGCAGCGGCTGGCCGCCGATCTCGGCGCCAGCCCGCTCTACCTGCGCTACAACACCGGGCTGCCGCTGGCGACCAACGGGGAACGGCTGAGCCAGCTGTTGGGCGAGGTGCTGGCCGCCTGGCCGGTGCCGGTGCGGCGCATCGATCTGATCGGCCACTCGATGGGTGGGCTGGTGGTTCGGCACGCTTGCCTGAGCGGCGTCGAGGCCGGGTCGAACTGGCCGGACCTGGTGGCGAACGTGGTCTACCTGGGCAGCCCGCACACCGGCGCGTCGCTGGCCAGAGGCGCCGGTGTGCTGGCTGACCTGCTCAGCAGGCGGCCGGCCAGCCGGGGGTGGGGCGAACTCATCGACCTGCCCGGCTCCGGGGTGTACGACCTGCGGCTCGGCGTCCCGGGCACACCCGCCCCGCTGCCGGGCGCCGCGCACCATTCGGTCATCGCCGAGCTCATCGCCTCCGAGCACAATGTGGTCGGCCGCTTCCTCGGCGATCTGCTGGTCAGCCGGGGCAGCGGCCGGATGAGCGTCGGCGACAGTGTGCGGATCGCCCCGGCGCACCATTTCGACCTGCTCAACCACCCCGAGGTCTACCGCGCGCTGCACACCTGGCTGAGCAGCTGACCCACCCGGTGCCCCGGGCAGCGGTCAGAAGTGCCACCACGAGCGGGCGGCCGAGGCCGGCAGGGTCTCGGTCACCAGCACCCGGTCCACCGCGGGATGGCGCACCTTCACCACGATCAGCGCGTACTGCCCGGCGTGCGCCGGCGGCAGGGCCGACGGGATCGACCCGGCCGGGTAGTTACCCCGGTAGACGATCAGGCAGGCCTTCGGCAGCGGCGGCCCGGCCTCGTTCTGGGACGGCTGGGGTGGTCTGGGGGGTTTGGGTGACGCCGGCGGTTTGCTGACCGGGGCGGGTGGGGAGTCCACACCCGCCTCGCGGGTGAGGGCGTCGACGTCGGACCGGTCCACCGGCCGGACCACGGTGAGCGTGCCCTGCCCGTGCACGACGTCGCGGGCCATCGGCAGCACGGCGGCACAGCGGGCGACATCGCTGTGCGCGGATGCGCCTCCGCCGGGCGCGGCGCAGCCGGTCAGCACGAACGCGACCAGCACAGCCAACAGCGC
>DASYLM010000079.1:0-9297 GCA_036009565.1 Pseudonocardia sp. | reverse complement strand
GCCGAGATGCCGAGGCCGGCCGGAGCCGGCTCGATGATCCGACGCAGCGCGGCGACCACCCGCTTGTAGTTGGCCAGCGGTTCGCCCATGCCCATGAACACCACGTTGGACAGTCGGGTCGGCTCGCCGAGCGCACCGTCGCGGGCCGCCGCGGCGGCCTGGCGGACCTGCTCGACGATCTCACCGGTGGACAGGTTGCGGCTCAGGCCGCCCTGACCGGTGGCGCAGAACGGGCAGGCCATCCCGCAGCCGGCCTGGCTGGACACACACACGGTGGCGCGGTCCGGGTAGCCCATCAGCACGCTCTCCGCGCGGATGCCGTCGTGGGCCTTCCACAGCGTCTTGCGGGTGGCGCCGTCGTCGCAGCTCAGCTCGGTCACCGAGGTCACCAGCGAGGGCAGCAGCGCGTCCCGCAGCCTGTCCCGCACGGTTGCCGGCAGGTCGGTCATCGCCGCCGGGTCGGCCTCGAAGCGGCCGAAGTAGTGGCGGGACAGCTGGTCGGCACGGAAGGCCGGGAGCCCGAGCTCGGTCACCGCGACGCGGCGCTGCGCGGGGCTGAGGTCGGCCAGGTGGGTGGGTGGCATCGCCCGCCGGGGTGCGTCGAACACCAGGGGTAGGCCGACCGGCCCGGCACCCCGCGCGGCCTCGGTGGCGGTACCGGCTGGCCCGCCAGCGGTCTTGGACGTACTCATCGACTCCCGATCTTGGTCCGCAGCTCGTGGTGCAGGCCGACCTCGACGGCTACCGCCGCCAAGAACAACGCGCCGGCGCCCAGCCCTACCAGGCCCGTCGGATACAGCTGGCCGACGGAGCGCAGCGCGAGCACCGCCCCGCAGGCACCCAGCACCATCAGTGCGGCACCCAGCGGCAGGCAGCCCCGGCGATCCAGCAGCGCGGCCGCCGGCACCAGGCAACCGCCCACGACCATGCACGCAACCGGGGTGGTCAGCTCCCTATAGCCTAACCCGCCCAGCGCCAGCACGACGCCCACCACCAGCACAACGCCGAACAGCGCCAGCCGACGGACCCCTCGACGGGCCGAGCGCGGCACCGGGATACCGGCACCCGGGCGGCGCCGCGCCGCCGAGTACAGCCCGCCCGCGATCAACAGCCCGAACGCCAGCACCAGGGTGCCGAAGCCGGACGGGAACGCCAGCGAGCCGATCGCCCACCACAACGCGCCGCCCACCAGGGCAACGCCCAACGGGGTCACCAGGGGTCGCCGTATCTGGTCACGCATACACACACGGTAACTCCGTGCCCGGAAGAAAATTCACCCGAGTCAGTGAACCGATCGCCCGCCGGACCCGTGTAAGCGGCTGACCGTAACTCCCCGAGACTCCCCGAGACCGACTTTGGAGACCGATCACGATGAGGACCCGAGGCCCCATCCTCACGCTGCTGGCCATCGTCGGCCTGGCGTTCGTCCTGCTGGCGGTCAACATGAACGCCAGCCGTGAGGAGGCCACCGACGCGAACGCTCGCGCCGCCGGGACCACGACCGCTCCCGCCGCCGCTCCCCCACCCGCGGATTCCCCACCCGCGGTGTCCCCACCCGCGGTGTCCTCGGACTTCCCCCGGCAAGCCAGCTACGCCGGCCGTACCTCCGGCCGCAAAGCTGGCGAGGCCACCGTGGAAATCGCCATCCGGAACGGCGCCGTGACGGCGTACCTGTGCGACGGCAAGAAACTGGAATCCTGGCTGAACGGAGACGTGTCGGGGTCCTCGATGACCCTGCGCGGCAAGGGCACCAACGAGCTGACCGCCACGCTGCGGTCCGGCACGGTGTCCGGGACCGTCTCGGTCAACGGCGTGCAGTGGCAGTTCAACGCCGAGCCGGGCAAGGCGCCGACGGCCGAGAAGCGGGCCGACAAGGCCGCCTCGGCCACCGCACCGAACCCCGCCCGGTCCAACCCCGCCCAGCCCAACCCCGCCCAGTCCGGCCCCACCAACCCCGCCCCGGCCGGCCCCAGCCCGAAGCACCCGGCCCCGACCGGGTACTCGGACCCGTACTCGGACACCGCCACCTCGGCGGCGGGCGCGGGCACCTCGGGAACTGGCCGATGACCAGCGGAGGAGTTCCCAGATGAACACCGAGCCAGATCCGCCGACCGCCCCGCTCCGCACCACCCGCTCCAACACCGGGGCTCCATCCGACCTGGGGGCTCCATCGCGGCCCGGGTCCGGTGCGCCCAGGGCGGGTACCACCACCCTGGACAGCCGGTCCGGCCCGGGGCGGACCGACGGCCCGGAGCTCTCCGAGGCCCCGACCGGCGCGATCCCGATCCAACAGGGGCCGCGGTCGCTGTTGGATCGGGATCGCGCCCAGCCGGTCGAGGGCACCGCCCGATCCGCCGAGCGGACCGGCGTTCGATCCGCCGAGCGGACCGGCGTTCGGACCGGCGCCACCCAGACCATCGACCGGGCCACCGGCAGGGCCGACGCCGACCGAGCGGGCACAGCTACCGACGAACCGGGCTCAGCCGCCAACCGAGCAGCCACCGGCCGGGCGGGCAGAGCCACCCGCCGGGCCGACCCGACGCCCGAACCGAGGGCCCGGCTGCTGTTGGTCCCGGTGCTGGTCGGCGCGGCGGTGGCGGTCGCGCTGGGTGCCTACGGGCGGCTGCACGAACCGACCGGGTTGGCGGTGAGCGTGGCCGGGTTCTCCAGCCTCGGCTACGTCAAGGCCTGGTTGGCCACCGCGACGGTGCTGTTCGGCCTCCTGCAGTTGGCCAGCGCGATGGTCCTCTACGGCCGGGTGGTGGTCCGGCCGCCGGCCTGGATCGGCGGGTTGCACCGGTGGTCCGGGCGGATCGCGGTGCTGGCCAGCGTTCCGGTCGCGGTGCAGTGCCTGTACGCGCTCGGCTTCCAGTCCGACAGCACCCGGGTCTGGGTGCACTCGATCCTGGGCTGCCTGTTCTACGGCGCGTTCGCCACCAAAATGCTGTCGCTGAGCCGCCCCGGGGCACCACGCTGGGCGATGCCAGTGCTCGGCGGTCTGGTGTTCGCCGGTCTGATCGGTCTGTGGCTGACCTCGGCGCTTTGGCTGTTCAGCGCGCGAGGAGTACACCTGTGATCGCCTGGTCGAGGCGGCTCGACCCGAGCGACCACCACCACCACATGAATCGAGGCGCGACGTGAGCGACGACAACGCGAACCCGGTGCGGCCGCGCGGGCCGTTGAACCGCCGAACGGTGTTGGCGGCGGGAGGCGCGGCCACCGCATCGGCCGCCGTGCTCGCCGTCGCCGGCTGCGCCACCTACTCCTCATCGTCGCCCAGCCCCGCGCCGGCAAACCCGAACACGGCCGGCGCCAGCGCACCGGCGCAGGGCACCGGCGACACCGCCGAGGCCCCGGGCGCGCAGGCGCCAGCGGCGGGCGGCACCGGGCTGGGAGCGGCCAGCGAGGTTCCGGTGGGCGGCGGGAAGATCTTCAAGGACCAGGCGGTGGTGGTCACCCAGCCCACGGCCGGGACCTTCCGAGCGTTCTCCGCGATCTGCACCCACCAGGGCTGCACGGTCGATTCGGTGGCCGGCGGCACCATCAACTGTCCGTGCCACGGCAGCAAGTTCAACGTCACCGACGGTTCGGTGGCAAAGGGGCCGGCGAAGAAACCGCTGGCCGCCAAGCAGGTCAGCGACGAGGGCGGTCAGCTCCGGGTCACCTAGTTTGGCCCGCTGACCGGCTGAGCCGAGGGCGGTGCGGCCCGGGACGGTGCAGCCGGCCCGGCGGGCGCGCCGGAGTTGGAACGCGGTGCCGCGCGTTCGATGACTCCGGTGCGCCCGGCGGGCCGGGTGCACTCACTCCCCGCACCTGGCCTCGGCGCCTGGGTGCAGCGCCTGGGCTCAGCGCGGGCGCCGGGCCGGAGGTACGCGCCGTTGTCGAGCGCTCAGCGCCGGCGCGTGCCCCGGCCCGGGAGAAGCAGGCCGCCGGGCTTGTGCCGGGTGTGCACCCGGTAACTGACCGGCAGGGTCAGCCCGTCGGTGGCCGCGATGGCGCGCCGGGCCACCGGCGCGGAGAACTCGATGCCCAGCGCGGCCTCCAGGCTGGCCCGGTCCGGGAACCGCCACTCGGTGTCCACCCTGCGCAGCGTGAACCCCTGGCGGTCGAAGAACCGCTCGACAGCGGCCGGGTCGTAGTGCGGCACGTCGGCGCGCAGCCAGTTGCCGTAGGGCGGCCGGCTCACATCCAGGTCGACGACCGCGAGTACCCCGTTCGGGCGCAGCAGGCGGTCCGCCTCCACCAACCCGGGTTCGCAGCCCGGCCCGAAGAAGTACGCGGTGCGCGCGTGCACCAGGTCGGCGCTGGCGTCCGGCAGGGGGACCCGTTCGGCGCCGGCCTCGACCACCCGCACGCCGGGCAGCTCGGCGACCCGGTCGCGGGCCCGCCGCACCAGGGGCGGATGCGGCTCCACCCCGACCACGGCGTTTGCGGTCGCGGCGAACATCGGCAGGTGGAACCCGGTACCGCAGCCGATGTCGATCACGTCCGCACCGGCCCAGTCGGTCGCCTCGCGCAGGGCGGCCCAGATGGCGCCGGTCGCGTCCTGCGCCCGGTTCTCCTGCTCGTAGACATCCGGCCAGTGCCAGATGTTCGGACTGGGCACGATGCTCAAGTGCCGGCCTCCGGGGCGATCGTCCGCGTGCTGTGGTGGGTGCGGGTCAGCTGACCGGCACGAACACGCTGAGCAGCAGCCAGGACACCATCGCGGTCGGCAGCAGCGAGTCCAGCCGGTCCATCAGGCCGCCGTGCCCGGGCAGCAACGAGCCCATGTCCTTGATGCCGAGGTCGCGCTTGATCAACGACTCGATCAGGTCACCCGCGGTGGCCACCGCCACCAGCAGGGCACCGACCAGCACCCCCAACCACCACCGGCCGTGCAGCAGCGCGGCCAGGCAGACCGCCCCGACGATCATGCCGCCGGCCATCGAACCGGCGAAGCCCTCCCAGGACTTCTTCGGGCTGATCGTGGGCGCCATCGGGTGCTTGCCGGCGACGACGCCGGCGGCGTAACCACCGATGTCCGAGGCGACTACGCACAGCATCCAGGTCAGCACCCGGCCGGCACCGTCGGCGGGCACCACCAGCAGCGCGGCGAACGCGGCGAAGAACGGCACGTACACCACGGTGAACAGTGATGCGCTGACGTCGCGCAGATAGCCGTCCGGCCCCTCGCGCATCCGCCACAGCAGGCACACCAGCACGGTGACGGCGGCGGCGGACAGCAGCCCCGTGGTGCCGTAGGGCCAGGCGAGCCAGATCGTCGCCTGGCCGCCGACGCAGGCCGGGATCAGCGCAACCTTGATCCCGCCGCCCCGGCGGAGCGCGCCGGCCAGCTCACAGGTGGCCACCAGGATGGAGATCGCGACCACCGCGATGAATGCCTGGCGCACCAGGAACAGGCTGGCCAGGATGACCGCACCGAGGGCGGCACCGACCAGGATCGCCGCCCGCAGGTCCCGGCCGAGTCGGGAAGGCGGTCGGCCCGCAGCGGCCGTCACGTTACTCACACCTCGAGCAGCTCGGCTTCCTTGTTCTTCATGAGCTCCTCGACCTGCGTGACGTAGCGGTCGACCGCGCTCTGCAGCTCCTTCTCCGCGCGGGCCACCTCGTCCTCGCCGGCCTCGCCCTCCTTCGAGATCCGGTGCAGTTCCTCCATCGCCTTGCGCCGGATGCTGCGAATGGAGACCTTGCCGTCCTCGCCCTTGCCCCGGGCGACCTTGACCAGGTCGCGGCGGCGCTCCTCGGACAGCTGAGGGATCAGCACGCGGATGATCGTGCCGTCGTTGGTCGGGTTGACGCCGAGGTCGGAGTCGCGGATCGCCTTCTCCATCGCCTTGAGCTGGCTGGCGTCGTAGGGCTTGACCACCGCCATCCGGGCCTCCGGGACGCTCACCCCCGCGAGCTGGTTCAGCGGCGTCGGCGACCCGTAGTAGTCGACCACGATCCGGGAGAACATCGAAGGGTTCGCCCGCCCGGTGCGCACCGTATTGAGGTCCTCACGCGTGACCGCGACGGCCTTCTCCATCTTCTCCTCGGCTTCGAAGAGGGTCTCGTCGATCACGGCTGCTCCAGTGCTGTTCGTTACTCAGGCTGTCTTAGCCCACGGGGGTGCTGACCAATGTGCCGATCCTCTCACCCCGCACCGCCCGACCGATGTTGCCCTCGGTCAACAGGTTGAACACGATGATCGGCATGTTGTTGTCCATGCACAGACTGAACGCCGTAGCGTCCGCCACCTTGAGCCCACGCTCGAGCACCTCGCGGTGGGTGATCTCGTGGAACATCTCGGCGTCGGGGTCTGTCTTGGGGTCGGCGGTGTAGACGCCGTCGACGCCCTTGGCGAGCAGCACCACCTCCGAGCCGATCTCCAGCGCGCGCTGGGCGCCCGCTGTGTCGGTCGAGAAGTAGGGCATCCCGACACCGGCGCCGAAGATCACCACGCGGCCCTTCTCCAGGTGCCGCATGGCGCGACGGGGAATGTAGGGCTCGGCCACCTGACCCATGGTGATCGCGGTCTGCACCCGGGTGTCGATGCCGTGCTCGCGCTCCAGGAAGTCCTGCAGGGCGAGACAGTTCATCACGGTGGCCAACATGCCCATGTAGTCGGCGCGGGAGCGTTCCATCCCGCCCTCGGTGAGCTGGGCACCCCGGAAGAAGTTGCCGCCGCCTATCACCACGGCGACCTGTACCCCGCTGGCGACCACGTCGGCGATCTGCCGGGCGACGCCCTGCACCACCGGCGGGTCGACCCCGACCGAACCGCCGCCGAACATCTCGCCGCCCAGTTTGAGCAGCACGCGGCGGTAGCCGCCGGTGCGACTACCGCCGTCGACATCGGTAAGGGGCAGCGCCACGCTAGGCCTGGCCAACCTCGAAGCGGGCGAACTTGGTCACGGTGACGCCGGCCTCCTCGAGAGCGACCTTCACCGTCTTCTTGCTGTCGTGCACCGAGGCCTGCTCGAGCAGCACGACGTCCTTGAAGAAGCCGTTCACCCGGCCCTCGATGATGCGGGGCAGTGCCTGCTCCGGCTTGCCCTCCTCGCGCGCGGTCGCCTCGGCGATGCGGCGCTCGGCGGCCACCACGTCCTCCGGCACCTCGTCGCGGGTGACGTAGCGCGGCCGGGAGGCGGCGATGTGCATGGCCACGCCGCGGGCGACCTCGGCCGCGTCGGCGCCGTCACCGGTGTAGGAGACGAGGATGCCGATGGCGGGCGGCAGGTCGGTCGCGCGGCGGTGCAGGTAGACCGCGACCGGGCCGTCGAAGTGCACGTAGCGCGACAGCTGCAGCTTCTCGCCGATGCGGGCGGAGAGCCCCTGCACGGCGTCGTCCACGGTCCCACCGTCGGAGGCGGCCGAACGCAGCTCGTCGATGTCGGCCGGGTTGCTCGCGGTGGCCGCCGCGAGAACCTTGCTGGCCAGGGCCTGGAAGTCGGCGCTCTTGGCGACGAAGTCGGTCTCGCAGAGCAGCTCGACCATGGTGCCGCCCTCGGCGACCACGAGGCCGGCCGAGGTGGTGCGCTCCGCGCGCTTGCCGACATCCTTGGCGCCCTTGATGCGGAGCACCTCGACGGCCTTCTCGAGGTCGCCGTCGGACTCCTCCAGGGCCTTCTTACAGTCCATCATCCCGGAGCCGGTCAGCTCGCGGAGCCGCTTCACGTCCGCGGCCGTGTAGTTCGCCATCGTGGTGCAACCGTCCTTGCTGTGTGGCTGTGTGAAGTTCTTCAGGTAGCGGTGAAAACGGCGCCCGCCGCCTTGAGCGGCGGCGGGCGCCGGGGCACCAGACCTATTCGGCGGTCTGCGGGGTGCCGTTGCTCGTGCTGGCCGGGGCGACGCCGGCCGACACCGTCTCGGCCGGTTCGGCGGCGACCGGTGCGGCCACCGGTGCGGCCAGCTCAGCGCCGTCCGAACCGCCGGTCAGCAGTTCCTTCTCCCACTCGGCGAGCGGCTCGTCGGTGGCCGGGCCGGCCTCCGGCTTCTCGTCGCCGTCGGTGCCTCGGCCCCGTGCGGAGCGGGCCATCAGGCCGTCCGCGGCCGCCCGGGCGATCACCTTGGTGAGCAGCGCGGCGGACCGGATGGCGTCGTCGTTGCCCGGGATCGGGTAGTCGACCTCGTCGGGGTCGCAGTTGGTGTCCAGGATGGCCACCACCGGGATGCCCAGCTTGCGGGCCTCGCCGACCGCGATGTGCTCCTTCTTGGTGTCCACGATCCAGACGGCGCTGGGCACCTTGGCCATGTCGCGGATACCGCCGAGGGTGCGCTCGAGCTTGATCTTCTCGCGGGTCAGCATCAAGATTTCCTTCTTGGTGCGGCCCTCGAAGCCCCCGCCCTGCTCCATCGACTCCAGCTCCTTGAGGCGCTGCAGCCGCTTGTGCACGGTCTGGAAGTTCGTGAGCATGCCGCCCAGCCAACGCTGGTTGACGTACGGCATGTTGACCCGCTGGGCCTCGTCCGCGATGGCTTCCTGGGCCTGCTTCTTGGTGCCGATGAACAGCACCGAGCCGCCGTGGGCCACGGTCTCGCGGACGAACTCGTAGGCGCGGTCGATGTAGGACAGCGTCTGCTGGAGGTCGATGATGTAGATGCCATTGCGCTCGGTGAAGATGTAGCGCTTCATCTTCGGGTTCCAGCGGCGGGTCTGGTGCCCGAAGTGCACGCCGGAGTCGAGCAGTTGTTTCATCGTGACGACGGCCATGGCCTGTGTCACACCTCTTTCGTCGAGCGCCGCCGCAACCCCTGCGGTAGCGCGGGCGGTTTCTGCGCGGCACCGGGTGGCACCGCCCTAGCGTCCGCACCGCCGCCCGGACCCGCCGGCCGCCGTACCCTGGCCAACGGGACCGCCCGGACGCCGTTCCCGCCCGATCCGCCCGAGGGCGGATCGAACACGAGATGCGCGGACGCGCGAAGTCATCTCGTGACACACGAGACGCAGGTCCAGTGTACGCCGGGTGTGAGGTGGGGCGGACCCGGGTGGCCCGCCGCGGGACGGGTTGTCCACCGGCGGGTCAGCTGTGCACAGGCGGGCCGGCCGGGCGGCACCGATCCCCCGCCGGGCGGGATCCTCGGGACATGGGCAATCGGAGGCGCGCGGCTCGATCGGCGCTGGTGGAAGTGCTGGTGAGAGTGCTGGTGGCCGGATTCGGCTCAGTTCTGCTTGCGGTCTCGGCGCCGGGGGCCCCGCCGGCCGCGCCGGGGTCCCCGCCGGCCGCGGCGGGGCCCCCGGCAGCCGCGGCGGGGCCCCCGGCAGCCGCGGCGGGGCCCCCGGCAGCCGCGGCGGCCGCGGCGGCCTGGATCGAT
>DASYLM010000078.1:0-1554 GCA_036009565.1 Pseudonocardia sp. | reverse complement strand
AGGGCGGCGGCCGCGAGCACGACCACCGTCGCGCGGCCCGGTCGGTGCAGACGTAGGGCCAGGGCCGCAGCCACGACGATCGAGCCGACCAACACGATCCAGCGCAGCGCAGGCCACCAGTCCGGAGTCCGATCCAGGAGGGCAAACGCCCATCCGCCGGTCGCCGCCAGCATGACCGCGAGGGTCAAGCGGGCTGAACGGGTGTCCCTGTGGCGCAGCAGTTCTGCGACCGCGATGCCCACCAACGCGGCTATGGCAGGAGCAAGGGCGACGGTGTAGTAGGGGTGGACCGTGCCGTCCATGAAGCTGAACACGGCGCCGGTCACCAGCAGCCAGCCTCCCCACAGCAGCAGGCTGGCCCACACCCGGCCGGTACGCGCGGTCCGCCACGTCAGCCACAGCCCCGCAAGCAGGCCGATGATCGCCGCGGGCAACAGCCACGACGCCTCGGTGCCGAACGACGGGCCGAACATCCGGCCGATGCCGGGCTCACCACCGAAGAAGAGGTTGCCTCCTGGTCCGCCAGGGCCGTGGCCGCCGCCGGGACCGCCTCCATGGTCGCCGCCACCGGCGATGCGCTGGATTCCGTTGTACCCCAAGGCCAATTGCATCAGGCTGTTGTCGGTGGAGCCGGCGATGTAGGGCCGCGAGTCAGCGGGCCACAGACCGACCAGCGCGACGTACCAACCTGCGGAGACGACCATGGTGACGCCGCCGACCAGTAGGGCGCCGATCCGTTTCGACAAACCGATGGGCGCGGCAACCAGGAACGCCAGTGCGAGACCGGGCACGATGAGGAACGCCTGAAGCATCTTGGTCAGGAAGGCGAAGCCGACGACGCATCCGGTCAGCGCCATCCAGCGCGTGCTGCCGTTCTCGATGGCCCGCACCGTGCAATACGCCGCAACGACGAGCAGCAGGACCAGCAATGCGTCGGGGTTGTCGTACCGGAACATCAGCGTCGCCACGGGCGTCAACGCCAGCACCGCACCGGCGATCAGACCTGCGCCGGGGCCACTGCTCCGCTTGACGGTGAGGTACAGCACCGCGACGGCGGCCACTCCCATCAGCGCCTGCGGCAGGAGCAAGGTGAACTCGTTGAACCCGAACAGCCTGCCGGACAACCCCATCACCCACATCGCCGCGGGTGGCTTGTCCACCGTGATGGCATTGCCGGCGTCCAGCGACCCGAACAGCCAGGCCTTCCAGGACTGGGTACCTGCCTGCGCGGCGGCGGCGTAGTAGCTGTTCGCCCAGCCCGACGAGCCGAGACCCCACAGGTACAGCACCGCCGTGCCTGCCAGCAGAGCGAGCAAGCCGGGCCGGGCCCAACGCGGGTCCGGCGTAGCCTCGGGTTCGTCGGCTGCGTCCGGGCGGACGTCTGCGGTGATCGTGGTCATCGTTTCCTCGGGTCTGTGGGATCTCTTGCGTTGACGGATGATTAGCGGGCGCGTCGCGGGTGAAACACCCAGCCGCGCAACAACACGAAGCGCACGGCGGTAGCGACCAGGTTGGCCAGCACCAACACGGTGAGCTCCACCAGTCGGTGCGGCT
>DASYLM010000077.1:0-2244 GCA_036009565.1 Pseudonocardia sp. | reverse complement strand
CGCCGACCTGCGGGTCCGGGCCGATACGCGGAGCTGGTTCGGCTTCCTGGCCGGCGAGCGCCCGCTGGTGGCGGCGCTGCTGCTGCGTCGGATCCGGCTGAGCGGTCCGCCCCGCCTGCTGGTCGCGTTCGGCCGCTGTTTCCCGAGCTGAGTGCTTCCCGGGCTGGTGACGTGGTACGGGCTGGTGACGTGGTACGGGCTGGCGACGTGGTACGGGCTGGCGACGCTGAACGGCACACACCGCGCGGCCGCCGCACACAGGTTCGAACCTGTGTGCGGTGCCGTCGCGATGTGTGCCGTGGGGTGCGGCGCCCGCGTGGGCCGCGCGCTCAGTCCTCGGCGAGCAGCCGGTAGATGGCCTTGCGCGCGTCGGCCAGCGCGGTGGCGGCGGTCTCCCGCTGCTCATCGGTGCCCGCCGACATGATCTGTGCCACGGCGGCGTGCAACTGGCTGTACTGGGTGCGCAGGTTGGCGACGGCGGTACTGACCTCGTCACCGACCACCGCCTCCCAGACCTTGGCCAGCTCGTCGCGGTGTTCCTCGACGTAGCTGGTGCCGGCCTCGGTCAGCGCAACGGTGCGCCGGCCGTCGGAGTCCTCGATGAGCACCAGGCCCTCGTCCGCCAGCTGTTGCAGCGTCGGATAGACCGAGCCGGGGCTGGGGCGCCATGAGCCCTGGGTGCGCTCGTTGATCTCCTGGATGATCTCGTAGCCGTGCCTGGGCTGCTCGGCGAGCAGCGCCAGTACGGCGAGCCGGATGTCGCCCCGGGACCGGCGCCCGCCCCGGCGGCCTCGGCCGCGCGGGCCGGGCCCGAACTCAGGTCCGAACCCCGGCGGGAAGTCCGGTCCGAACCCCGGGCCGTCGAAGCCACGTGGGCCCCGTCGGCGACCGGGCCTGCCAGGCCCACGTGGGCGTTCGAAGCCCGGACCGCCGAGTGCATCGTCGTCGCCCGGACCCCGCTGGGCGAAAGCCGTCATCCGGCCGCGGTGCCGCATGGCACCTCGGAGCGCGGTGAAGCGTGGGTCCCAGGCTGCGTTAATGCTAGTCATGGTGATACCTCCTGGATATCTCTCGTCATGTTGCGACTGTTATCGCTGCACTCACGATATATCGTAACGTGTCGGTTGGCAAGAAATTCCCCGCGGCCGATCGGGTGGGGGGCTGAACCGGCTGTCGGTCGACCCCGTGTGAGGTGGCACGCGCCGTATTCCCAGCCGGCGCGGGATGACCGAGGAGAAAGCCATGTTCAGGCCCATGCCCCTGCTGGTGGGCGCGGCGTTGGCGCTGGTCGCCCTGGGCGGCTACGACGTCCTGCGTGGCGCGCCCGAGCCCGTCGCCCCGCTGCCGGCGGCCGCCGCGCCCGCGCCGATCGAGCTGACCGCGAGCCTCGCCCCGATCGGCGAGGTGGTGACCAGTTCCGGCGCGACCCTCTACCGGTTCGACAAGGACACCGCGAAGCCGGCCAAGTCGAACTGCGCCGGGCAGTGCGCGACGACCTGGCCGCCGGTGCTGGCCGCGGACGGCGCGCCGACGCTCACCGGCATCGAGCCGGCCCTGGTCGGTATCACGGTCCGGTCCGACGGCACCCGACAGCTCACCCTGGCCGGCTGGCCGCTCTACCGCTACACCGGCGACACCGCTCCGGGCCAGACCAGTGGCGAGGGCGTCGGCGGCAGCTGGCACGCGGTCGGGCCGCTCGGCAAGCCGGCGGTGGCCGCCGGCAAATCGGCGAAGCGGTCGTCCGAGTTGGTCGGGTCGGCCGACCCGTCGGGGTCGTCCGGCGCCGACGGGCCTGAGCCGGGGTCGGGGCAGGGCGGCGCGGTTCCGGCGCCGGCTCGGCAGCCGGCTCCCGCGCCCGACCCGGAGTCGAGCGACAGCGGCGGCGGGTACGGCTACTGAGCGCCGCGGTCCACCGACTTCGGCGCCCAGGGCCGACATTCGGACGATCCCGGCGCGCGGGGTCGTCGGCGGACGAGCCGGGCGCGTGGAGCCGGTGTCGGATGGGTCGAGGGGCGAGCCGGGCGCGTGGAGCCGGTGTCGGATGGGTCGGGGGGCGAGGCGGGCGCGTGGGGTGCCGGTCTCGGATGGGTCGGGGGGCAGGTCCTTGGTCGTGGGTCAGGTGAGCTGGATCGCTGCGGAAGGGGCTCGTTCCGTCGCATTGAGAGTAACCTCAGGCCGGTTTCAGCGAGCGAAAACCGGACTCAAGTTACTTTGATGTCCGGACTCGCATACGACAGCAAATCC
>DASYLM010000076.1:0-3078 GCA_036009565.1 Pseudonocardia sp. | reverse complement strand
CCAGAGCATGCTGGGGGCCTGACATGAGCGATGCCGGCCGGCGCGGAACCGGCGGACCGGGCACCGAGCGCCTCACCGGGACACCCCGGCTCGGACCGAGGTACGCGGTGGCGCTGCTGCCCGGCCGCGGCGGTGGTGGTGCGCTGCCGGACCGCGAGCTCGCGCTGTCCCTGCCGGGGGTCGACACCGATCAGTTGGCGGCCTACGCGCGGGTCTGCGGGTTCGCCGTGGACGGCTCCCTGCCGGTGACCTATCCGCAGGTCCTGGCGTTCGGCGCGCAGATCAAGCTGATGACCGGGGCCGGCTTCCCGCTGCGGCTGCCCGGGCTGGTGCACGTGCGGCAGCGGATGCGGCTGTACCGGGCGATCGGGGCCGACGAGCCGCTGGAGCTGCGGGTGCACGCGGAGCGGTTGCGGCCGCACCCACGCGGCGCACAGGTGGACCTGGTCGCCGACGTCTCGGTGGCCGGCGAACCGGTCTGGCGGGCCCGCAGCGGCTACCTGTCCCGCGGTGCCACCGCGGCGCAGGCGCCCCCGACCGAGCCCGACGAGCCGGAACCGGCGGAGGTCCCCGCCCCGCTGTCGGCCCGCTGGGACCTCGCCGGCGACACCGGGCGCCGCTACGCCTCGGTCAGCGGCGACGTGAACCCGATCCATCTGCATCCGCTGACCGCGCGGCTGTTCGGCTTCCCCGGCGCCATCGCGCACGGCATGTGGACCGCCGCCCGCTGCCTGTCCACCCTGCAGGGGCGCCTGCCCGAGGCCTACGAGGTCGACGTGGTGTTCCGCGCACCGGTGGTGCTGCCCACCGCGGTGGCGCTGCACACCGCCGTGGGCAGCACCACCGACGGCTGGGCGCTGACGCTGCGCTCGGCGGGGTCACCGGAGCGGATCCACCTGGTCATGTCGGTGGGCGCGACAACCCGCGGGACACACCGATCCCGGTGACATGCCGATCCCCCACTTGCGGAGTGATCGACTTCACCTCATCGTGGACACATGATCGCTGAGTCCAGGAGGTAGGACGTGCCGCCCTTCCTCCAGATGGTCGACCCGCTCGGGTCGGTGCTTGCCAGCACCCTGGTCGCGATGATCCCGGTCGCCGTGCTGCTGGTGTTGCTGGCCGGTCTCCGGTTCTCCGCCCTGCCGGCGGTGATCCTCGGCGCGGTGGTGACCCTGTCGCTCGCCGTCATGGTCTGGCAGGCCCCACCCGCGGAGAGCTTCGAGGCGTACGGGCTCGGCATGTTGACCGGTCTGTGGTCGGTGGACTGGATCGTGCTCTGGGGTGTGATCATCTATAACACGATGGTGGCCACCGGCGCTTTCGAGGCGTTCAAGCAGTGGCTGATCCAGCAGGCGACGGCGGACATCCGGGTGCAGACCATCCTGATGGCGTGGGCGTTCGGCGCCCTGATGGAGGGGTTGGTCGGCTTCGGCTACCCGTGGGCGGTCGTCGCGCCGATCCTGATCGCGCTCGGGGTGGCCGACCTGGCGGCGATCCGGGTGGCCGCCATCGCGAACAACGCCCCGGTCTCCTACGGCGCGCTCGGTGCCCCGATCATCGGCCTCGCCGCGGTCACCGGGCTGCCGTTGATGGAGCTGTCGGCGTCCATCGGCAAGATCGTCGCGATCCTGGCCCTGCTGCCGCCGTTCGTGCTGATCTACCTGGTCAGCGGCCGCCGGGGGCTGCGCGACGGCTGGCCGATCGGTGTGGTGGGCGCGCTGGGGTTCATCGCCGGGCAGTTCCCGACGTCGCAGTTCCTCGGCCCGTACCTGCCCGACGTGGTCGGTTCACTGGTGTGCTTCGCCGCGCTGCTGGTGTTCCTGAAGTTCTGGCAGCCCAAGGTGCCACTCGGCTTCGGCGGCGTCCCGCTCGATCCGGCGACGACCCGCACCGGTCCCGGCGCCGCCGAGGCCGGCGACCGGATCAGCACCCGCGCCGCGGTGCGCGGGCTGGTGCCGTTCGGGATCCTGGTCGCGGTGGTGGTCGTCTGGACCGGGCCCTGGTCGCCGCTGCCCGGCTACACGCCGTTCGCGCCGGCCGTGAAGGCGATCAGTTCGCTGGACTACAAGATCACCAGCGTGAGCTTCAAGTGGGCGCCGTTCGTGGCCGGCACCGCGATCCTGGTGGCCTGGCTGCTGGTGGTGGCGTTCCTGCGCCCCACCGGGCGCCAGCTCGCGCGGACCTTCCGGGAGACGTTCCGGCAGATGTGGGGTGCGCTCCTGGTCGCGCCGTTCATCTTCGGGCTGGCCAACGTCTTCAACTACGCCGGGATGGCCAACTCGATGGCCAACGGGTTCGCCAAGATCGGCCCAGTATACGTGGTGCTGGCCCCGGTGCTCGGTTGGATCGCGGTGGCGCTGTCCGGCAGCAACACCTCGTCGAACGCGGTGTTCGGTGCGTTCCAGCTCACCGTGGGCAAGCTGCTCGGTGCCCCGGTGCTGCTGTTCCCGGCGCTGAACTCGGTGGGCGCCGAGGTCGGCAAACCGGTGGCACCCCAGACGGCCAGTGTGGGGGTGGCGACGACGTCAATGGTCCGCAAGGAGGGCGACGTCATCCGCTACAACATGCCCTGGACGCTGGTCATCCTGGCCTACCTGATCCTGATCTCGCTGCTGTTCTACTTCGTCCTCCCGGACGCCATGAGACTGCACTAGCGATCCTCGGCCGTGGGAGCTCTGGCCCTTGGCAGAGTTCCCTGGTCTGCCGTTGCGTCTGCCCGCTGAGTAACGCTGCGCTACCGACGGAGCGGCCTAGTGTCGATCCCGGCGCATCCATTTTCGTCCAGTGTCACCGAGACCAACGCCAGTACGGTTTTTTTCGCCGAGATCCAGCCTCAGGTTGACCTCGACGCATCCGGAGCCAATCGACCGGTCACCGACTGTGGCTTTCGCGGCGAGGTGGCGGACCGCGGTGTGTCGATCACGACCGCACTAGCTAGTGCCCTGCGTCCGAAGTCTTTTGCCGATCTCCGGCGCCCAGATGGCGCCTCGCGGCGTTGTCGTCGGGGCCGATACAACGACGGTATCGGCCCCTCCTCCGCCTTGCGATGCATCCATCTGGATCACCGAATATCTG
>DASYLM010000075.1:0-24824 GCA_036009565.1 Pseudonocardia sp. | reverse complement strand
CCGGTGGCGCACTCCGCCCGGTGCCGCACACCGCCGGGTGGCGCACTCCGCCCGGTGGCGCACTCCGCCCGGTGGCGCACTCCGCCGCGGCGGAGTGCGCCGGCGGCCCTTTGCTCTGCGCATATATACGCAACAGGTTCGCCGCGGTTCCGCGTTCGCCAGGGCCTTCGGTTCGCCGAGATCGACCTCAGGGTCATTCGATCATGGAAATTTCGACCCTCCCGTCGATCTCGGTGACTGACCGGCCATGCTCACCGCGCTGCTCACCGCACTGGTCACCACGCTGCTCACCGCGCTGCTCACCGCACTGCTAACCGCACTGGTCACCGAGGTCGCCGCGCTGCCCGACCCGTCGACGGGGTCCGATGGTGCCGCCCGGACCCGCGGTGTTGCGTATACCTACGCAGAGCAAAGGGGAGCTCAGGAGCCACCCGGCGCGGTCGGCTCCGGTCCGGGGCTGGGACCCGGCGAGCTGGGCACCGCGCCGTCGTCCGGCACCGGGCCGGCCACCTCGGACTGCTCCGGCAGCAGCGGTGCCAGCGCCACCCCGGACGTCGGTGTCCCCGCCGGGGCGGCGTCCACCGCGCGCACCGCCGGCTGCTCGGCCAGCCGGGAAATTGCGGTCCGGTCGCCGACCACGAGCACCGCGAGCACACACCGACACGGAGTCGGTGCGCCGCCCACGCCACGCGATGCGCCGGGCACCACGCCGCTCGGTGCGCCCCCCACGCCGCCCACGCCACGCGGTGCGCCGGGCACCACGCCGCTCGGTGCGCCGCCCAGGACAGTGGCCTCGTAGCGGGCCACCGAGGCGGCCCGCCCGGTCAGCCGGCCGGCCTCCGCCGAGGCGTCCCGCGCGGCGGCCTGTTGGGCGAGCGCGAGCCGCCGCTGGGCGCCGAGCACCGGGTCCGCCAGGTCGACCGGGGGCAGCGCCTCGAACCGCAGCGCGGTCTGCACCCGGGGCAGCGGCACCCGGATCACCGCGGTGGCCGGGGTGACCCCGGCGAGCAGCCGGGCGACGCTCGCCCCGTCCAGCTCGGTACCGAACTGCACCAGCGCGGGGACCGCCGGCGCACCGGGCGCCGGCCACCGGGCGGGCAGACCTGCCAGGTAGGCGGCCACCGGGGCGCCGGGGTCGGGGCCGAGCCGGACGGCGTCGAGCGAGGCCGGCTGGTCGGGTGCGCCGAACAGGGACTGCCGGCCGGCCACCCAGGCCACCGCGAGCAGCACCAGCAGGACGCAGAGCAGCGCCGGCCACAGCGGCCGGCGGGCGGTCCGCCCGCCGGTGTCGCTGTCGGTGCCGGCTTCAGCCATCGTCCCGCAGCACGTCCAGTGCGTGCCGCAGGTCGTCCGGGTAGGGGCTGGTGAACTCCACCTGGCGGCCGTCGCCCGGGTGCGCGAAGCCGAGCTGGCGGGCGTGCAGCCACTGCCGGGTCAGCCCCAGCTTCTCGGCCAGGGCCGGGTCGGCGCCGTAGGTGAGGTCACCCACGCAGGGATGCCGCAGTGCGGACATGTGCACCCGGATCTGGTGCGTGCGCCCGGTCTCCAGCTTGATGTCCAGCAGGCTGGCGGCCGGGAACGCCTCCACCGTGTCGTAGTGCGTGACGCTGGGCTTGCCGCCGGCCACCACGGCGAAGCGGTAGTCGTGCCTGGGGTGCCGGTCGATCGGGGCGTCCACGGTGCCCCGGCTCGGGTCCGGGTGGCCCTGCACGATGGCGTGGTAGCGCTTGGTCACCTCACGCTGCTTGAACGCCCATTTCAGCGCGGTGTACGCCCGCTCGGACTTGGCCACCACCATGATCCCGGTGGTGCCGGCGTCGAGTCGGTGCACGATGCCCTTGCGTTCCTCCGCGCCGGACGTGGACAGCTGTACCCCCAGCGCGGCCAGCCCGCCGGTCACCGTCGGGCCGTCCCACCCCGGGCTCGGGTGCGCGGCCACCCCCACCGGCTTGTCGACCACCACGATGTCGTCGTCCTCGTACAGCCGGGTCAGGCCTTCCACCCGGGCGGCCGGCTCGGTCGGCGCCGGCCGCTCCGGCGTGGGCAGCGTGACCTCGAGCCAGGTGCCGGCGATCAGCCGGTCCGACTTGTCCAGCGTCCGCCCGTCCACCTGGATCTGGCCGTTCTCGGCGAGCCCGGCCACCACGGTCCGGGACAGCCCGAGCAGCCGGGACAACCCGGCGTCGACCCGCATGCCGTCCAGTCCGTCCGGTACCGGCAGCTCCCGTGTGTCCGTCACTCGCCGGCCTCACTGTCCTGGCCGGGCTCGGGGCGCCGTTTGCGTCCCCGGGTGCCGTCCAGCTCGATGCCGATCAGCGCCAGCAGCACGAGCAGCGCACCGCCGGTGCAGATCGCCGAGTCGGCCGCGTTGAACACCGGCCAGGCCCGCCCGTCCGGGGCGAGCACCGAGACCATGTCCACCACCCAGCCGCGGAAGATCCCGGGGTAGCGGAACACCCGGTCGGTGAGGTTGCCCAGCGCGCCGCCGAGCACCAGGCCCAGGGCCACCGCCCAGCCCCGCGAGTGCAACCGACCGGACACCCGCACGATGGCCACCACCACGCCGGCCGCGATCAGGGTGAGCAACCAGGTCATCCCGGTGGCCATGCCGAAGGCGGCCCCCGGGTTGCGCACCAGCTGCAGATAGACCAGGCCGTCCAGGGTCCGCAGCGGGGGTTGCCACTCCAGGTGGTCCACCGCGAGCATCTTGGTCTTGAGGTCGATCGCCCAGACCGCGGCGGCGACCACGGCCAGGGTCAGCCCCCGCAGCGGCCGGGTGCCCGGGGCGCGACCGCCGCCGGGCCGCGGGTATTCCTCGGCAGCCTCGGGCTCGGACGACGTGGTCATGAGTCGATTGTCTACGACCGGCCGGACTCACCGCGCCACCGGGCCAGCCGGCCGGCCCGGTCGACCGCGCGGATCCGTTGTTCGGCCCGGCTCCGGACCGCCGCGGTGGTGACCACCAGCAGCTGGTCACGCTCCTGCAGCCGGGTGTCCGGGGTGGGTGTGAAGCCGTCGCCGCCCCGCACGATCAGGCTGACCAGCGCCCCTCTGGGCAGTCTCAGCTCGCGCAGGTACACCCCGTGCAGCCGCGAGCCGACCGGCACCCGCACCTGCAGCAGGTCGGCGGCGAGCTCGTCCAGCGGGGCGGAGTCGACCTCGATCTCGGTGGCGTCCAGGCCTCGGGACACCCCGAGCAGCCGGGCCACCCAGGGCAGCGTGGTGCCCTGCAGCAGGGTCAGCACCACCACCAGCACCAGCACTACGTCGACCAGCAGCCGCGCGCCCTGACTGTCCGGGGCACGGGTCACCGGTATCAGCGCGAGCACGATGGGTACCGCGCCACGCAGCCCGGCCCAGGACAGGAACGCCTGCTCCCGCCAGGGCAACCGGAACGGCAGCATGGACACCACGATGGACAGCGGCCGGCCGAGCAGCACCAGGACCAGCCCGGCGACCAGCGCGGGCAGCAGGGCGCCGCCCAGCGCGCCGGGTGAGGAGTACAGCCCGAGCAGCACGAACAGCCCGATCTGGGCGAGCCATCCGGTGCCCTCGGCGAAGGACATCACGCCGCCCCGGTGCGGCAGGTTCGAGTTGCCCAGGATCAGTGCGGCGAGGTAGGTGGCGAGGAACCCGGAGGCGTGCAACCACTGGCCGCCGGCGTAGCTGAGCACGCAGACGGCCATGGTGGCCAGCGGATACAGCCCGGTCGCCGGCAGCGCGGCCCGGCGCAGCGCCCACGCCCCGCCGAAGCCGAGCGCCGCGCCGACCGCGGCACCCACCGCGAGCTCGTAGACCACCAGCGCGGGGCTCCACCACTGCAGCGGTCCCGGCGAGGCGAGCAGCACCACCGCGATGACCACCGGGGCGTCGTTGAGCCCGGACTCCAGTTCGAGCGCCCCGGAGAGCCGACGCCGCACCCCCACCCCGCGCAGCACGCTGAACACCGCCGCCGCGTCCGTCGAGGACAGCACAGCGCCCCACAGGAACGCGGTGCGCCACTCCAGCCCGAGCAGCAGGTGCAGCGCGGTCCCGGTGACCCCGATGCTGACGGCCACGGCCAGCGTGGACAGTGAGATACCGATGTTGAGCGACGGCCGGACGTCCTCCCAGCGGGTGGTCAACCCGCCCTCGATGAGGATCAGGACCAGCGCGGCCAGCCCGAGTGACTCGGTGAGCCCGGCGTTGGAGAACTGGAAGCCCAGCACCGACTCGCCGAGCAGCACGCCGATCCCGAGGTACAGCAACAGCGACGGCAGCCCCAGGCGGACCGAGGCCCGCACCGCCACCACACTGAGCAGCACGACGGCGGCGCCGATGCCCAGGACCGCTTCGAGGGAAACGCCCATCGCACCCCCGTCCGCGGCCGGCCCTGACCGGTAATTTCACCGCGGCGGCGGGCGCGGCCGATCACCGGGTCAGGTCACCGGGCCAGTGTGACCTGGCCAGCCTCATCCGGCCGGCCTCACCGGGCCGGCTTCACCGGGCCGGCAGAGCCGCCAGCACGGCGGCCAGCACCGAGTCGAGGTAGGCCTGCCGCTCCGGGCCGGCCGGCGCAACCGGCGTCCGGCGGGGTGCGGCGAGCTGGGCGTGCCCGAGGTAGGTGGTGTACGCCAGCAGCCTGGCGCTCGCCCCTACCAGCTGAGCGTGACGGTCGACCTCGGGCGGCCGGCCGGCAGTTCGGCCAGTGCGTCGGCCACCTCGCCGATCCGCTCCGGTGGCAGGCACAGCCGCCGGGCCACCCACTCCGGGTCCTCGGGCAGCCGGGCCGGCCGGTCCCAGCGCACCACGGTCGGCTCGATGCCCAGCTCGTTGAGCACCGCGACGGCGTCGTCCGCGGTGGCCGGCGGTGGCCGGTGCAGTCCGTGGAACCGCACCCAGAGCGGGTCCAACCAGGCCATCGGGTGCGCGGCGGTGAGCTCCATGACCACGCCGCGCCGCGCCGCCGCCGTCATGGCCACCAGGAACGGCGGGAACTCCACGGTGTTGTAGCCGACGTGGTGGCACAGCACCGCGTCGGCGATGCCGGCCTCGTTGGCGACCGACGGCCAGGCGCCGAGCACGGTGCGGTACCGGACACCGCGGGCCTCGCAGTCGGCGGCGAACACCTCGAGCATGCCGGGGTTCTGGTCCACGCCGACGAGCAGGCCGGCGTGGTCGGCCACGGCCAGCGAGGCGGAACCGCCGCCGCAGCCGACGTCCAGCACGGTCAGCGGCCCGCGCCGGGGCCCATCCGCACCGAGCAGGGCGATCGCGGCGTCCCGGGAGGGCGTGTCATGGGGCTCGGCGGGCGCTCCGAAGTGCTTCGGGTCGTGTCGCCACGGGCTCTCCGGGGCGTTCGCCACGATCTCCGGCGGGATGCCCCGCGCCTCCTGCAACTCCCGCCAGCGGTCGCTGGCCGTCCCGGTACTCGTCACCGGCTCAGCATGCCAGGGCGCCAGGCCCGGCCGGCGCGGCGCCTGCCGCTACCTGAGCAGGGACCCACGATCAGCGGGACACCAGGGCTGTTCTCGCTGCCTCGACAGCCGTGGTGTCCCGTTGATCACTGCCGGCGATTGACCGGGTCAGACAGCGGCGACGTGGACCGTGACGGTGGCGCCGCCGGTGACCGGGGCGGCGAGGGTGGGTTCCGCCACGGGTGCGTAGGTCACCGAGGTCGCGAGGACCTCCTCGGCGAGGAAGTCCTGGTGTGCGCGCACCGCCTCCAGCACCTCGTCGGACGCGTCGAGGGTCAGCGCGACGCGGTCGGACACGTCCAGGCGAGCCTCCCGGCGAGCCTGCTGCACGAGCCGCACCACGTCCTTGGCCAGCCCCTCGGCGGCCAGCTCCGGCGTGACCTCGGTGTCCAGCACGACCAGCCCGGAGCTGCCCGGCAGCGCCGCCGTGACGTTGGACGTGCCGTCCACCGCCTCGCCGGGCACCAGCCGCTCGCTGTACTCCCCCGGCAGCAGGTCAATGCCGGCGGCGCTCACCGTGCCGTCGGCGGCCTGCTCCCACTCGCCCGCCTTGACCGCGCGGATCACCTTCTGGGTGTCGCCGCCGAGCCGGGGCCCGCAGACCCGGGCGTTCACGGTCAGCTCGAACCGGCCGAACCGCCGCACCTCGGTCGACAGTTCGACGTCCTTGACGTTCACCTCGTCGGCGAGGATGTCGGAGAACGGCGCCAGCAGGGCAGCGTCCTCGGCGGCCACGGTGAGCCTGGTCAGCGGCAGCCGCACCCGCAGCTTGTTCGCCTTGCGCAGCGACAGCGCCGTGGACGCGACCTGGCGGACCCGGTCCATCCCGGCCACCAGCGCGGGGTCGTGCGGCATCTCACCGCGCGCCGGCCAGTCGGTCAGGTGCACCGAGCGGCCGCCGGTGAGCCCACGCCAGATCGCCTCGGCGGTCAGCGGCAGCAGCGGTGCCACCACCCGGCAGGTCACCTCGAGCACGGTGTGCAGGGTGTCGATGGCGTCCTGGTCGCCGTCCCAGAACCGCCCCCGGGAGCGGCGTACGTACCAGTTGGTGAGGACCTCGGCGTGGTCGCGGACGATGGCGCAGGCGCCGGCGATGTCGTAGCGGTCCTGCGCCTCGGTCACCGCGTCGACCAGCTCGGCCGTCTTGGCCAGCATGTAGCGGTCCAGCACGTGCGGGCTGTCCGTCCTGGTGCGACCCTCGCGCCCGGCCGCGTTGGCGTACAGCGCGAGGAAGTACCAGGTGTTCCACAGCGGCAGGATGGCCTGCCGGACGCCCTCCCGGATACCCTGCTCGGTGACCACCAGGTTGCCGCCGCGCAGGATCGGCGACGCCATCAGGAACCAGCGCATCGCGTCGCTGCCGTCCCGGTCGAACACCTCGTTGACGTCCGGGTAGTTGCCCTTCGACTTGGACATCTTCAGCCCGTCGTCGCCGAGCACGATGCCGTGCGCGATGCACGAGGAGAACGCCGGCCGGTCGAACAGCGCGGTCGCCAACACGTGCAGCAGGTAGAACCAGCCCCGGGTCTGCCCGTTGTACTCGACGATGAAGTCGCCCGGGTAGTGGTACTTGAACCACTCGGCGTTCTCGAACGGGTAGTGCACCTGGGCGAACGGCATCGAGCCGGAGTCGAACCAGCAGTCCAGTACCTCGGGCACCCGGCGCATGGTGGAGCGCCCGGTCGGGTCGTCCGGGTTGGGCCGGGTCAGGTCGTCGATGTGCGGGCGGTGCAGGTCGGTCGGGCGGACCCCGAAGTCCCGCTCCAACTCGTCCAGCGAGCCGTACACGTCGGTGCGCGGATAGTTCGGGTCGTCGGACTGCCAGACCGGGACCGGGCTGCCCCAGTACCGGTTGCGGGAGATGTTCCAGTCCCGGGCGCCCTCCAGCCACTTGCCGAACTGGCCGTCCTTGACGTTCTCCGGCACCCAGGTGATCTGCTGGTTGAGCTCGACCATCCGGTCCCGGAAGGCGGTGACCCTGACGAACCAGGAGTCCACGGCGCGCTGGATCAGCGGGTTGCCGCAGCGCCAGCAGTGCGGGTACGGGTGGTCGTAGGTCTCGTGCCGCAGCAGCACACCCTGCACGTGCGGGTTCGCGCCGCTCGGGCCGTCGCGCAGGTCGCGGATGATGTGGGCGTTGGCGTCGAACACGTGCATGCCGGCGTACGGCGGCACCTCGACGGTGAACTCGCCCCTGGAGTCCACCGGGACCACGACCTCGATACCGGCCGCGTCGGTGACCTCCTTGTCCTCCTCACCGAACGCCGGCGCAATGTGCACGATGCCGGTGCCGTCCTCGGTGGTCACGTAGTCGGCGGCGAGCACCCGGTGCGCGTTCGGCCGGCCGGCGAAGAAGTCGAACGGCGGGGTGTAGCCCAGCCCGAGCAGCTCGCTGCCCTTGAGCCGGCGCAGCACCGTCGCCGTCCCCTCTGTGCCGACCTCGCCCAGCTCGCGGGCGTAGTGCCCGACGCGGGCCTCCGCGAGCAGGTAGCGCTCCCCGTTCTCCGCCCTGACGAGCGCGTAGTCGATGTCCGTGCCCACCGCCATGGCCAGGTTGGACGGCAGCGTCCACGGGGTGGTCGTCCAGATCAGCGCCAGCGCGCCGTCCAGGTCGGCGTCGCCGGGCGCGGTGAGCCGCAGCCCGACGGTGACCGCCGGGTCCTGCCGGTCCCGGTAGGCGTCGTCCATCTTGGTCTCGGTGGCGGCCAGCGGCGTCTCGTCCCGCCAGCAGTACCAGAGCACCCGGAACCCGGCGTAGATCAGGCCCTTGTCCCACAGCGTCTTGAACGCCCACATGACGCTTTCCATGTAGGGCAGGTCGAGTGTCTTGTAGTCGTTGTCGAAGTCAACCCAGCGCGCCTGCCGGGTGACGTAGTCGCGCCATTCGTTGGTGTAGCGCAGCACCGAGGCGCGGCAGGCCTCGTTGAAGGCCGCGACGCCCATGTCCTCGATGTCCGACTTGTGCTTGAGGCCGAGCTCCTGCTCGGTGGTCACCTCGGCGGGCAGGCCGTGGGTGTCCCAGCCGAACCGGCGCTCCACGTGCTTGCCGCGCATGGTCTGGTAGCGCGGCACCACGTCCTTGACGTAGCCGGTGAGCAGGTGGCCGTAGTGCGGCAGACCGTTCGCGAACGGCGGCCCGTCGTAGAAGACGAACTCGTTGGCGCCGTTCTCGCCGGCCGGGCGGGCGTCGACCGACGCCTGGAACGTCCGGTCGGCCTCCCAGCGGGCCAGCACAGTGCGCTCCAGCGTCGGGAACGACGGCTGGGGCGGCACCGAACCGCCGCCGGTGCTCGCGCCGTCGTCCGCGCTCGTGACGTCGACCTTGGGATAGACCATCTCGCGGTACTCCTCGTGCAGCCATGTCGTGCTCCGCACGGGGACGAACCGGGACTGCGCCCGGACCGCGGTACCACCCCGCTTGCCGCCGACGGCGTGGGATACGTCGTCGGCAACCGCTCGTTACGCCAGGCTGTGACGGGCCGACCCGTCCGGTTCTACTGGGGACCGCCGCCGGGGGCGGCGATCCTGTTCTTCCGGAGGCTCCCCGGTGATGGCCGGATCAACGCCTGTCGTGCTGGTTCCAGGGTAGCGCGGGTCAGGACGACGACGCAGCCCGGTTCCGCGCGGCGAGTGTGCGCACCGGCGAGCACACCGCGCACGGGGTGAAGCCGTACTCGACGGCCTCCTTGGCCGGCAGCGGGATCGTCTCGTTGCCGGCGAGCAGCCGGCAGCTGAGTAGGTGGAAGCGCGGCTGCTCGTCGATGACCGCCACCTCCTCGGAGAGGGTCGCGACGATCGCCTCGGCGGCCGGGCTGGTCCGTTCCTCGTCGGGCTCGGGCGGGGGCCCGCCCTGCACGGGCGGGTTCGCCTGGGCGCCGCTCGCGCCGTCGGCCGCCGCCTCGACCGGTTCCCTCGGGGCGGACTCCCGCGCCGGGGCACCGTCGGCGGTGTCGTCCGTCCTCGCGATCACCGCGGTGTGGCCGTCGTCGTCGTCCGGCCGGCCCGCCCTCGTGGGCTCGCCCTGAGCGCCCTCGGGGGTGCGCTCGCCGGACTGGGCCGTCGCCGCGGCACCCGCCGCGGCGACGGTCGGGAACACCGTGGTGCTCCCGTTGTCGCCGTCACCCTGGGCTCCCGCGCTGGTCCGGGCGTCCCGGGGCGCGGCGTCCGCCTCGGTCCCGGCCTCCCGGGCAGTGCCCTCCGACTTCACGCCGTCCGACTTCACGCCGTCCGACTTCACCGGCTCGCCGGCCTTGGCCGGGCGGTCCGGTTCGACGGGACCGCCGACGCTGTCCCTGGACCGGTCGTCCCGGGCCCGGTCGTCGGCTCCGGAGGGTTCAGCGGGTCCGGTGGGTTCGGCCTCGCGTCCCTTGGCCCCCCGGGCCGCCGAGGCTCCGGCCGCCACGGCACCCGCTGCCGCCACACCGGCGGCACCGGCAGCCACTCCGCCAATTCGGTCGCCCGATTTGCCGGATTCCGATGGTGTCTTTTCCCCGGCATTGTCACCCGTTAGTGACGATGCGCCGGAATTCGGCACATTCGAGCGATCACCACTCGCGGATGTCACACTCGGTGACTGTGCATCCCCTGATTGGCTTCCATCTGGCACAGCGCTAGACGGTCGATCGGGGGAGCCGGACGGCGGCGGCACGGCTGGAATCGCAACCGTCTCCGGTGCGTCCGCGACGGACGGTCCAACTCCGGAGTTGGGCCGTATCGCCGCGAAAACCTCGGTCGGCGGGTCGGTCACCGCGCCACCCATGACCGGAATCGCCGTCGTCGGCGGTTCGACCATGTTGGTCGGCGCGGCGAACTGGCCGCGAGGCGCACCCTCTCCGGCACCGGTCTTGACCGCGGCGCGCCGCTGTGCCCAGTCGTAGACCAGAGCCCCGGCGGCGGCCACGCTCACCACCACCGAGATCCAGGCCCAAGCCGCCGTACCGGTCACCAGGGCGACCAGCAGCAACCCGAAGGCCACCAGCACGAATATCAAGACCAGCAGTAACACAGTTCACTCCGTGGTGACGACGTCGCTTGTGGCGCCGGCCACCAAATCGTTGGGGCCGGACCGAGGTTCAGCTGCCGGCGTCTGCCCTTGAGCCGTAGCCGGTGGCCGCGTAACCCTGACTCGAGTTTGCCCGACCATCCGACGGAGCGGCAGATCCCCGGCCAGCGAGGTCCCGCAGCTGCGATTCGAGGTACGTCTTCAGCCTCGTACGGTACTCCCGCTCGAAGGTACGCAACTCGTCGATCTTCTTGTCCAGTACCGACTTCTCGCGCTGGATGCCGCCCATGATCTCGCTGTGCTTGCGCTCGGCTTCCCCGACCAGCGCGGCAGCCTTGTCACGGGACTGGCGTTCCATCGTCTCAGCCCTGGTCCGGGCGTCGTTCAGCATGGTCTCGGCACGCACCCGGGCCTCGTTGACCAGTCCGTCGGACTTGGTACGAGCCTCCGAGAGCAGCTGTTCGGACTTGGTCCGCGCATCGCCGAGCATGCCGTCGGCCTCGGTCTTGGCCTCGGCGGTCAGCCGGTCGGCCATCTCCTGGGCGAGTCCCAGCACCTTCGCGGCCTGCACGTGGTGGTCACCACCGAGCGAGACCGGGTCCATCATCGCCTGGGGAGCTGCCTGGGGAGGCGGCGGCGGTGCCTGGACGGGGGGCGGCGGCATGGCCATCGCCATGGTCTGGCGGGTCTCTTCCGCCGGACGCTGGCGCTGCTGGGGAGCACGGGAGGCCTGGGCGCGCGCCTCGGACAGGTCACTCTGCGCGTTGCCCAACTGCTGCTCCAGGGCGTTCACCTGGTCGCGCAGCTCGGTGTTCTCCTCGATGAGCTTGCCAAGCTCTTGTTCGACGAGGTCGAGGAAGGCATCCACCTCGTCCTCGTTGTAACCCCGTTTTCCGATCGGGGGCTTGCTGAAGGCGACGTTATGCACGTCGGCCGGGGTCAGCGGCATCGGATCACCTCACGCAGTCCAGGGCAACCGAGGCCCTTTACACGTCTCATAGAGACCTCGGATCGAACGGATCATCCATCAGGCCGTGCCGATGAACGTCAACAGTATGAACACGGCCAGGAGCAGAACCATAATCCACTGGTCCAGTCCTAGCCACCCCAACGTCACCACTCCGGTCACGCTCCGTAATGGCGCTACGGAGCCCATTGGGGGCCGGAATAGCGGGAAGGGACACGCTTCAATCTTGGCCGAAAAAGCCGCGCTCCGCGAGCTTTCTGCGCTCTTCCGCGGAGACATCGACGCCTGTGGGCGAGAGCAGGAAGACCCGGCTGGTGACCTTGTCGATGGAACCGCGCAGGGCGAAGGCCAGCCCGGCGGCGAAGTCCACCAGCCGCTTGGCGGCCGCGTCGTCCAGCTCGGTCAGGTTCATGATCACTGGGATGCCTTCCCGGTACCTCTCACCGATCGTCCGCGCCTCGTTGTAGCTACGCGGATGCACCGTGGTGATCCGCGACAGCGGCGCCTCCTTGGCGGCGGCGGCCGTGGCGCGGTTCGACTCGGTCAGCGGCTCCTGCACCCGGGGCGGCGCCGCGGCCAGCGGTTCGACCGCCAGAGCCCCCCGGGTCAGCGGCGCCCGGCCGGCACCGGCGGAGCCGCTCCGCGCCGCAGGCACACCGATCGGGGCCGGGGGCGGCAGCGGCCGGTCCAGCGAGGCGCGCTCGGTGTGCGGACGGTCCCCGTAGTGCCGCTCGGCGTAGGGCCGCTCGGTGGGCTGGCCGGCACGCTCCGCGCGGGGTTCCGGGTGCGGTTCGGCATACCCGGTGCGCCCCTCGTCGTAGTAGCTGGTTTCATCGTCGTAGTCGAGGTAGGCGTCCATATCTTCGGCCGGAACCATCCCGAAGTACGCCTTCAGCCGATATAGCGCGCTCATGGCCACGCCCCCTTCCCGACAGCCTCACGAGCCGACGCGGGCAGCATCAAGTCGCGTCACCGTCCCGATCTACGTAGCCGGTGACACCGCGTTATCGCTCAGGGCGAGGCTAATGGCCGGTCACCCAGAAGGGCGGCTCCGACACGCACACAGGTCGATCCGTATCGGATCGCCCGTTCGAAGTCAGCTGTCATCCCCGCGGACACCACCAGGGCACCCGGATGGCTGTCCCGGAGCCTCCCGGCGGCCTCCTGGAGCGCGGCGAACGCCCGGTCCGGGTCGCCACCGAGCGGGGCCACCGCCATGAGCCCGTGCAGCACCAGACCCCCGGTTCCGGCGATCCGGTCGGCCAGCTCGGCCAGCTGCCCGGCCGGCACCCCGCCCCGGGCCGGGTCGCCGTCCAGGCTGAGCTGGATCAGCACCGACAGCGGTCCGGCCCGCTCCCCGCTGTCCACGGCCCTCGGCACGGCCGCGTCCAGCGCATCGGCCAGCCGTGCGGAGTCCACCGACTCGACCCGGGCCGCCCAGGCCGCTACCGAGCGGGCCTTGTTGCGCTGCAGCGACCCGACCAGGTGCCAGCGCGCTGCGCACCCGGCGCGCAGCTCGGTCAGCTCGGCCACCTTCGCGGCGGCCTCCTGCGGGCGGTTCTCGCCGAACGCCAGCTGCCCGAGATCGGCCAGCAGCGCCACGTCGCTGGCCGGGCGGGTCTTGGTGACCGCGAGCAGCTCGACCTCGTCGGCCGAGCGGCCGGCGGCGGCACAGGCCGCCGCGACCCGGCCACGCACCGTCTCCAGCGCGGCGGCCAGCTCGGCGCGGCGGTCGCGCCGCACCGGGTGTGCCGTGGTCATCGGGGATCGAGCCAGGTCACCGCGGCGAGCCGGCCGGTCCTGCCGTCCCGGCGGTGCGAGTAGAGGTCGCGGTCCTCCACGGTGCACCGGGGGTCGGTGTCCACCCTGGTCACGCCGAGCGCGCGCAGCTGCTGGCGGAGCCCGGCCCGCAGGTCCAGCCCGGGGGTGCCCCTGCTCGTCACGCATGCACTGCCGGGCAGCGCGGCGTGCACCGAGGCGCGCATCGCCGCCGGCACCTCGTAGCAGGCGCCGCAGACCGCCGGCCCCAGCAACACCTCGGTCCGCTCGGGGCGGGCCCCCAGCCGCTGCATCGCGGCCAGCGCGGCCGGCAGCACGCCGTCCGCCGCCCCGACGCGGCCGGCGTGCGCCGCGCCCAGCACGCCGGCCACCGGGTCGGCCAGCAGCACCGGCACGCAGTCGGCGGCCAGCACCGCCAGCGCCAGCTCCGGGCGGTCGGTGACCATCGCGTCTACCTCGGCCAGCTCGCGCTCGGGCGGCGCGCTGACAGTGGCCGCCGTGGTGCCGTGCACCTGTCGCATCCAGACCACCGACCCGGCCGGCAGTCCGACCCCGGCCGCCAGCCGACGCCGGTTGGCCGCCACCGCCGCCGGGTCGTCACCGACACCGGAGGACAGGTTGAACCGTTCGAACGGCGCGCGCGAGGCGCCGCCGGCCCTGGTGGTCACCACTCGCCGAACGCGCACCACCGCCACCCTAGTAGCTGGTGACGGTGGTGGGCGTGTGGACTAGTTGATCAGCGGCGCATGAAGGGCGGTACATCGACCTCGTCGTCCTCGAAATCCAGCACCTTCCGGGCCGTCACCGGGGGCGGCGGCAGCGGGGGCGGCGGCGGGGACGCCGGCGCGGCGTGGTTGTGCGGCGCGGTGGACTGCGGCGGGATGTTCGGCGCCGGTGCGTAAGCGGCCGAGGACTGGCTGGGCGACGGGGTCCTGGACGCCCCGTTGCTCAGGTTGCCGTTGCCCAGGTTGCCGTTGCCGCCACCGCTGTTCGAGCTCCCCGGGGCGGGACGGGCGGAGCTGCCGCTGTCCGGTCGGGGTGCGCGAAAGGCGGCCGGGTCGAGCTTCTTGTGGGTCGGGGTGCCCGAGTCGAACCCGGCCGCGATGACGGTGACCCGCACCTCGTCGCCGAGCGAGTCGTCGATCACCGTGCCGAAGATGATGTTCGCGTCGGGGTGGGCGGCCTCCTGCACCAGCGACGCCGCCTCGTTGATCTCGAACAGACCCAGGTCGGACCCGCCGGCGACCGACAGCAGCACACCGTGCGCGCCGTCCATGGACGCCTCCAGCAGCGGCGAGTTGATCGCCTTGCCGGCGGCCTGCACCGCCCGACCCTCGCCGCGGGCCGAACCGATGCCCATCAACGCGCTGCCCGCGCCGGACATCACGCTCTTCACGTCGGCGAAGTCCAGGTTGATCAGACCAGGGGTGGTGATCAGGTCGGTGATGCCCTGCACACCGGAGAGCAGCACCTCGTCGGCGGAGCGGAACGCGTCCATCAGGGACACACCGACATCCCCGAGCTGGAGCAGGCGATCGTTCGGAATCACTATGAGGGTGTCGCACTCGGTGCGGAGCTGGCTGATGCCGTCCTCGGCCTGCCCCGCGCGCCGCTTGCCCTCGAAGGTGAACGGGCGGGTCACCACGCCGATGGTCAGCGCACCGAGCTTGCGGGCGATGCTGGCCACCACCGGTGCGCCGCCGGTGCCGGTCCCACCACCCTCGCCGGCGGTCACGAAGACCATGTCGGCGCCTTTGATCACCTCTTCGATCTCTTCCCGGTGGTCCTCGGCGGCCTTGCGGCCCACGTCGGGGTTCGCCCCGGCGCCGAGTCCCCTGGTCAGTTCGCGGCCGATGTCCAGCTTCACGTCGGCATCGGACATGAGCAGCGCCTGGGCGTCGGTGTTCACCGCAATGAACTCGACGCCTTTCAGACCGTGCTCGATCATCCGGTTGACCGCGTTCACGCCGCCGCCACCGATACCGACGACCTTGATAACCGCAAGATAGTTGTGCGGGGGCGTCATGCGCGGCACCTTCCTTACTGGCCTAGCACTGTCTCTCTCGACCAGAGACTGAGAGTTATGTCAGCCATCTGCCTCGCACGGGAACGGTAGGGTCGCCATCGGTCGTGGTCCAGCAGGCGCGCCGGTAGGCCGTCAGGCCGGATTCCGCGGGTACTCAGCGCCGAATGGTCGGCAGGTCCGGCGCGGTCACGTCGTAGATCGTCCCGGGCTGGGTCAGCAGGGCCGTCAACACCGCCGCCTTGCGGACCGAGTCGTCCGGGGAGCCCCATCTGACCTGCTTGTTGCCAGCCAGCCGCAGGGTGATCTGGGTGGGGCCGGCGACCTCGATGACCTGCAGTTCGTCCCGCACGCCGGGGTTCAGCGCGGCCAGCACGGCAAGCCCGGCCTCGGTGTCCGGATCGCCGGGGGTCACCCGGTCGGCGGCCAGCCTCGGCAGCCGGGGCGCCGGCTTGGGGGCCCGCTCGTACGGCAGCCCGGTGCTGTCCACCAGCTGAGGACCCGCGGCCGAGGCGGCCAGTGCCACCGGGGTGCGCTCGGTCACCGAGAGCTGGACCGTGTTCGGCCAGTCCCGGGTCACCTCGACGGAGGCCAGCAGCGGGACGGCCGAGAGCCGCCGGCGGACGTCGTCGGCGCGCACCGCGAGCAGCGGCTGGCCGATCTCGATGCCGGATGCCGCCCGGATCAGCGCCGGGTTCAGCTGGGTGGTCCCGGCGACGGTGATCTGGTTGACCCGGAACCGGGCCCCGTACATCAGCGCGGCCCGGCCGCCGACCAGCGCCACGCCGGCCACCAGCACCAGCAGCAGCCCGAACGCGAGCAGCCGCCTGCGGCGGTAGCGCACCTGGTTCCGCCGGTCCCGGCCGCGGCGGGGCGGGCGGGCGGACCCCGGATCGGTCACGGTCCGGTCCGGCGCGGTGTCCACCGGGCTCACCGGGCCCGCTCCGGCCGCTCGGCCATCTGACCGGACGCCCGGGTCTCCGGTCCGGTGGTCGGGCCGGTGTCCGGTCCGGTGGTCGCGCCGGTGTCCGGTCCGGTGGTCGGGCCGGTGTCCGGTCCGGTGGTCGGGCCGGTGTCCGGTCCAGTGGTCGGGCCGGTCACGGGTGCGCGCCGGTCGGGCTCGCGGCGGTTCAGCTCGGTGAGGATCTCCGGGCCGAGCACGGTCACGTCGCCGGCGCCCATGGTCACCACCAGGTCCCCGGGGCGCGCCAGACCGGCCACCACCTCGGGCACCGCCGACCACTTCGGCACGTAGTGCACCCGCTCGGCCGGCAACGTCACGGCGTCGGCCACCATGGCGCCGCTCACCCCGGGCTCCGGGTCCTCCCTGGCGGCGAACACGTCCAGCACGACGACCTCGTCGGCCAGGGCGAGCGCTGTCCCGAACTCGCGGTGGAAGGAGCGGGTACGGGAGTAGAGGTGCGGCTGGAACGCCACCAGCAGGCGTCCCTCGGTGACCGAGCGGGCCGCCGTCAGCTGCGCGGCCACCTCGGTCGGGTGGTGCGCGTAGTCGTCGTAGACCGCGACCCCGCCGGCCCGGCCCTTGAACTCGAACCGCCGCCGCACCCCGGAGAACTCGGCGAGGCCCTCGAGCATCCCGGTCACCGGCGCGCCCAGCTCCAGCCCGGCCAGCAGCGCACCCAGCGCGTTGAGCGCCATGTGCTCACCGGGGACCGCCACCGTGACGCTGTGTGTCTCCTCCTCGGGCGTGGCCCCGGTGCCGGGCAGCCGCACCCGCAGCCGGCCGCCGGTGCCGGCCGGGCGGTAGTCCAGCAGCACCGCGTCGCCCGCCCCGCCCGGCGCGTTCCGGCCGTAGCGGCGCACCCGGAGGCCGACCTGCTCGGCGTGTCGGGCCAACTCCTCGGCACCGGGGTCGTCGGCGCAGCTCAACAGCGTGCCGCCGGGGGTGATCCGGGCCAGGAAGTCGCGGAAGATCCGGGCGTAGGCGGCCGCGCTGCCGTGGTGGTCGAGGTGGTCGGCCTCCACGTTGGTCACCACCGCGACCCGGGGGCTGAACCGCAGGAACGAGCCGTCGCTCTCGTCCGCCTCGGCGACGAAGATCTCGCCGGCGCCGTGGTGCGCGCCGGAGCCGGCGGCCGCGAGGTCACCGCCGATCGCGAAGGACGGGTCCAGCCCGCAGTGCTGCAGGGCCACCGTCAGCATCGAGGTCGTGGAGGTCTTGCCGTGGGTACCGGTCACACAGGCCACCTGGCGACCGGCCATCAGCGCGGCCAGCGCCTCCGAGCGGTGCAGCACCACCAGCCCCCGCTGCCGGGCGGCGGCCAGCTCCGGGTTGTCCGCCCGGATCGCGGTGGAGATCACCACCGTGGGCGGGCCGTCCAGCTGCGCCAGGTTCGCCGCGTCGTGCCCGACCGCGATCCTGGCCCCCTGCGCGCGCAGCGCCAGCACCGTGCGGGAGTCCTTGGCGTCCGAGCCGGACACCGGCACCCCTCTGGCCAGCAGGATGCGGGCGATCCCGCTCATCCCGGCGCCGCCGATGCCGATCAGGTGCACCCGTTCCAGCACCGCCGGCCGGTCGGTGGGCAGTCCAGCGCCCGGTCCCGCCGGCTGCCCGGTCGACGCGGTCATCCCGGTACTCCCCCGATTCGGTGCGGTCACTGGCCTACCACGCCGAAGACCAGCTCGGCCAGGATCTCGTCCGCGCCGGTGTGCCCGGAGCGGCGCGCGGCGGTACTCATCGCGGCCAGCCGCACCGGGTCGGTGAGCAGCCCGGCCAGCTCGTCCAGCACCCGCTGCCCGGTGAGCTCGGCGTCCGGCACCAGGATGCCACCGCCGGCGCGCACCACCGGCGCGGCGTTCAGCGCCTGCTCGCCGTTGCCGTGCGGCAGCGGCACGTACACGGCGGGAAGCCCCACCGAGGACACCTCGGCCACCGTCATCGCCCCGCAGCGGCACAGCACCGCGTCGGCGGCGGCGTAGGCGAGGTCCATCCGCTCGAGGTAGGGCAGCCCGACATAGCGGCCACCCGAGGCCTGGGTGCCGGCCGGCACCGGTACCTGGTTGCCGGCGCCGTGCCCGTGCAGCACCGCGATACCGGCCTCGGCCAGCTCACCGAACGCCTCGGCCACCGCGGTGTTGAGCGAGCGCGCGCCCTGCGAGCCGCCGAACACCAGCAGCACCGGGCCGTCGGCGGGCAGCCCGTAGTGCTCGCGGGCGGCGGCGCGCTCGGCCTGGCGGTCCAGCGTGCTGATCTGGCGGCGCAGCGGGATCCCGATCACCTCGGCGCCGGCCAGCCCGCTGTCCGGTACCGCCGCCGCGACCTTGGCGGCGAACCGGGCACCCACCCGGTTTGCCAGTCCGGCCCTGGCGTTCGCCTCGTGCACCACGATCGGCACCCGGCCCCGGGCGCCCAGGTAGGCCGGCAGTGCCACGTAACCGCCGAAGCCGACCACCACGTCGGCCTCGACCCCGCGCAGCACGGCACGGGTTGCCCGCACGGAGCCCAGCACCTTCGCCGGCAGCCTGAGCAGGTCGGGGGTGAGCTTGCGGGGCAGCGGCACCGGCGGGATCAGCTCCAGCGGGTAGCCCCGCGCCGGGATCAGCGTGCGGTCCAGCCCGCGCTCGGTACCCAGCGCGGTGATTCGGGCGTCCGGGCGCAGCCGGCGCACCGCGTCGGCGAAGGCCAGCGCCGGTTCGATGTGCCCGGCGGACCCGCCGCCGGCGATCACCACGGACAGCGGGCGCCCGGTCATCGCCGACCCCGCTGCCCCGGCACCTGCCGGCGCCCGTCGCGCTGGCCGGGAACCTGCTTCCCGGCACCGCGCCGGCCGGACCCGGCTCCCCAGCCGGACGAGGAGGACCGCTGGGCCGGCGGCCGGGCGTCCCGGGGCGGCCGCGGGCTCGGCGCCGCCGACCGTGCGGCCGCACGGGCACCCGGCGAGCGGTACGGCTCCGGCAGCCGCAGCCCGAGCAACCTGGCGACCCGGCCCTGGCCGTGGGTACGCAGCGCGGCGATCGCCTCCGGCTCGTGCCGGGCGGCGTTGGCGAGCAGACCTCCGACGAACATCGCGGTCACCAGAGCGGAACCTCCTGAGGACACGAGCGGCAACGGAATGCCGGTCACCGGGAGCAATCCCACCACGTAGCCGATATTGATCGTGGCCTGGCCGACCATCCACACCGTCAGGGTGGAAACCACCAGCTTGAGCCAGGGGTCCGTGTTGCGGGTCGCGATGCGCAGCCCAACGTAGGCGAGCAGGCCGAACAGCACCAGTACGGCGATGGCGCCGACCATGCCGAGCTCCTCGCCGATGATCGCGTAGATGAAGTCGTTGTGCGCGTTCGGCAGGTAGCTCCACTTGGCCCGGCCCTGGCCGAGGCCGACCCCGAACAGGCCACCGTCGGCCAGCGAGTACAGCGCCTGCTTGGCCTGGTAGGCGGAGCCGAGCGGGTCGCTGGCGTTCGGCGACAGGAACGACATGATCCGGCTCTGCCGGTAGCCGGCGCTGAAGCCCAGCGCCACCGCGCCGACCGCGCCGCCGAGGGTGAGCGCGGCGAGCAGCCGCACCGGCGCCCCGGCGAAGAACAACAGTGCGTAGACCACGATGGCCAGCGAGACCGACGTGCCGAGGTCCGGCTCCACCACGATCAGGGTGAAGATCACCAGCGACACCGGCAGCAGCGGGGACAGCAGCTGGCGCCAGTTGCCGAGCACCCGCTGCCGGGCGGCCAGTACGTGCGCCCCCCACAGCGCGAGCGCCACCTTGGCGATCTCGGCCGGCTGGATGGAGATCGGGCCGACCACGAACCAGCTGCGCGCGCCGCCCCGGACCTGCCCGATCCCGGGGATCAGCACCGCCACGAGCAGCAGCACCGCGCCGATCAGCATGGCCGGCGCCAGCGCGCGCAGCACCTTCGGCGGGATCCGCACGCCGACCCAGAACACCACCAGGCCGCCCAGGCAGAACAGCAGCTGACGGCGGAACACCGAGTAGGACGAACCCACCTGCTCGAAGGACTCCACACTGGACGCGGACAGCACCATCACCAGCCCGAGCAGCGTGAGCAGCCCGAACACCCCGAGCACGATGTGCAGCGAGGTCAGCGGGCGGGCCAGCCAGGCGGTCAGCGCGGCCCGTGCCTTGGCCGCGTTGGCCGCCGCGACCGAGGCGTCGGACTGGGTGAGGCGGGGCCGGCCGGTACGGGTCCCGGTCACCTGGAGACCGCCGGGAGTGCCGCGACGGCGGCCTGGAACGCCCGCCCCCGATCGGCATATCCGGCGAACTGGTCGAACGATGCCGCCGCCGGAGCGAGCAGCACCACATCACCTGGCGCGGCCATCTCGGAGGCCAGCCGTACCGCGTCAGTCATGGGGGCATCTTGACCCGGCGTCACCTCGGCCGTGGGGACGTCGGCTGCGTGTCGCAACAGCGCGTCACGGAACATCCCCCGATCGGTACCCAGGAGGACTACTCCGACCAACCTATGTGCGTGTTGATGGATCAGATCTGTGACCGAAGCGCCCTTCAGTTGGCCGCCGGCGATCCACACCACCCTCGAATGGCCCCCCAGCGCGGCGGCCGCCGCGTGCGGGTTGGTGGCCTTCGAGTCGTCCACGTACCGGACCCCGCCGACCACGCCGACCACGCCGCCGCGGTGCGGGCCGGGCGAGAACGCGCGCAGCCCGGCGCCCACCGCCGCCGCGCCCACCCCGGCGACCCGGGCCAGCGCGGCGGCGGCCAACGCGTCCAACACCCCGGGCGGGCCGGCCGGGCGGACGTCGGCGACCTCGACCAGCGGCACCGGGCCGCCTCCGGACGCCCGGTCCACCAGCGTCGCCCCGAGCACGCCGAGCTGCCCGTCGACCGGTTCGCCGAGGGTCACCCCGATCCGGCGCGCGGCCGGTGAGTCGGCCAGCGCGGCGGCGGCCAGCGGATCGTCCACGCCGGCCACCGCGACCGCGCCGGTGAGCACCCTGGCCTTGGCCGCCAGGTACCCGGCCATGCCGCCGTGCCAGTCCAGGTGGTCCTCGGCGATGTTGAGCAGGCAGCCGGCGGCCGGGCGGATCGACGGTGACCAGTACAGCTGGAAGCTGGACAGCTCGACGGCGAGCTCCCTGGGCCCGGCACCCGCCGCCCCGGCGCCGCGGACCGCGTCGATCACCGGGGTGCCGACGTTCCCGCAGGCCACCGCGTCCCGCCCGGCGGTGCGCAGGATGGTCTCGAGCATGCCGACCGTGGTGGTCTTGCCGTTCGTCCCGGTCACCGCGAACCAGCGCACGCCGGCACCGCCGGCCTCCGGAGCTCCCGGGCCACCCGGTCGGGTCCACCGCCAGGCCAGCTCGGGTTCGCCGATCACCTCGATGCCGGCCCGCGCGGCGGCCACCAGCAGCGGCGCGTCCGGTCGCCAGCCCGGGCTGGTCACCACCAGCGCGGTACCGGCCGGTGGTTCGGTGAGCCCGAGGCCACCCCGGACACCGGGAGGCAGCCCGGCGAGCCGCTCCGCCACCCCGTCGGCGACGGTGACCTCGGCGCCCAGCTCCACCAGCGCCGCCGCGGCGGCCAGCCCGGACACGCCGGCGCCGGCCACCAGCACCGGCCGGCCGCGCAGGTCGGCCAGCTGTGACGACACCGCCTGTGACGACACGCCTAACCCCCGGACGCGGCGGCCAACCACTCGCTGTAGAAGATGCCCAGCCCCAGCGCGCAACAGATCGAGGCGAGCAACCAGAAGCGAATGATCACCGTGGTCTCGGCCCAGCCGGCCAGCTCGAAATGATGGTGGAACGGGGCCATCCGGAACAGCCGGCGCCGGGTCGAGCGGAACACCACGATCTGCAGCGCGACCGACAGCGCCTCCACCACGAACACCCCGCCGATGATCACCAGGAGCAGTTCGGTGCGGGTCACGATGGACAGCCCGGCGACCAGCCCGCCGAGAGCCAGCGAGCCGGTGTCGCCCATGAAGATCCGGGCCGGGGCGGCGTTCCACCACAGGAAGCCGACGCAGCCGCCCATCGCGGCGGCCGCCACCAGCGCCACGTCCAGCGGGTCGCGCACCGAGTAGCAGCCGGGGTGCGGCTCGAGCAGCGCGCAGGTGTAGCGGAACTGCCAGAACGAGATGATCACGTACGTGGCCAGCACCATGGCCGAGGTGCCGGCGGCCAGCCCGTCCAGCCCGTCGGTCAGGTTCACCGCGTTCGACCAGGCGGTCACCAGCAGGTAGCAGAACAGGACGAACCCGACGGTGCCGAAGGACAGCACCAGGATGTCGCGCACGAAGGACGGCCGCACCGAGGCCGGGCTGAGCCCGGAGGCGTTGGTGAAGCGCAGCGCGAGGACCGCGAAGACGACCGCGGTGAGCAGCTGGCCGACCAGCTTGGAGGTCTTGTTCAACCCCAGGTTCCGCTGGCGGCGCAGCTTGATGAAGTCGTCCAGGAAGCCCACCAGGCCCAGCGCGGTGGTCAGCAGCAGCACCAGCCAGGCCGACGCGGTCGGGCCCTCCCCCGCCTCGCCGGTGACCAGGTGGGCGGCCAGGTAGCCCAGCCAGATCGAGATCAGGATGGCCACCCCGCCCATGGTCGGGGTGCCCCGCTTGGCCTGGTGGCTGGCCGGCCCCTCGGCCCGGATCTCCTGCCCGAAGCCCTGCCGGGCGAAGAACCGGATCAGGTACGGGGTGAGCAGGATGGACACCGCCAGCGCAACCCCGGCAGCGATCATGATGCCCCTCACCGGGCACCCTCCGTCGACTCGGCCGGTGTGCCCGGCTGGCCCGTCTCGACCGTCGAACCCGCCAGCAAACCGGCCACCACCCGCTCCAGCCCGGCTGCCCGGGACGCCTTGACCAGCACCACGTCACCCGGCCGCAGCCGCTCGTGGAGCACCTCCAGGGCCGCCGCCACGTCCGGCACGACCATCGACTCCTCCCCGTAGCCGGCGCGGTAGTCGGCGGCGCCGACCGCGACCAGGTGGCGCACCCCGAGCTGGGCGGCCAGCCGGCCGACCCCGGCGTGCGCCGCCGGCGCGGTGTCGCCCAGCTCCCCCATGGCGCCGAGTACCGCCCAGCCGCGCCGGGTGGACCCGCTGATCGCGGCGAGTGCCTCCAGGCCGGCCCGCATCGACTCCGGGTTCGCGTTGTACGCGTCGTTGATCACCGTCACCCCGTCCGGCCGCTCACTGACCTCCATCCGCCAGCGCGAGGCCGGCCGGGCGGCGCTGAGCACGTCGGCCAGCTGTTCCAGGTCGGCGCCGAGCTCGAGGCCGACGGCGGCCGCGGCCAGTGCGTTGCCGACGTGGTGCGCGCCGACCAGGCGGAGCCCGACGTCGGTCTCGCCGGCGGGGGTGACCAGGCGGAACCCGGCCCGGCCGGCGTCGTCGAGCCACACGTCGGCGGCCAGCACGTCGGCCGTCCCCGGGCGAGCATCGCCGGCCACCCCGAAGGTGACCACCCGGGCCGAGGTGCGCGAGGCCATCGCGGCCACCCGCCCGTCGTCCGCGTTGAGCACGGCCACGCCACCCCGGACGGCCGGCGGCAGCGCCTCGACCAGCTCGCCCTTGGCCGTCGCCACCGCGTCCGGGGAGCCGAACTCACCCAGGTGCGCGCTGCCCACGTTCAGCACCACGCCGATCCTGGGCTGGGCGACCGCGCACTGCGCCGCGATGTGGCCGAGGCCCCGCGCGGCCAGCTCCAGCACCAGGTGCCGGGTGAGCCGGTCCGCGCGCAGCACCGTCCAGGGGTGCCCGAGCTCGTTGTTGAACGAGCCGGGCGGGGCCACCGTGGCACCCAGCGGGGCCAGCACGGCGGCCACCAGGTCCTTGGTGGAGGTCTTGCCGGACGAGCCGGTCAGCCCGACGATCTCCAGCGCGGGCAGCCGGCGGGCCACCTCGGCGGCCAGCGCACTCAGTGCGGCCAGCACGGCGGCGCTCTGCCCCTCGGCGCCGGCCGCACCGGACTCGCCGACCAGCACCGCCGGCGCCTCGACCGGGCGGGCGGCGAGCACCGCGGTGGCCCCGGCGGCGTGCGCCCCGGCCGCGTAGTCGTGCCCGTCCACCCGCTCACCGGGCAGCGCGACGAACAGGCCGCCCTTGGTGATCGCCCGCGAGTCGAACTCCACCGGGCCGGAGACCAGCTCCTCGCCGGTCGCCCGGTGCAGCCGGCCGCCGACCGCCTCCGCGACCTCGGCGAGCGTCATCGGGATCATCGGCCGGCCTCGCGGGCGCGGATCGCCTCGGCCAGCACGTCGACGTCGGAGAACGGCCGGCGCACGCCACCCGCCTCCTGTCCCGTCTCGTGCCCCTTGCCGGCGACCACGAGCACGTCCCGGTCACCGGCCCTGGCCACCGCGGCGGCGATCGCGTCGCGGCGGTCACCCACCTCGATGACCTCGCCGAGCGGTGGGGCGGACAGCGCGCCGACCCGCATCGCGGCCCGGATCGCCGCCGGGTCCTCGCTGCGCGGGTTGTCGTCGGTGATCACCAGCAGGTCCGCCCGGCCGGCCGCCTCGGCGCCCATCAGCGGGCGCTTCGCCGCGTCCCGGTCGCCCCCGCAGCCGAGCACCACGAGCAGGCGGCCGCCGGCGTGGTCGGGGCTGCCGAGCCGGGTCCGCAGGGTGTCGAGGAGGGCGGCCACCGCGCCCGG
>DASYLM010000074.1:0-4083 GCA_036009565.1 Pseudonocardia sp. | reverse complement strand
GGTGAGCAGGATCGAGCCGGTTGGCGCTCCGGTGGTCGGGCTGGGCTGGGCCAACTTGTGCGCCGACGCGTCGAAGATGGCCGACCAGCCACCCAGCTTCGCCGGCAGGTAGACCACCGCCACCAGGATCACCAGGTAGATCAGGATGTCCTTGACGAAGGCGATCAACACCGGGGGCCCGCAGCCCGGACTGGTAGGTGTAGAGCGCCAGGATGACGAACGCGATGAACAGCGGCAGGTGCCCGGCCAGCCCGGTGCCGTTCAGGCCCATGGTGCGCAGCACCGCCTCCAGCCCGGCCAGCTGCAGCGCGATGTAGGGCATGGTGGCCACGATCCCGGTCACCGCGACCAGCAGCGCCAGCACCGGGCTGCCGTAACGGCCATGGACGAAGTCGGCCGGGGTGACGTAGCCGTGCACCCGCGACACCGACCACAGCCGCAGCACCGGCAGGAACACCAGCGGGTAGAGCACCACCGTGTAGGGCAACGCGTAGAAGCCCAGCGCGCCGGCGCCGAACAGCAGCGCGGGCACCGCGACGAACGTGTACGCGGTGTAGAGGTCACCGCCGACCAGGAACCAGGTCACCCAGGAACCGAACTTGCGGCCGCCGAGGCCCCACTCGTCGAGGTGGTCCAGACTGCCGCCCCGCTGCCACCTCGAGGCCAGGAACCCCAGCACGGTGACGGCGACGAACAGCACCGCGAACACCGTGAACTCCACCCAGTGGATCATCGGGCGGTCCCCTCGTCGAGGTCGTCAACGCCACCGGCGGCAGCGGGCGCGGGCAACGTCGGTTCGGTCTTGGTCATCTTGAACACCACGGCGACACAGACCACCCCGACCGGCACGAACGCGAACTGCGACCAGTAGAAGAACGGTAGCCCGAACAGGCGGGGGGCATCCGCGTTGAACCACGGCACCACCAACATCAGGAACGGGACCAGCAGCAGCAGGTTCCACGCGTTCATGCGCAGACCCGACCCCTCGGGTGACGCCATCGAAACTCCTCTGACCGTGCCGAAATCGGGAGCGATTGCCGACGCGTCAGTCTGCCTCTTCCCGCCCGATCAGGCGATCACAAGAAGATAAAGTCCGATCATGGTGTAAACGATCATGAGTAGGACGAGTGGAACCTGGTCGGCGAGCCGCCGGCTCTCGGTGAGCGCCGAACCCTCGATCGGCGCGGCGGCCGGGGTAGCGGTATCGGCCAGGGTGCCGGTGTCGGCCGGGGTGCCGGTGTCGGCCCGGGTGTCGGTGCCGGCCGGGGTGCCGGTGTCGGCTGTCGGGCTCAGCGCGACCACGCGGTCGTGCGCGGCGATCACGCCGACCACGTGCCCGACCAGGATCGCGGCCACCTGGATGACCGCGATGAGCAGTGGGGCCGGTGCGCCGCCCAGCGCGGGCGCCGAGGGATCCGCCAGCTGCGCCAGTCCGCGCGGCCCCTCCACGAGCAGCAGCGAGGCGTAGTGCGCGATGGTGTAGCCGACGGCGATCGGGATCAGCGTGCTGACCAGCTCCCGGGCCAGCGCGCCGGTGGCGAGGCGGTAGCTGCCCGCGACCAGCGCGATGAGGGCGGCGAGTACGCCGGTGGCGATCAGCTCGACCGGGATCCCGGACGCGGCGGCGGCCACCTGGCTCGTGGTCGCCCACCACGGCGTGCCGGACACCCCGTCGAACACCGTCGAGCCCCACCACACGGCCAGCACGGCAACCAGGCCGGGCGCCGGCGGCACCGCGTTGAGCCCCCGGAACGGGTTGCGCAGCTCGACCTCGTGGTGGTCACCGGGGTACCCCGCACGGCCGACCGGGGACAGGGCGGCCACCAGCGACGAGTACGCCTCGAACGGGTCCGCCCGGTCGAACCAGGACGGGCCGTAGCGGAGCGCGCCGGCGGTGATCAGGACGGCGTACCCGGCCATGAACCCGCCGACCACCGGCGGATCCGCCCGCGCTCCCGGTACCAGCTCCAGCCAGACGAACACGGTGAGCCCGAGCGCGGCCGGCCAGTAACCCAACGCCGGCGGCAGCTCCCGGTAGCCGGCCGGCGGCAGCCGCAGGACGGTGCTGAGGCCTCGGTGCAGGGCGCGCAACGGGTTGAGCACCCGCCACACCGGCCCGAACAGCAGCGAGGCCGGCACGATGCCCACCCAGAGCAGCACATAGAGGGCCCTCGGCGCCGCGTTGTCGTCCGGATCCGGTGCGCCGCCGAACGCCTGGGCGAGCAGGTAGGCCAGCAGCGCGAGCATCAGACAACGCAGGCCCAGCCGGACCCGGTCGCTGTCCGCCAGTCGCTGCACGGCCGCCGGGAGCGGGCGCCCGGGGACGGCGGTGTGGAACCGCGACCGGCGCCAGGTCAGCCCGACCGCCAGGAACGACACCAGCACCACGAACCCGCCGGCCTGCAGCACCAGCTCGCCGGGCAGTGGAAGGTCGGCGCGCCCACCGATCCCGTGCGCCAGAATCACGCCTGCCCCCCGGACGCCTCGGTGGCCGGCCGCACGGCCGACCCAGTCGCCGGCGGCACGATCGGCGGCGGCACTGCCGACCCGGTCGGCGGCGGCACCGGACTGGCTGGCGTGCGGCGCATCAGCAGCCACGCGGCGGCCACCACGCCCAGCCCGCCGCCGACGGTGAGCGCGATGAGCAGCCGGTCGAGATCGGCGCCCCAGGCGAACGGGATGACCGCGTCGTGGAAGCTGAACACGTCGGCCGGCGCGATGATGATGGCCAGTAGCGCACCGGCCACCAGGCACAGCAACGGCCCGGCCGGCCGGCCCCGCGCGGTCAGCCAGGCACCCGCCGCCCCGATCGGCCAGCCGACCACAGCGAACCCGGCGGCGGCGAGGAACACCCAGATCAGCGTGCCCTGCGCGACCACCAGCGCCGAGCCGTACATGTGCACCACGTGCGCCCCCATCACCACCGCCGTGGCCACCGCCACCGACCACCGACCCACCGCCGACACCCCACCCCGTTCCCCCCGCGAGTCGGGGATTTTGTCAGCGCGAGTCGGGGATTTCGTCAGCGGCCTGCCGGAGGGCCGGGAACCCAGTGCGACCAGTCCGACCGGCACCGCCAACGCAACCGCCGTGATCAGCCACCACAGCCCGGCGTTGGGCGGCGGCGGCCAGCGCTGCTCGCCGACCAGCGATACCGGCAGATCACCGACCCGCAGCGGGATGCGCCAGTCCAGCCGCGCGCCGGGCGGCCGGGGCGCGGTCGAGGCCGCGACGATGCGGGGATCGGACCAGAGAGCGTCATCGCCGGGATCCACCACCGGCAGCGCGTTGATCACCGTCCCGGGCGGTGGCACCACGGCGATCCGTCGGCCGGTCCGGTTGTCCAGCCGCAGCCGCGCGCCGGCCTCCACCGCCGTCACGGTCAGCCCGGGCACCGGCGGCCGGATACCGATCACCACCGGTTCGTTGGACGATGAGGTCAGCCCACCGGCATGTGCCCACGCGACCCCGTCGCTGGCCAGAACGGCGAACGCGCTGATCAGGACGGTGGTGATCAGCCTGGCGGCTAGGCGGCGCACTCCGGAGACGTTAGCCGGGCGGCACGCTGACGAAATCCGCGACTCGCCCTGACAAAATCCCCGACTCGCCCTGACGTAATCCCCGACTCGCGCTGACAAAATCCCCGACTCGCGGAGGGACGGGCGGGGGCGGGCGCCTCGGCGCCCGCCCCCGTGGGCCTGTGCCCGGTATCAGGCGTTGAGGCGCTGCTTCAGAGCTTCGAACTCGTCGCGCATGGAGCTGGGCAGCGAGTCGCCGATCTGGGCGAACCACTCCTCGATCAGCGGCAGCTCGGCCTTCCACTCCTCGGTGTGCACCGCGAGCGAGTCGGCCACGTCGGCGGTCACGCCGTCCAGGCCGTCCAGGTCGATCTGGTCGGACGTCGGGACGAAGCCGATCGGCGTCTCCACGGCGGCGGCCTTACCCTCGATGCGCTCGATCATCCACTTGAGCACCCGGCTGTTCTCGCCGAAACCGGGCCACAGGAAGCGGCGGTCCTCGCCGCGGCGGAACCAGTTCACGCAGAAGATGCGGGGCAGCTTCGACGCGTCGGCGCCCTTGCCG
>DASYLM010000073.1:0-2051 GCA_036009565.1 Pseudonocardia sp. | reverse complement strand
ACCCGAGCTCCGGCGAGTACCACCCTGACGACCTACCGGGCGCCGGGGACCACCCGACCGGCGACCACCCACCCCGCGGCTACCCGCGGCACGAGCACCCGACCGGGGGCTTCCGCACCGGCGACGCGGATCCGCCCGGCGGCTCAGCCAGCGGCGGGTACCGCGACCCGGCCTTCGACGGCCGCTAGGCCGATGTCCGAGCGGTAGTGCGAGCCGGGCAGCTTGATCTCCGCCACCCGCCGGTAGGCCTCCGCCCGTGCCGCCGCCAGGTCCTCGCCGGTGCCGACCACGGACAGCACCCGGCCGCCCGAGCTGACCACCGCGCCGTCGTCGCGGCGCCGGGTGCCGGCGTGCAGCACGCCCTCCGCGTCCGCGCCGGTGATCACGTCACCGAACCGGGGCGTACCGGGATAGCCGTCCGCCGCCACCACCACGGCGACCGCCGCGCCCGGTGCCCAGTCCAGCTCGGGCTGCGCGGCCAGCGTGCCGGTGGCCGCCGCGTTCAGCAGGGTGGCCAGCGGGGTGCGCAGCAGGGTGAGCACCGCCTGGGTCTCCGGATCGCCGAAGCGGGCGTTGAACTCCACCACCTGCGGCCCGGTCGAGGTCAGCGCGATGCCGGCGTAGAGCAGCCCGTTGAACGGGACGCCCCGGCGGTCCAGCTCGGCCACCACCGGCGCCACGATCCGGGTCACCACGTCGTCGACCAGGCCGGAGTCCGCCCAGGGCAGCGGGGTGTAGGCGCCCATCCCGCCGGTGTTCGGGCCGATGTCGCCGTCGCCGACCCGCTTGAAGTCCTGCGCGGGCAGCAGTGGGACCACGGTGAGACCGTCGACCAGGCAGAACAGCGACATCTCCGGGCCGTCCAGGAACGACTCGAGCAGCACCGGGTGCCCGCCGTCCAGCAGCGTCATGGCGTGCGCCCTGGCCAGGTCCAGGTCGGGGCTGACCACCACGCCCTTGCCGGCCGCCAGCCCGTCGTCCTTGACCACGAAGGTCGGGCCGAACCGGGCCAGCGCGGCATCCAGGTGCGCCGGGTTGTCGACCGTCTCGGCGTGCGCGGTGGGCACCCCGGCGGCGGCCATCACGTCCTTGGCGAACGTCTTGGAGCCCTCGATCCGGGCGGCGGCGGCGGACGGCCCGAAGCAGGCGATCCCCTCGGCGCGCACGGCATCGGCCGCCCCGGCCACCAACGGCACCTCCGGCCCGATCACCACCAGGTCGGCGGCCCACCGCCGGGCCAACGCGGCGACCTCGGCGGGGTCGGACACCTCCGGCAGCCCGAGCTGTTCGGCGACCGCCTGGGTACCGGCGTTGCCGGGCGCACAGCCCAACGCGGTTACCGAGGGGTCCTGCGCCATCGCCAGGACCAACGCATGTTCACGGGCTCCGGACCCAATCACCAGGACGCGCACAGCCGCCGAGCCTAAGGCGTACCCCCCACCGCCCTTCCCGCGAGTCGGGGATTCCGTCAGCGCGAGTCGGGGATTCCGTCAGCGCGAGTCGGGGATCTCGCCAGGGCGAGTCGCGGATTTCGTCAGGCGGGGCCGCCGCGAGGAGCCGTTCCACCTGGCGGCCGGTCAGATTTCGGCCGGCGTTCACCCACGGCCGCCGGAACGCCGGACGTTCCCCGGAGCGTGCCCATTACGCACCCCGCGCGTCGGCGCCCGGTTGCCAGGACCCACAATTGTCGGCGCCATGTCGCTCCACGACCTCGCAACCGCCGCGCCGCGCGCCACCGCGCCGCCCCGGTCAAACCGGCCGCCGTGGCCGCAGTTGCCGCTGGTCATCGGCCACCGCGGGGCCTCCGGATACCGCCCGGAACACACCCTGGCCAGCTACGAGCTCGCCGCCCGGCTCGGCGCCGACTACCTGGAGCCCGACCTGGTGAGCACCCGGGACGGCGTGCTGGTGGCCCGGCACGAACCGGAGATCGGCGGCACCACCAACGTCGCCGGCCACCCGGAGTTCGCCGACCGCAAGACGATCAAGATGATCGACGGCCAACCGGTGGACGGCTGGTTCACCTCGGACTTCACCCTCGCCGAGCTGCG
>DASYLM010000072.1:0-7332 GCA_036009565.1 Pseudonocardia sp. | reverse complement strand
TCGCCCACCTGGCCTTCACCTGCCTCGGCTTGACCTGCCTGAGCACCGCCCGGCGCAGCACCGCCCTCGACAGCACTGCTCCCGACAGCACCGCGATCGACAGCACCGCTCCCGACAGCACCGCCATCGACAGCACTGCCCTCGACGGCGCCTCGAGCCGCCGCCAGACCGGGATCGGACCCGGCGCCGGCGGCGTGCAGCCGCAGCAGCCCTCGCCGCAGCCGGCGCAGCCGCAGCGGATCCGCCGCCCCGAGCGGTGAGCTGAGCAGCGCGACCGCCGCATCCGCGTCGATCTGCTCCGGGCGGGCCGCGGACCGCAGCAACAGCAGCAGCGGCAGCACCGCGGGCTGCCGGGACAGCGGCAGGTCGTCGCCGGGCACCGCCATCGGCACCCCGGCGGCCAACAGGGCGCGCCGAAGCACCGGCAGCGACCGGGTGGTGGACCGGACCAGCACCGCCATCTCCGACCACGGCACGCCGTCGGTGAGATGCGCCCGACGCAGCCGGTCAGCGACCCAGCCGGCCTCCTGGGCCGCCGAGGCGAACACCTGGACCGCCAACGCCCCGGCGCCCTGATCAGCGGCGGCCGGGCCCGGGCCGGCGCCCGGATCGGCATCGCCGACGGCTCGATCAGCATCGCCGACGGCTCGATCAGCATCGCCGTCGCCCGGCAGTCCGGCTCCCGTCTCCGGCTCGACAGCGGGCGGCCCGGTGCGGCGCCGCGCCGGGCCCGCCCCAGGCAGCCGGTTCGCCAGCCGCGTGGTGGCCTCGCGCAACCGGGGCGCGGCGCGGTGGTCGATGGTGAGCACCACGGTGCGGGTACCACCCGGATCGGCGTCGCGCAGCGCGCTCGGATCGGCGCCGCGGAACCCGAGCACAGCCTGGTCCGGGTCTCCGGCCAGCACGAACGTCTCGGCGGTCTCACCGAGGAGCCGCACCAGCTGCATCTGCTGCGGGTCCAGGTCCTGCGCGTCGTCGGCCAGCAGATGCCGGATCCGCAGGCGCTCGGCGGCCAGCAGCTCCGGGTCGGCGGCCAGCACGTCCAGCGCGGCCGCGACCAGCTCGGCGGCGTCCAGCGCGGCCGAGGTGGCCTGCGGCGCCTCACTGCCCGCCGCGCCGCGCAGCAGGGTCACCTGCTCGTAGCCGAGGAAGAACCGCCCGGCCGCGACCCACTCCGGCATGTCGTGGCGGGCGCCCATCTCGGCCAGCTCGTACGGGCCGAGCCCACGTTCGGCCGCCCGCAGCAACAGCTCGCGCAGCTCGGTGGCGAAGCCGGGCACACCCAGCGCCGGGCGCAGCCGCTCCGGCCAGCCGGATCCCGGCACGTCCCCGGCCAGCTCGCCGGCCAGCAGCTCGCGGACCACGGCGTCCTGCTCGGGACCGGCCAGCAGCCGCGGCGGTGGGTCGCCGACCCGGCTGGCGTGCAGCCGGAGCAGTCCGAACGCGTAGGAGTGGACGGTGCGCACCAGTGGCTCGCGGACCGTGCCGAACCCGGCCTCGGCGCCACCATGGCCGGACCGCTCGGTCAGCCGCGCGGTGATGCGTTCGCGCAGGTCACCGCCGGCACGGCGACTGCCGACGAGCACCAGCAACCGCTCCGGGTCGGCGCCGGCCCTGATCCGGCGCCGCACGGACTCCACCAGCACGGTGGTCTTGCCGGTGCCCGGGCCACCGAGCACCCGCAGCAGCCCCTCGCGGTGCTCGAGCACCCGGCGCGCGGCCTCGTCCCAGCGCGGTTCGGGGCTCGCCGGTCGGGGACGGCGAACCAACAGCGGACGCGTCACGTCGGGCATGGAACCACGCCACCCCGACCACTCCGCGCGCCGCCCGGTCGTCGGCGCCCGGCGGCGGCCCCGGTATGGGCCGGCGGCCTATTCTGATCCGGTGGACGAGGAGACGGCGGACCGGGTGCGCGAGGTGATCCTGGGGATCCCGGTGGGCAGCGTGCTCAGCTACGGCGAGGTCGCCGCCATTGCCGGTCTGCCGTCCGCGCGGCTGGTCGGCCGGCTGCTCTCCGAGGACGGCCAGGACCTGCCGTGGCACCGGGTTCTGCGGGCGGACGGCAGCTGCGCGCCGCACCTCGCCGACGAGCAGCTGGCCCGGTTGCGCGCCGAGGGTGTCACCGTGGTCAACCGCCGGGTACGCCGCCCCAGGGCCGACTGCGGGTCGCCCCGCCGCTAGCGCACCGTCGAGATCGACGCCAGGGCTGCCGATTCCATGATCGAACAGCCGTCACGTCGATCTCGCCGAAGATCCAACGCCGCCCCGCCGCCCCGCCGCGCGCCCCGCGCCCCGCGCCACCGCAAACCCGTCGCGCGTCCGCTGACCGGCGCTCAGGCCACCGCCGAACGGGTCGCCAGTACGTCCCAGTACCGGGCCGCCACCGCGTCCAGCACACCGCGGTGCACCCCGAGCGGCTCCGAGACCACCGCCGCCCCGGCCGAAGCGAGCCGGCGTTGGAAGACCCCGGGCGCGAGCAGCCAGCTGGCCACCGCGACCCGCCGCCCGTGCCCGCGCAGCTCCGCCACCACGTCGGCCAGCTTCGGCGCACCGCTGGCCAGGTAGCCGACCCGTACCGGGCAGCCCAGCCGCCGACCCAGCGCACGGGCCGCGACCGCCACCTCGGCGCGCGCACCCGGGTCACTGGAACCGGCGGCCGCGAGCACCGTGGCGTCCCCCGGTCGCCAGCCGGCGGCGCGCAGCCGGGCCTCGGCGGCGTCGACCAGCAGGGGGTCCGCGCCGAGCGCCGGGCTGACCTGCACCCGGTCGGCCACGCCGGCGGCCACCAGCTGCCCCGGTATGTCGTGCCGGACGTGGTAGCCGGCCGCCAGGAACGCGGGCACCACGATGATCTCGGGCGCACCCAGCAACGCCGGGACGACCTGGGCGAGGGTCGGCGGCCGGACGTCGGCGAAGGCCAGCCGGACCGGCACCCCGGGCAGTCTCAGCCGGATCGAGGCGGCCAGCCGGCGCACCACCTCGGTGCCGGCGGCCTCCCGGGTGCCGTGCGCGACCAGCAGCAACGCCGGCCGCGACTCCAGCTGTGACTCCAGCCGCGACTCCAGCCGCGACTCCAGCCGCGACTCCAGCAGCGACTCCAACTGTGACTCCAGCCGCGACTCCAGCTGTGACTCCAGCAACGCCGGCCGCAACGCCGACCGCGACTCCAACCGCGACTCCAACCGCGACTCCGACAGCGACTCCGACAGCGGGGGCGGCCGCCTCACCGGCCGTCCCCGGACAGGCAGTGACCACCCAGCGGAGCCGGGCCGGAGCCGGGGTCCAGGGCCAGCCGGTAACCGCGCTTGACCACGGTCTGCACCAGCCGCGCCTCGCCGAGCGCGGACCGCAGCCGGGTCATCGCGGTCTCCACCGCGTGCTCGTCGTCGCCGCCGCCGGGCAGGGCGCGCAGCAGCTCGGCCCTGGTCACCACCCGACCGGGGCGCCGGGCCAGCGAGCGCAGCAGCGCCATCCCGGCCGGCGGTACGGCCCGCAGCTCGCCGTTCACCAGCGCGGCGTGCCCGCGCAGCTCCAGCCAGTGCCCGGCCACCGGGTACGTCCGCGCCAACCGGGGTGCCTCGGCCTCCAGGGTGCGCACCATGGCACCGAGGCGGGACCGTCTGGGCTGGGCCGTCGGAATGTCCTCGGACTCCAGCGGCGCGGCGGTCACCGGGCCCACACACACCACCAGCACCGGTCCGCGCAACGCCCGGATGAGGTCGTCCCGCACACCGCGCTCGGCTGCCCTGGCCAGCATGCTGGCCGCCGCCGGGGCACTGGTGAAGGTCACCGCGTCCACCGTGCCGGCCAGCACCGCGTCGGTCAGCCGGTCCAGCGGCGCGAGGTCGGCCGGCGGCAGCCACCGGTACACCGGAACCTCGATCACCTCGGCACCGGCGCAGGTCAGCGCCTCGACCATGTCCGGAAGCGGCTCACCGTGCAGCTGGACCGCGATCCGCTTGCCCTCCACCCCACCGGTCAGCAGGTAGTCGAGCACCTCCGCGGACGACTCGGAGGCCGGCGACCAGGCGTCGATCAGCCCGGCCGCACGCACCGCACCGCGCGCCTTCGGTCCCCGGCAGAGCAACGTCCCGGCCCGCAGCGCGTCGAGCAGCGCCTCGCCGAGCCCCCAGCCGTCGGCGGCCTCGACCCAACCGCGGAACCCGATCCCGGTGGTCGCGACCGCGATGTCCGGTGGCGTCTCGATCAGCGACCGGGTGGCGGCGGCCAGCTCCGCGTCGTCGGGCAGCGGCAGGATGCGCAGCGCCGGCGCCTGCAGAACCAGGGCACCCCGGCGCTCCAGCAGCGCACCCAGCTCGTCGGCCCGGCGCGCGGCGGTCACCCCGACGGTGAACCCGGCGAGACACGGCACCTGGCCCGGCTCGGTGGGCCGGCGCACGTCCGGTGTCCCGGGATACGTTCCTTGCGGCGTCATCATTGTTGTCCCAGCACGAGTCATGCGAGCTCGACCTGCACCCAGCCGTCGTCGACGCGCACCTGATGGACGGCTACGCCCTGGTCCGGTTCGTCCAGGCACCGGCCGGTGGCCAGGCTGAACGCTTGCTTGTAGATCGGCGACGCGACCACCGGCTCGCCCTTGCGGTCCCCCACGATGCCGCGGGACAGCACGGCGGCGCCACTGCAGGGGTCCACATTGTCGATAGCGTGAACCGTGTCACCCTCCGGGGTGTCGGCCAACCGGAACAGGGCGATCTGGCGGTCGCCGAGCAGCGCGGCCACCCCCCGGCCGGGCTGCAGCTGGTCCAGCCGGCACACCGCCTGCCATGTGGTCAACTCCGTCACCAGCGCCCGGCTCACCGCGCCACCTCCAGCTTGGGTCCGGCGATGAGCACCGGCTGGCTGCCCCGGTCGTACCCGACCGGGACCCGCTGGCCGCGTCGGTCCACGAACTCGATGCTCGGGTCGGGGGTGTCCGGCGCGTTCACGAACGAGGTGAACCTGGCCAGCTTCGCCGGGTCCTGCAGCACGCCGCGCCACTCGTCCGCGTAGCCGGCCACGTGCGCCGCCATTGCCGCGTCCAGCTCGGCACAGATGCCCAGCGAGTCGTCCATGATCACCTCGCGCAGGTGGTCCAGGCCGCCCTCCATGGCCTCCATCCACGGCGCGGTGCGCTGCAGCCGGTCGGCGGTGCGGATGTAGAACATCAGGAACCGGTCGATCGTGCGGATGAGCGTGTCGGTGTCGAGGTCGGTGGCCAGCAGCTCGGCGTGCCGGGGGGTGAAGCCGCCGTTGCCGCCGACGTAGAGGTTCCAGCCGGTCTCGGTGGCGATCACGCCGAAGTCCTTGCTCCGGGCCTCCGCGCACTCCCGGGCGCAGCCGGACACCCCGGACTTGAGCTTGTGCGGGCTGCGCAGGCCCCGGTAGCGCAGCTCGAGCGCGATGGCCAGGCCGACCGAGTCCTGCACGCCGTAGCGGCACCAGTCGGTGCCCACGCAGGACTTGACCGTGCGCAGCGCCTTGCCGTAGGCGTGCCCGGACTCGAAGCCGGCGTCCACCAGCCGCCGCCAGATCGCCGGCAGCTGCTCCACCCGGGCGCCGAACATGTCGATCCGCTGCCCGCCGGTGATCTTCGTGTAGAGCGCGAAGTCCCGCGCCACCTCCGCGATCGCCAGCAGCTTCTCCGGGGTGATCTCCCCGCCGGGGATCCGCGGGATCACCGAGTACGTCCCGTTGCGCTGCAGGTTGGCCAGGAAATGATCGTTGGTGTCCTGCAACGAGGCCTGTTCGCCGTCCAGCACGTGGCCGGTGCCCAGCGATGCGAGGATGGACGCGACCGCCGGCTTGCAGAGGTCACAGCCGCGGCCCGTGCCGTAGCGCGTGATCAGCTCGCTGAACGTGCGGATGCCGGTCGACGACACGATCTCGAACAGCTCGGCCCTCGACTGTCCGAAGTGCTCGCACAACGCCCTGGACTGCACGACGCCGGCCGCCGAGAGCAACTGCTTGAGCATGGGAACGCAGGACCCGCAGCCGGTACCGGCCTTCGTGCATTCCTTGAGCGCCGGCACATCCGCGGCGCCGCCGGCGATCGCGGCGTCGACACTGCCCTTGGCCACCGCGTGGCACGAGCACACCTGCGCGTCGGCGGGAAGCGCCCCGACCCCGATGCCCTCCCCCGCCGGGACGATCAGGCTGGCCGGGTCGGCCGGCAGCCGGCGGCCGACCAGCGGGCGCAGCATCGAGTAGGCGCTGGCATCGCCGACCAGCACGCCGCCGAGCAGTGTCCGGGCGTCGTCCGACACCACCAGCTTGCGGTAGGCGCCGGAGACCGCGTCGTTGATCACGACCTCCAGCGCGCCCTCGGTTCGCGCGTGGGCGTCACCGAAGCTGGCCACGTCGACGCCGAGCAGCTTGAGCTTGGTCGACATGTCCGCGCCCGGGAAGGTCGCCGCGCCACCGAGCAGCCGGTCGGCCAGCACCTCGGCCATCGCGTAGCCGGGCGCCACCAGCCCGTACACCCGGCCGTCCAGGCAGGCACACTCACCAATCGCGAAGATGTCCGGATCGCTTGTGCGGCAGCCGGAATCCACGGCGACGCCGCCCCGGGCACCGAGCTCCAGCCCGGCCGCGCGGGCCAGCTCGTCGCGCGGCCGGACTCCCGCGGAGAACACCACGAGATCGACGTCCAGCTCGGTTCCGTTGGACAGCCGGGCCAGCAGCCGCTCACCGTCCCGTTCGATCACCTCGGTGGAGGTTCCGGCGTGCACGGTCACGTCCAGGTTCTCGATCAGCCTGCGCAACAACCCGCCGCCGCCCTCGTCCACCTGCAGCGGCATCAGCCACGGTCCGAGCTCCACCACATGGGGCGAGAGTCCCATGTCCCGCAACGCCTTCGCCGCCTCCAGCCCGAGCAGGCCGCCGCCGACCACCATCGCCGCCCGGCGCCCACCGCGGTTCCGCGCGGCGGCCGAGGCCCGGATCGCGTCCAGGTCCTCGATCGTCCGGTACACATGGCACCCCGCGAACTCCCGCCCGGGAACCGGTGGTACGAAGGGAAAGGAGCCGGTGGCCAGCACCAGCCGGTCGTAGCCCGCGACGAATCCGGCGCGGGTGGTCACGGTCCGCGCGGCGCGGTCCACCGAGACCACCGGATCGCCGAGCCGCAGCTCGACCAGCGGATCGGCCCCGTAGTCGGCGCCGTCCAGCTCGAGCTCGCGCGCATCCCAGGTGTCCACGTAGGACGAGAGGCCGACGCGGTCGTAGGCCGGACGCGGCTCCTCGGCGAGCACCACGATCCGCCAGTCCCCGCCGGCGTCCCGATCGCGCACCGCCTGCACCAGCCGGTGGCCGACCATCCCGTTGCCGACGACG
>DASYLM010000071.1:0-6325 GCA_036009565.1 Pseudonocardia sp. | reverse complement strand
GCTGGACCTGCTGATGGCCACCTTCCCCCGGCCGGTGGTGGCGCTGATGGACGGCGTGGTGATGGGCGGCGGGGTCGGCCTGGCCGGGCGGGCCGACGTCCGGGTGGTCACCGAGCGGTCCAAGGTGGCGATGCCGGAGGTGCTCATCGGACTCGCGCCGGACTGCGGCTCCGCCGACCTGCTCGCCAAGGCCCCCGGCGAGCTGGGCACCCACGTGGCACTGACCTCGATGCACCTCGGACCGGCGGACGCGCTGCTCTGCGGGCTGGCCGATGTGTACCTGAGCCCGGACCAGGTCGCCGGGGTGTTCCAGACGCTGCAGCGCGGCGGCCTGGCGGAGCTGCGCTCGTCGGGTGAGCCGCCGCCCGGTGAGCTGGCGGCCGGCCGCGGCTGGATCGACGAGTGCTACGCCGGCGACGACCCCGCCGCGATCCTCGAACGGCTCGCCGCGCACCCGGAACCGGCGGCACAGGCCGCGGCGCGGCGGCTGGACAGCGTGTCCCCCACCGCCGTCGCGGTAACCCTGCGCGCGCTGCGGGCCGCCGCCGAGGACCCCGGCCTGGCCCCGTGCCTGGTACGTGACTACCGGATGGTGCGCCGCTTCCTGGAGCACCCGGACCTGGTCGAGGGCATCACCGCCCGGGTCGTCGACCGCACGCACACCCCGCGCTGGTCACCGGCCCGGCTGGCGGACGTCCGGGCGGCCGACGTGGACGCCTTCTTCGCCCCGCTCGGCGCGGACGAGCTGCGGCTGCCGGGCTAGCGCACGCAACTGCCCGGTCAGTACTCGACCTTGGAGTCGGTGGCCAGCCAGGCCTCGAACGGCGCGGTCCGGCCCTGCAGCTCGAGCGCCTGCACCGGCGTCGACCAGTCCTCCCGGTCCCGCTCGAGCAGCTCGTAGAAGGCCCGGTCGTCGAACCCGCCCCGGGCCGCGTCGTGCCGGTCGGCCGCGTACACCACCCGGTCCACCCGGGCCCACAGCGCCGCGAACAGGCACATCGGGCACGGCTCGCAGGAGCTGTAGAGGGTCGCCCCGGTCAGCTGGAAGTCGGTCAACTCCCGGCAGGCCGACCGGATCGCCACGACCTCGGCATGCGCGGTGGGGTCCAGGTCCCCGGTCACCCGGTTCACGCCCCGGCTGACCAGCCGGTCGTCGACCACCACCAGCGCACCGAACGGCCCGCCACCCTTGGCGACATTGCGCTCGGCGAGCCCGACCGCCTCGGCCAGCCAGAGCGCGTGGATCTCTATGTCGGGCTCTGTGCCAGTCACCCGGGCACTCACGCGAAGCCGGGCACGGAGGCCCACGCCAGGCCGGGCTCGGGCGCGTCCTCCCTGGTCAACGCGCACTCGATCAGCCCGTACGGCCGGTCCGCCGCGTAGAACACCTCGTTGTTGTTCGCCAGCCCGAACGGCTCGAGGTCGACCACGAAGTGGTGCCGGTTCGGCGCCGACAGCTTGATCTCGGCGATCTCCGGGTGCGCCTCGAGCACCGCGCTGCCCATCTCCCACAGCGTCTGCTGCAGGGCGAGCGAGTGCACGGTGGCGAACTTCTCGAGCAGGATCCGGCGCACGTCGGCCCAGGTCTTGTCCCAGTCCGTGCCGGCAAACCCGCCGGTGCCCGCGTAGCGCCACCTGGCCACCAGCGAGGTGGACATGATCCGGTCGTGCGTCTCGGCCAGCGTGGTGTAGCCGTCGGTCAGGAAGCCGGCGAACTCCGAGCCGGTGGACTTGAGCAGCACGAGGTCACGCAGCCCGGACACCACCCAGGCCTGCTCGCCCTCCACGGTGACCACCGTGGTGCGCACCTCCGAGCCGTTGCGCACCCAGGTGTGGTCGTGGTCCTGCCCGGCCACCTGGACGCGCTGCCAGCTGTACTCCTGCACCTCGATCCGGGCACCGCGCACCGGCGCCACGTCGTCGACGAAGTGCCGGCCCAGGGTGAGCGCGTACTCCTCGATCTCACGCAGCCCCTTCTCCTTGGCGAAGGCGTAGCAGGTGTTCTTCTGGGTGTCGGTGGGCAGCACCTTCGACTGGTCACCGTGGAGGTGGGCGTCGGCGAAGTCACCGCGCAGCGCGGTGGACACCGTGACGTCGCGGATCTCGTGGCGGTCGGTGTCGCGGTAGATCCGCACGACGCGGTTCTCCGCCTTGCCGTACTGGTTGTCGGTCAGCACGATGCGGGGGTTCGAGCTCATCTCAGCTCCCGAGATACGTCGAGTAGGCGAACGGGGACAGCAGCAGCGGCACGTGGTGGTGCCGTGCCGCATCGGTGACGGTGAAGCTCACGACCACCTCCGGGTAGAACCCCCGCTGGTCGGTGGCGGCGAAGTAGCCGCCGGTACCGAAGGTGATCCGGTAGTCGCCGGCCGGCAGCTCGGCGGCGAGCTCCTTGACGCGGCCGTCGGCGTCGGTGCTGGCCTCCGCGAGGCACGCGCCGCCGCGCTCCAGCCGGACCGCGACGCCCTCGGCCGGGCGGCCCAGCGCCGCGTCGAGCACGTGGGTGGACAGACTCATCGCGGGCTCCCGCTCAGGTGTGGCTCGCCGAGCAGCTGGTCCAGCCGGAGCTGGTTGATCGCGGCCAGCTCGGCGCGCACCACCGCCCGCTCGGTGACCGGGTCGTTGTCCAGCCGCCCGCGCAGCACCGCGAGCAGCTCCTCGGCGCCTCGCCCGCTCGCGCACACCAGGTAGACGTGCCCGAAGCGCTGCTCGTAGACCCGGTTTCCCTCGGCCAGCCCGGCCAGTACGTCGGCGTCCGCACCGGCCACCCCGCGCTGCTCGCGCCGGGAACGCTCGTCGCCGCTCCGGTCACCGATCCGGGGATGCCCGGCGAGCCCGGCGGTCACGTCGGCATCGGTCAGCGCGTCCCGGGCGGCCGCGTGCAGCGCCTCGACGGAGCGGTACGGCCGGCCGGCCGCGACCTCGCCGGCCCACCGGGGTGCCGCACAGCAGTCCAGTAACCGCTGGTGCGCGGCCGCCTCGGGCAGCGCGTTGAAGGAATCCAGACTCACGAACTCTCCTGGCCGAAGGCCCGCGTGCGGGCACTGTGGATAGGGATGCACTGCATTGACCCCGCCTCCACCACCACCTGGTCGTGGAACCGGCGGTTGGCGATCTTGGCGACCTCGATCAGGGCGGCGGCGTGCTCCTGCGCCGGGGAGTTGGTCAGCCGCTGCCAGCCGTCGCGCAGGATCGCCTCGCGCTTCTCCGCGTCCCGCACACAGACGATGAGCGGGATGCCGAACCGGTCCCGGTAGGCAGCGGTGAGGTTGCCGAACTCGGCTCCCTCGTCCTCGGTCAGCCGGGTCAGGCCGGCGCTGGACTGGTCCCTGGTGGAGTCCTCGCCGGCCTCGCCGTCGGCCACCCGGTCGGCGCCGAGGTCGGGGTAGAACGCCATCAGGTCCAGCTGCTCGTCGCGCGTACCGGAGAACAGCGCCTCCTGGAACGCCGCGCGCAGCTGGGCGGTGTCGGCGAACGGGCGGCGGTCGTAGGCCCGCTCGACCACCCACGTGGGGCCCTGGAACAGCCTGCCGAAGGTGCCCACGAACTCCTCGCGGCTCATCCGGCCGACCTGGTCGAGGCGCACCGAGCCGGCCCCGGGCGTGCCGGCTCGACCCGTCCAGGCAGGACCGTAGACCTTGCCGATGTGGTGGAACACGACGTTGAGCAGGATCGCGGTCAAGCTTCCGAGAGTAATACCCGAACCGAAGATGACCTCGGCCCAGCCGGGTACCGCTTTGGCCAGTTCGGGCTGCGCGGTGACCAGCAGCGCGAGGCCCACGCTGGACGCGACGATCACCACGTTGCGGTGGTCGTGGAAGTCCACCCGGGACAGCGTCTGCACGCCGACCACCGCGACGGTGGCGAACATGGCCAGCGCGGCACCGCCCAGCACCGGCGACGGGATGCCGGCCACGATCGCGCCCGCCTTCGGCACCAGGCCGATCAAGATCATGAAAACGCCGGCGGCGGCAACCACGTACCGGCTGGTCACCCTGGTCAGCCGGACCAGTCCGACGTTCTCCGCGAAGCAGGTGTACGGGAACGAGTTCAGCACCCCGCCGATCACGGTGGCCAGCCCGTCCGCGCGCAGCGCCCTGGCGATGTCCGTACGGGTGATCCGCCGATCGACGATCTCACCGGTGGCGAACACGTCCCCGGTCGTCTCCACCGCGGTGATCAGCATGACCACGACCATCGAGATGATGGCCGCCACGGTGAACTTCGGCATCCCGAAGAAGAACGGCGTGGTCACCCCGAACCACGGTGACGAGCCGACCGAGCCGAAGCTCACATCACCCAGGGCCCAGGCCACCAGGGTGCCCACGACCAGCCCGACCAGCACCGCGACGGTGGCCATGAAGCCCTTGAAGACCCGCTGGATGACCACGATCAGTCCCAGCGTGCCGAGCGCGTAGGCCAGGTTGCGCCCGTTGGTCGGGTCGGCGTGCGCCGCACCGCCCACCGCGTCGGCCGCCGCGGCCGGCACCAGCGCCAGCCCGATGATCAGAATCACCGAGCCGGTCACCACCGGCGGGAAGAACCGGATCAGCCGACTGAAGAACGGTGCCGCCAGGAGCGTGACCAGACCGGCCACGATCACCGAGCCGTAGATCACCAGCAGCCCCTGGGTACCCCCGCCGGCCGCGAGCCCGATGGCGATCATCGGCGATACCGCGGTGAACGTGACGCCCTGCAGCAGCGGCAGCCGCACGCCGACCTTCCAGAACCCGATGGACTGGATGATCGAGGCGATGCCGCAGGTGAACAGGTCGGCGTTGATCAGGTGGATGAGCTCCCGCTCGTTCAGCCCGATGGCGCCGGCGAGCAGGATCGGCACCACCACGGCGCCGGCGTAGAACGCCAGAACGTGCTGGAAGCCGTAGACGGCGAGCTTGCCGACCGGGAGTAGTTCGTCGACCGGGTGGACCCGCTTCGTCGCGGGTTTCGGCGTGGGTTTGCCGATGATCATGGGACACCTCAGGGACGGGGACGACGCCGACTGCGCCGCCCTGCCCACTCCGGTGCACTGGTGCGACCGCGCCCGACAATGCCGCGCGACCAGGGATTCCGGAGTGACCTGGGCCATACCATGCAGTCCGCGTGCACCGCGGCGGAACTGACCGGACCCACGAACCGGAGCCGCTGCCCGAGCGGGGTGTTTGTGCGATCCGACAGGAGGGTGATCAGCGGCTGGCGCGCAGACTCGCGCGGACTGTGGTCAGCGGCTGGCGCGCAGCGTCGCGCGGACTGTGGTCAGCGGCTGGCGCGCAGCGTGCGGGACAGTCCGAGTGCGGCGGTGCGCACCGCCGAGGCGAACCGTCGCGTGTCCATCCGGTTCGCCCAGCCGGTGATGGAGATCGCGGCGAGTGCCCGCCCGCCGGCGTCCAGCACCGGGGCGGCCACGCAGGCGATCCCGACGGTGGACTCCTCGTGTTCCTCGGCGACCCCGCGCTCGCGGATGGCCGCCAGTTCGCGGTCCAGCAGTCCGGGCGCGATCACCGTCCGCGGCGTGCGCCGGGTGAGCCCGGCCGCGAGCACCTGCTCCAGCACCGGCCTCGGTGAGAACGCCAGCATCGCCTTGCCCACCCCGGTGCAGTGCGCCGGCATCCGGCCACCGATCCGGGACAGCACCTTCGGCCCCGAGGTCGCGTCGAGTTTCTGCAGGTAGACGACCTCTGGTGGACTACCGCCGTCCAGAATGGCCAGGTGCACGGTCTCGTGGGTGGCCTCGAACAGGTCGGCGAGGAACGGCGCGGCGGCTTCCCGCAGGCCGCGCTGGTGCGGCGCCAACTGGCCGAGCTCGAACAGCCGCATGCCCAGCCGCAGCCCGGTGGGCGTCCGCTCGACGACGTCCCAGTCGGCCAGCTCGGCGAGCAGCCGGTGTGCGGTGGCCTTGGGCAGCCCGGTGCGCCGGCACAGCTCGGCCAGGGTCAGCTCGGCGTCCCCCACGCGGAACGCGGTGAGCAGCGTGAATGCCCGGCCCAGCACCGAGTTGGGCGGCAGCCCCGACGTGTCGACCACCCGCTCATCATCGCGCACGCCGTTCCGTTCACCGGAACGCAGGTCTGGCCCGGTCGAGTCGTGCGGTGTGACCCTGGTGCACATGGCACCGAAGAGGGTGACGGCCGCGATCGTCGGACCGGGCAACATCGGCACGGATCTGCTGGCGAAGCTGCGGGGCAGTTCCGCGATCGAGGTCGGGTACATGGTCGGGGTGGTGGAGTCCGAGGGGCTGGCCCGGGCGCGTAGGCAGGGTGTGGTGGCCTCGGCGGAGGGGGTCGACTGGCTGTTGCGCCAGGACCCGCTGCCCGAGATCGTGTTC
>DASYLM010000070.1:0-49203 GCA_036009565.1 Pseudonocardia sp. | reverse complement strand
CGTGCGGCGGTTCGCCGGCCAGGCGTCGCGGCCCGAGCTGAACTTCGTCTGACCTGTCACTGGTGTTTCCCTTGATGTTCGGGCTGTTCATCCGACGGCCTTCGGCCGTGCCCGCAGCGGTTCTCTGCCCGGGTCACCCCGGGTATGCGCGGGTCCGACGCTCGGACGGACCTCCGGCCTGGCCTCGACGTCGAACTCATGAATATCCCTCACTACCGAATCCTGGATGGGCGATATGACGGCCGACCTGTTGGCGAGCGTGGACGAGTGGGGCCCGGAGAAGATCGTCTGCGTCTCCGACTCACGGACCGGGATGCGCGGCGTGCTGGTGATCGACAACACCGCGCGCGGCATGGGCAAGGGCGGCACCCGGATGAGCCCGTCCGTCACCGTGGCGGAGATCGCCCGGCTGGCCAGGGTGATGACCTGGAAGTGGGCGGCGGTCGACCTGTTCCACGGCGGCGCGAAGGCCGGCATCCGGTTCGACCCGGCCAGCCCGGACAAGGAACGGGTGCTGCGGGCGTACGTGCGAAGGCTCGCCGACCAGATCCCGGCGTCCTACGTGGCCGGGCTGGACATGGGCATGACCGAGCACGACGCGGCGATCATCCAGGACGAGCTCGGTGACCGCGGCGCGGCGGTCGGGGTGCCCGAGGAGCTCGGCGGGGTGCCCTACGACGAGCTCGGGGTGACCGGCTACGGGGTGGCCGAGTCGGTGGACGCGGCGCTGCGCAGGGCCGGCCGGTCGGTGAAGGGTGCGCGGGTGGCGTTCCAGGGGTTCGGGGCGGTCGGGGTGGCCGCCGCGCGCCGGCTGGACGAGATGGGCGCGACGGTGGTGGCGCTGTCCACGTCCCGGGGCGGCGTGCACGACCCGGGCGGGCTGGACGTCGCGCACTGGCTGGCGTTGCGGGCCGAGCGCGGTGACGACTGCGTACTCGGCGTGGCGCCCGGCGAGCGGCTGGCCGCGGGCGAGGAGCTGGTGCTCGACTGCGACGTGCTGATCCCGGCCGCCATCCAGGACGTGATCGACGCGGCGGTGGCGGCCCGGATCCGGGCGTCGCTCGTGGTGGAGGGCGCGAACCTGCCGACCACTCCGGAGGCGCGCACCGTACTGGCCCGGCGCGGCGTGACCGTGGTGCCGGACTTCATCGCCAATGCGGGTGGCGTGGTCGCCGCCGCGTTCGCGATGGACGCCCGGTACTCGGCGTTCCGCCCCGACCCGGCGGCGATCTTCGAGGCGGTCTCCAGCCGGCTGCGGCAGAACACCGACACGGTGCTGGCGCACGCCGAGTCGACCGGGGTGACCACGCACGAGGCCGCACTGCACATCGCCACCGAGCGGGTCCGCACCGCGATGCGCCTGCGCGGCCGCCTACCAAAGTGAGCCTGTGAGTGGTATTGGTCGCTATGGCGACCAATACCACTCACAGCCTTACGATCACCGGGTGCTCAACCCGATCCACCTGCGCACACTGCGGGCCTGCGTGCGCACCCGGTCGTTCGCCGAGGCGGCCAGGGAGCTCGGGTACACCTCGTCGGCGGTGTCGCAGCAGATGTTCCAGCTGGAGCGCTCGGTCGGCGCGGCGCTGTTCGAGCGGTCCGCGCGCAGCGTGCGCCCCACCGCGGTGGCCGAGCAGCTCGCCGAGCGCAGCGGGGCGGCACTCGGCGCGCTGAGCACCCTGGAACGCGAGGCGGCGGCCATGGTCCGGGGCGAGGCGGGCACCCTGCGGCTGGCCAGCTTCGCGACCGCGAACGCCCGGATCGTGCCGGCAGCGCTGGCCGCCGTGGTGGCCCGGCGGCCGAACGCGGAGGTGCAGCTGGACGAGGGCGAGCCGGACGAGGTGCTCGACGGCGTGCTGGAGGGCACGCTGGACGCCGCCGTGGTGTTCGACTACGACCGGGACCGCCGCGACTGGCCGGTCGAGCTGCACCGGGCCGAACTGCTCACCGAGCCGTTCGCGCTGGCCGTGCCGCCCGGGCACCGGTTCGCCGGGCGGGCCGAGGTCGATCTCGCCGAGGCGGCCACCGAGACCTGGATCTGTACCAGGGCGGACACCGCCGGCGCCCGCTCGTTGGCCAGGCTGGCCGCCGACGCCGGGTTCGCGCCGCGCATCGTGTTCCGCAGCAACGACTACGGGGTGATCCGCGAGCTGGTGGCCAGGGAGCTCGGGGTGGCCATGCTGCCCGCGCTGGCCTGGCCGGACGGCGGCGTGCGGACCGTGGCCCTGGCCGGCAGCCGCCCGTTCCGGCAGGTGCTGGTGCTGTACCGGCCGAACAACACCAACCCGATGCTGCCGCTCGCACTGGACTGCCTGGAACAAGCCTGCGCCGAGTTCCGCTGGGACTGATGCGGGTCTGCTGGGCTCACGGGATCAGGCGAAGGTGCGCTGGCGCTCAGGGGGACGGACCGAGGGGGTGGCGGCTCTTGGCGCGGGCGGCCGCGTCGACAAGGCTGCGTACTGATGAGCGAGCCGATTGACGAGTACTTCGCCGCCGCCGTCCTGGCACCGGCGGCCGCCCGGTGCTTGCCCGCCGGGCTGACCGGCGAGCGCGCGCTGGCGCTGTTCGACGCCCAGCTGGGCAGCCGGCACCTCGACCTGGCCGCCCGCGCGCTGGGCTCGCGCGGCGACGGTTTCTACAGCATCGGCTCGTCCGGGCACGAGGGCAACGCGGCGGTGGCGGACGCACTGCGGCCCACCGACCCGGCGCTGTTGCACTACCGCTCCGGGGCGTTCTACCTGCGGCGGGCGGCCCAGGTACCGGGCCAGTCGCCGCTGCGGGACGTGCTGTACGGCATCACCGGCGCGGTCGACGAGCCGATCTCCGGCGGCCGGCACAAGGTGTTCGGCAACAAGGCGCTGGCGATCATCCCGCAGACCTCCACGATCGCCTCGCACCTGCCCCGCGCGGTCGGCCTCGCGTTCGGCCTGGAGCGCGCCGCCAAGCTCGGGGTGGGCGGGGCGCCGCGGACCGGATGGCCCGCCGACTCGGTGGTGGTGTGCAGCTTCGGTGACGCCTCGGCGAACCACTCCACGGCGGTCGGCGCGGTCAACACCGCGCTGCAGCTGCGCCACCGGGGTCTGCCGCTGCCGCTGTTGCTGGTCTGCGAGGACAACGGCATCGGGATCAGCGTGCGCACCCCGGACGGCTGGATCGAGGCGGCCTACCGGGACCGGCCCGGGCTGCGCTACCTCGAGGCGGACGGCTCGGACCTGGGCGCGTCCCTGGCGGCGGCCGAGGAGGCGGTGAGCTGGGTGCGGACCCGGCGCGCGCCGGTGTTCCTGCGGCTGCGCACGGTGCGGCTGATGGGCCATGCCGGGTCCGACGTGGAGCTGGCCTACCGGGGCGCCGGCGAGATCACCGCCGACTATCCCCGCGACCCGGTGGTGCGGACCGCGCGACTGCTGGTGGACGCCGGCGTGCTGAGCCCCGAGGAGGCGCTGCGGCGCTACGAGCGCACGCGGGACGAGGTGTCACGGATCGCCGAGGACGCGGTCGGGCGGCGGCGGCTGGGCTCGGCCGGTGAGGTGATCGCCCCGCTGGCCCCGTCGAGCCCGGACCGGGTTGCCGCCGACGCCGCCGGGATCGCCGACCCGGAGACCCGGCGGCGGGCGTTCGGCGTCGACCGGGGCGGCCAGCTACCGGAGCGGGCCGGTCGGCTGACCCTGGCGCAGGCGATCAACCACGGGCTGGCCGAGGTGCTCGCCCGGGACGGCGCGGCGGTGGTGTTCGGGGAGGACGTCGCGGTCAAGGGCGGTGTCTACGGGGTCACCAGGGGGCTGCGCAAGCGGTTCGGCGGCGCCCGGGTGTTCGACTCGCTGCTCGACGAGCAGAGCATCCTGGGTACCGGGTTGGGCATGTCGCTGGCCGGGTTCCTGCCCATCGTGGAGATCCAGTACCTCGCGTACCTGCACAACGCGATGGACCAGCTGCGCGGCGAGGCCGCCACGCTGCGGTTCTTCTCCCAGGGGCAGTACCGCAACCCGATGATCGTGCGGATCGCCGGTCTGGCCTACCAGAAGGGCTTCGGCGGGCACTTCCACAACGACAACGGGGTGGCCGCGCTGCGGGACATCCCCGGGCTGGTGGTGGCCGCGCCGGGGCGTCCGGACGACGCCGCCGCGATGCTGACCAGCTGTGCCTCGGCGGCCCGCACGGACGGCCGGGTCTGCGTGTTCCTCGAGCCGATCGCGCTGTACCACACCCGCGACCTGCACGAACCCGACGACGGCGGCTGGCTCGCCGACTACCCGGCGCCCGCCGACGGGCACGTCCCGCTGGGCAGCGCGCGGACCTACGGCGACGGCACCGACCTGACTCTGGTGAGCTTCGCCAACGGCTTGCGGATGAGCCTGCGGGTGGCGCGCCGGTTGGCCGCGCGGGGCATCGGCGCCCGGGTGCTGGACCTGCGCTGGCTGGCCCCGCTGCCGATGGCCGACGTGCTCCGCGAGGCCAACGCGACCGGGCGGGTGCTGGTGGTGGACGAGACCAGGGAGTCCGGCGGGGTGGCCGAGCCGGTGCTGGCCGGTCTCGTCGACGCCCGGTTCGCCGGTGAGCTGGCCAGGGTGAGCAGCGCGGACAGCTTCATCCCGCTCGGCCCGGCGGCGGACCACGTGCTGCTGTCCGAGCGCGACATCGAGAAGGCGGCCCTGGAGCTGCTGCACCGCTGAGGGGTACATTCTGCGGCGGCTATATGCGCCTTCAGGTATGTTCTGGGCGTGTCCACGTTCGAAGTGCTCGCCGAGCCCACCCGGCGGCGGATCCTGGACCTGCTGCGGGGCGGTCCCCGGCTGGTCGGCGAGCTCACCCAGGAGCTCGGGCTGACCCAGCCGGGCACCTCCAAACACCTGCGCGTGCTGCGCGAGGCCGGCCTGGTCCAGGTCCGCCCGGAGGCGCAGCGGCGCTGGTACGAGCTGCGGCCCGAGCCGCTCGCGGAGATCGACGCGTGGCTGGCGCCGTACCGCCAGCTCTGGGCCACCCACCTGGACGCCCTGGAACGCCACCTGGACACGATTCCGGACTAGCGGGTGTGATGCTCAGGACACTAGACCGCCCAGGACGGCTTGCGCTTCTCGACGAAGGCGCGGATGCCCTCCTGGCCCTCCTCGGAGGCGAACCGGGCGGCGGACAGCGTCGTCATGGTGGCCAGGTCGTCGGTCATGGTGGCGCTCGCCGGGCCGCGCAGCAGCTCCTTGGTGGCCGCCAGTGCCCCGGGCGCGCCGAGGCGCAGCATGTCCGCGAAGCGCTGCACCTCGGCGTCCACCGCGTCGGCCGGCACCGCGCTGGTGATCAGGCCGATCTCGGCGGCCCGGCGGGCGTCGAACGACTCGCCGGTGAGGAACAGCTGGTACAGCGCGGCCGGTTGGACCCGGGGGACCAGCGGCACCGAGATCACCGCCGGCACCACCCCGATGCGCACCTCGGTGAACGCGAACGTGACCGGTTCGGCGGCCACCGCGAGATCGCACGCGGCCACCAGGCCCACCCCGCCGGCCCGCGCCGGGCCGGCCAGCTTGGCGATCACCGGGGTCGGCGAGTTCCAGATCCGTTGCAGCATGTCCGGGAAGTCGGTGACGCCCTGCTCCGAGGCGCTGGCGCCGCGCGACTCCTTGAGGTCCATGCCGGCGCAGAACACCGTGCCGGTGTGGGTGAGCACGATGACCCTGGCCAGGTCCGACTCGATCGCGGTGCCCAGGTGCGCCCGAAGCTCGCGGCGCAGCTGGGTGGACAGCGCGTTGCGGTTGGCTGGCGAGTCCAGGGTGATCGTGGCGATCCCCGCGTCGATCTCCAGGTGGACGAGTTCGTCGGTCATCTCCGGACCGTATCCGGTGGCGGCCCGGTGGTCGTGCCGAGACGCACCGATACCGGCAGGTCCACGTCCGGGGGGACGTTGCCGTCGAGCAGTTCGACCACCGCGCGCGCCGCCATCCGGCCCTTCTCGTCGGTGGGCTGCACCACGGTGCTGAGCACGGTCGGGAGCAGCCAGGGCAGATCGGCACCGTCGAAGCCGGCCACGCTGACGTCCTCCGGCACCCGTAGGTCGAGCGCGGCGGCCGCGCGCAGTACGCCGGCGGCGAGTACGTCGCTCTGTGCCAGCACGGCGGTGGGGCGCCGCTGGGCCGGTACGTCCAGCAGCGCGCGGCCGGCCCGCTCGCCCTCGTCCACCGCGTTGCTGGCGGTCTCCATCGCCGGGACCGGCCCGAACACGTCGAACACACCCTCCAGCCGGTGCCGAACGTCCCGGTAGTGCCCGACCGACCGCCGCACATCGTCGACCAGCCCCCGGGTGCCGTCCAGGCGCAGCGGCATGGCGACCGTGGCGACCCGGCGGTGGCCGAGTCCGTACAGGTGGCGGCCCAGTTCCGCGATGCCGCCCCGGTCGTCGATGTCGATCAGCACCACGCCTTCCGCCACCGGCCCCTCGACGCCGACCAGGGGCACGCCGCGCTGCAGCAACAGGTGCAGCGCCGGGTCGTCCTCGAGCCCGCAGGTGGCGAAGATCGCGGCGTCCAGCGGGATCCGGGCGAGCTTGTCCAGGCCCGGCCGGCTGGTGTCCCCGGCGAGCAGCAGCAGCCCGACGCCCTGCGGACCGAGCACCTCGGTGATGCCGTCCAGCAGCTGGATCGCGACCGGGTCGCGGAAGGCGTAGAGCAGCCGCTCGCCGACGAAGGTGCCGACCACGCCGCTGCGGCCCCGGCGCAGTGACGCGGCCAGCGGGTCCGGCCCGGCGTAGCCGAGCTCTCCCGCCGCGGTGAGTACCCGCTGGCGGGTCTGCGGGGTCACCCGGGGGCTGCCGGCGAACGCGAGCGACGCGGTGGACGGCGACACGCCGGCCCGCGCGGCCACCAGGGCGAGCGTCGGTCGGGTGTTGGCTGGCACGTCCAGACGGTAGCCCGCCGGGGCCGGGGTCGGTGATCGACGTCCGGCGGAGTGCGGTAAACCGCATTGTGGCGCGGCGGCTCGGGACGTATGGTCGAGCTATCGAATCGATTCGACGTTGATTCGACGATCGAGAGGGAGTCAGTGACCGAGCTGATGGACGGCCCACGTACCGATGCGTTGGCCCGCGCCAGGAACGCCGCGGCCGCGGCGTTCGCGCTGAACGGGCTCTGCTTCGCGTCCTGGCTGTCCCGGACGCCGTCCGCGCGGGACACCCTGTCGCTGACCACCGCGCAGCTCGGGTTGCTGCTGCTCTGCCTGTCCGGGGGAGCGTGCCTCGCGCTACCCGTGTCCGGGCCGGTGGTGCACCGGCTGGGCCCTGGCCGGGTGGTGCTGTTCGGGTCGTTCGGCGTCGGGCTCGGGCTGCTCGCGCTGGCCGCCGGGCTGGCCACCCGCACGGTCTGGCCGGCCGCCGTGGGCCTGGTGGTCACCGGCATGTGCATGAGCAACTGGGACGTCGCGATGAACGTGGCGGGCGCGGACGTCGAGCGGCGCCGGGGGAAGACCCTGATGCCGAGGCTGCACGCGGCGTTCAGCGTCGGCACGGTGATCGGTGGTGCCGCCGGGGCCGCCTCGGCCGCCCTGGGCGTGCCGCTGACCGTGCAGGTGATCGTCGCCGCCCTGCTCGCCCCGCTGACCATGTCCTTCGCCGTGCGGTCGTTCCTGCCGGTCGCCGAGGTCTCCCGCCCCGGCGGCGGGCCGACCTCCTCCGGCGGGCTGCGCACCTGGCTGGAACCACGCACCCTGCTGATCGGGGTGCTCACCCTCACCTTCGCGTTCACCGAGGGCAGCGCCAACGACTGGCTCGCTCTCGCGCTGGTCGACGGCCACCACACCAGCGAGGTACTCGGCGCCGTCGGCTTCGGTGCGTTCGTCACCGCGATGACCATCGGCCGGCTCAGCGGCGGCGCCCTGCTGGAACGCGTCGGCCGGGTCAATGCGTTGCGCGCCACCGCGGTGCTCGCCCTTGCCGGCCTGTCCCTGGTCACCCTCACCGGCTCGGTCGCCTGGGTCGTGGTCGGCGCCCTGCTCTGGGGGCTCGGCGCCTCGCTCGGCTTCCCGGTCGGCATGAGCGCGGCGGCCGACGACCCGGCGCGGGCGGCGGCCCGGGTCGGCGTGGTCAGCTCGATCGCCTACACCGCGTTCCTCGCCGGCCCGCCGCTGATCGGCATCCTGGCCCAGCACACCGGCATCCTGCACGCCCTGTTCGTCGTACTCGGTGCACTGATCATCGGCCTGCTGGTCACCGGTGCGGTACGCCCACTGCCCCCCGCAGACGCCACCGCCGACGCCACCCGGTAGCGCGCTTTTGCGGCTCGCACAGACCTGCCGCGGCCGGCACAGAGGTTGCAAGGTCTGTGTCGGCGGCACGGGGTCTGTGCCGGCCGGGTTTGACGCCGCCGGGTGGTTACTTGCCGATCGCCAGGCCGCGGGCGCGCAGTACGCGGCGCTCCACCGGGCGGAAGATGAGCAGCTCGATCCCGATGCCCACGATCAGGATCAGGAAGATCGCGGCGATCACCTTCGAGATGTTGTTGAAGTTGCTGCCCTCTTCGAGGTACGCACCCAGCCCGATACCCAGCAGCGGTCCGGCCGCGATGATCTCGGCGGCCATCAGCGAGCGCCAGGAGAACGCCCAGCCCTGCTTGCAGCCGGCCAGGTAACCGGGCAGCGCGGCCGGCAGCAGGATGTGCCGGGCGCTGCTCAGGCCCCGGGCGCCGAGTACCTGGCCGACCCTCGGCAGGATCGGCGGGATCTGGTCGATACCGGCGACGAGGCCGTTCGCGATGGACGGGATGGAACCGAGCAGCACGACGAAGTAGATCGTGGAGTTGGTGAGGCCGAACCAGAGCACGGCCGCCGGCACCCAGGCCACCGACGGCAGGCTCTGCAGCCCGGACAGCAGCGGCCCGATCGCGGCGCGCACCACCGTCACCTTGGCCACCAGCAGCCCCAGCGGGGTGGCGATCACCAGGGCGATGAGGAAGCCGAGGAACGCCCGGCTGACCGAGGTCCACAGGATCGAGAAGACCGACCCGTCGCGCACCACCAGCATGAACTCGTCCCACACCGCGATGGGTGCCGGCAGCTTGAACTCCGGCCAGAACGCCGCCGCCCACAGGCCCTGCCAGATGGCCAGGAACAGCACCAGCGCGACCAGCGGGGGCAACCAGACGGCCAGCGCGCGGCGCCACCACGCGGTCCGCTGCACCGTCGGGGTGTCGAGCGCGTCCAGCCCGGCGAGGGCGGCGGCCGAGTCGTCCACCGGGTCCGGGCGAGGCGGTTCGCGGTGCGCCGTGCCGACCTCGGTCAGGTCAGGCGGCATGGCGGGTGATGACCTCTCGCAGGCTCGCGGTGATCTCCTCGTGCAGGTCGCCGCCGGCGTTCGCCACGTCCCACTCGCCGGCCACGGTGCCCGGCCGGGACGACAGCAGCACGACCCGCTCGGCCAGCCGCAGCGCTTCCCGCACGTCGTGGGTGACGAACAGCACGGTCGTGCCGGTGGCCTGCCAGACCCGCAGCAGCTCGCCCTGCAGCACGTCCCTGGTGATCGCGTCCAGTGCGGCGAACGGCTCGTCCATCAGCAGCAGGCCGCCGGCCTTGTCGTCGTCGGGGCTGGTGGTGGCGGCGAGCGCCCGGGCCAGCGCGACCCGCTGGCGCATCCCACCGGACAGCTCGTGCGGACGCTTGCGGCCCTGCCCGCCCAGGCGGACCAGCTCGAGCAGCTCCTGGGCCCGCTCCCGACGGGCGCCGCGGGGCACGCCGTTGAGCTGCAGCGGCAGCTCGACGTTGCGCCCGGCATCCAGCCAGGGCAGCAGCGCCGGCTCCTGGAACATGAACGACGGCCGGGTGGTGTTCAGGGTCAGTTCGCCGGTGGTCGGCCGGTCCAGTCCGGCCACCAGGTTGAGCAGGGTGGACTTGCCACAGCCGGAGGCGCCGAGCAGGCAGACGAACTCGCCCGGCCGCAGGTCCAGGGAGACGTCGCGCAGTGCGGTGACCGCCGCCGCGCCGGTACCGAACGTCTTGCCGACACCCGAGAGGCGCACCGCGAGCTCGTCCGCCCGGGACGGGTGGCGCGGTGCCGACACCTGCCCGGCCGCCTGGCCGATGGTCACCGTCATGCCCGGATCACCTCTGAGCCTTGTCGAGGCCGGCGGCGTCCACCGTCGGCTTGCCGCTGGTCTGCAGGACCTTGTTGAGCTCGGTCAGGTCCAGGAAGCCGTTCAGGTTGGTCGCGGCGGGCGCTACGCCCGCGGTCACGCTGTCCTGGGCCAGCTGAGGGAACGTCGAGGCCAGCGGGTCGAGTCCGAAGGAGAGCTCGGAGAACGCCCGGTCCAGCACGGCCTGGTTGAGCGTGGAGCCGGTCAGTCGCTTGATCGCGGCGTTGGTGACGGTCTTCGCGTCGGCCGGGTTGCCGGCGGCGAAGTCGATGGCCTGCTGCTCGCCGCGCAGCAGCGCGTCCACCGTGTCCGGGTGCTGCTCCAGGAACTCGGTCCGCACGATCAGCACGGTGGTCGGGAACTGGCCGTTCGGCCACAGCGTCTTCTCGTCGACCAGCACGGTCGCACCGGCCTGGACCACCAGCTGGGAGCTCCACGGCTCGGGCAGCCAGCCGCCGGCCACCTGACCGGACTTGAACAGGTCGAGCGTCCGGGGGTTGGCCAGGTTCTGCACGGTCACCGCGTCCGGGCCGGCGCCGATCGCCAGGTTCTTGCCCTTGAGCCACTTCTTCAGCGAGACGTCCTGGGTGTTGGCCAGCTGCGGGGTGGCGATGGTCTGGCCCTTGAGCTGCTCCGCCGTGGTGATCCCGGGCTTGACCACCAGCTGGGCGCCGCCCGAGGTCGAACCGGCGACCAGCCGGACGGCCGCGCCCTTGGACTGGTCGAACGCGTTGATCGCCGGGCTGGAGCCGATGAACGCGGCGTCCAGCGAGCCGCCGAGCAACGCGCTGACCTCGGGCGGGCCGGCGTTGAACTGCTGGGTGACCAGCTTGGTGCTGCCCAGCTCCTTGGCGAAGAAGCCCTTGTCCAGCCCGATCAGTGCCGGGGCGTGGGTGATGTTCGGGAAGTAGCCCAGCCGCAGTTCGGTGGCCGGGCCCTGGTTGGTGGCCGCCGGCGCCGAGGAGCTCCCGCTGTCGGCGCGGGAGCAGGCGGTGAGTGCGGCCGCCGCGATCAGTACGAGGGCCAGGGGACGGAGGCTGCGCTTCATCTACTCAATCTCTATCGCTGGGGCAGGAACGAACGCCTGCGAGCTCGTGGTGGGGATTCCGGGGCGGTCAGTGGACGGGGTCGAGCTCGGGCGTGGTCGGGGTCGTCGGCTCGGCGGCGCGGCGCCGGGGTGCGAGCAGGACCAGCACGACGAAGCCGACCACGGCCCCGGCGATGATCACCGGCGTGCTCACCTTCAGCAGCGCCAGCGCGGAGGCGAGCAGCACCCCCGCGACCACCGGCCGGATCAGGGCCGCCGGGCCCCGCGCGGACAGCCGGGCGCCGAGGTAGACCCCGGGCAGCGCGCCGAGCAGCAGAGCGGCGGTCAGGGCGAACTGGACGTCGCCGAAGATCAGGTGGCCGAGTGTCGCGGCGGCCACCAGCGGGATCGCCTGCACGATGTCGGTGCCGACCAGCTTGGCCGGCCGCAGGGTGGGGTAGGCCAGCAGCAGCAGCGCGATGATCACCGAGCCGGCGCCGACCGAGGTCATGCCGACCGCGAAGCCGCCGACCACGCCGATCGCCACCGTGCGCAGCGGCCGGACGACTATCGGCTGCTCGACGTCGACCGGGCGACCGGCCGCCGCGTCACGGCGGCGGTTGCGGCGGTCGAGCAGCTGCCGCACGACCGTCATCGCCACCGAGGCGCACAGTGCGACGCCGATGATCAGTTTGAGGTTGTCCTGGACGCCGGCGCGGTGGCCGATCGCGCCGATGAGCACGGCGCCGGCGAACGCCGAGGGCACCGAACCCGCGGTGAGCCAACCGACGAGCCGCCAGTCCACGGTGCGCTGACGCAGGTGCACGGCGCCGCCGACGGGCTTCATCACGAGCGAGGTGAGTAGGTCACTGGAGATCGCGGCCAGCGGCTCGACCCGGAAGAACAGCACCAGCAGCGGCGTCAACAACGCCCCGCCGCCCATGCCGGTGAGGCCCACCAGGAAGCCCACCAGTAGTCCGGCGACGGACAGCGGGAGGTTGACGTGCACGATCGGGTGCCTGCCTTACGACGACGACGATGACTGCGAACGGCCGGGAGGGGCCGGCGCGGGGCGAACCGGGGTCAGCCGCTCGTCCGACAGCATGCGGCGAGGATGCGCATCAGGTCGACGTGCAGCCGCCGGACCAGGAACGGACGGATCGTCCGGTCGGCCTCGAAGCGGGTCAGCACACCCCGATGCTGACATTCCTGAGCCGCTTAGTCAACAAAGTGTGAAGCAGCCGGCATGCCGTTGATCAGGGCAGATAGGTCAGGATGGTGGCGTGCAGATCTCGGCGAGAGCGGACTACGCGCTGCGGGCGCTGTGTGTACTGGCGAGTGCTCCGGAGCTGTGCGCCGTCAAGGCCGACGAGATCGCCTCGGCGCAGGGAATCCCGCGCACGTTCCTGGACGGCATCCTGGTCGAGCTGCGGCGTGCCGGCATGATCGAGAGCCGCCGGGGTCCCGACGGTGGCCACCGCCTCGCCCGGCCGCCCTACGCGATCTCCCTGGCCGACGTCATCCGGGTGACCGACGGTCCGCTCGCCCTCGTCCGGGGCCAGCGCCCGGAGAGCCACACCTACGACGGGCCGGCCCGTCACCTGCAGGACGTCTGGGTGGCGGTCCGGGCCAGCCTGCGGTCGATCCTCGAGCTGACCACGGTGGCGCAGGTGGTGGACGGCACGCTGCCGGACAACGTCCTCGCCCTGACCAGCCTGGACCGGTCCTGGCAGTCGGTCTGGCCGCCCGAGTCCCGCTGAGCGGCGGCGAGGTAGCGGTCGATGACCACGGCGGCGACATCGGCGTCCGGGCCGAGCGGCGCGGCGACGTGCGCCCGGGGGTCGACCGCCAGCGCGGCGCGGCCGACCCGGCGGGGGAGCAAGCCGGGGGCGAGGAACCAGCCGGCGACCGCGATGCGCCCGGCACCGGCCGCCCGTAGCTGCTCGATCGCCTCGGGGACGGTGGGCGACAGTGCGGTGGCGAAGGCGGCCACACAGCCGCTCCAGCGGTGCCGGGCCGCCCACGAGGAGGCGAGCCGGTCGACGGCGGCGTTGGCGCTCGCGTGCGAGGAGCCGGTGGCCGCGAGCACCACACCCAGGTCGGGGGCGTCCAGCGGACCCGCGACCTCGGCGAGGCGGCGCAGCGCGGCGGCCGCCAGCCGGGGGTCGCCGCCGAGCACGTCGGCGACGGTGAGCCGCAATGCGGGGTACCGGGCGGCCGCGGCGGCCACCGCGCCCGGCAGGTCGACCCTGGCATGGAACGCGTTGCCCAGCAGCAGCGGCACCACCACCGCCCGCCGGTACCCGTCGGCGGCGACGGCGGCCAGCACGTCCGGCAGCCTCGGGGTGCTCAGGTCCAGGAAGCTGAGCCGGACGTCGAGATCGGGCCGCTGTACCCGTACCTGGTCGACGAGCGCGGAGATCGTGGCGGCCGACCGGGGGTCGCGGCTGCCATGGGCGACCGCAACCAGCGCCGGCCGATCCGGGTCGGGCACAGTGTCCGGCTCAACGTCCGGCTCAACGTCCGGCCCAACGTCCGGCTCAGTGTCCGCCGCCGACAGCGACGACAGCGACGACAGCGACGACAGGAGCGGCATCAGCTGTTCGGCAGCGGCACCAGCGGGCTGCCCACCAGCCCGGCGGCCAACGTGTTGCCGGTCGCCGGGTCGATCAGCAGGAACGCTCCGGTGGCCCTGCTCACCGCGTAGTCGTCCACCGGCAGCGGGTCGGCGGTGCGGATGCTGACCCGACCGATGTCGTTGATCTCCAGCCGCTCCGGGACGCTGAGCGTGAGCGTGTCGGTGTCCAGCCGGTCGTGCAGCGTGCCGATGATCGCCTGGGTGACCCGGGTGCCGTGCTTGAGCAGCAGCCGGGCACCGGGGCGCAGCGGCTGCTCGGACAGCCAGCAGACCGTGGTCTCCAGCTGGTCGGTCACCGTCGGCGGCTGGGCCGCGTCCACGATGACACTGCCCCGCGCCACGTCCAGGTCGTCGGCGAGCAGCACCGTGACGCTGCGCCCCGCGCCGGCCTCGGTGAGCTGGCCGTCTGCGGTCTCCACCGCCGTGACGGTGCTGCGCAGCCCTTCCGGCAGCACCAGCACCTCCTGACCGGGCCGCACCACGCCGGCCGCGACCTGGCCCGCGTAGCCGCGGTAGTCCGGGTACTCGGCGGTGCGCGGGCGGATCACGTACTGCACCGGGATGCGCAGCGGCGCGTCCAGGTCGGGGCTGACGACCGGCACCGACTCCAGGTGCTCGAGCAGCGTCGGCCCGGAGTACCACGGGGTGTTCGCCGAGGTCTCCACCACGTTGTCGCCGACCAGCGCGGACACCGGGATGGTCACCACCCGGTCGGCCGGGTAGCCCAGCGCGGTGGTCAGCCCGTTGAAGTCCTTGGCGATCGCGGTGAACACGGCCTCGTCGTAGCCGACCAGGTCGATCTTGTTCACCGCGAGTACCAGCTGCGGCACCCGCAGCAGCGCGATCACGGCGGCGTGGCGGCGGGTCTGCTCGACCACGCCGTACCGCGCATCCACCAGCAGCACCGCGAGCTCGGCCGTCGAGGCGCCGGTCACCGTGTTGCGGGTGTACTGCACGTGCCCGGGGGTGTCGGCCAGCACGAACTCGCGATTCGGGGTGCCGAAGTAGCGGTACGCCACGTCGATGGTGATGCCCTGCTCACGCTCCGCGCGCAGCCCGTCCACCAGCAGCGACAGGTCCGGGGTGGACAGCCCCTTGTCCACCGAGGCGCGCTGGACGGCCTCGATCTGGTCGGCGAGCACCGACTTGGTGTCGTAGAGCAGCCGCCCGACCAGGGTCGACTTGCCGTCGTCCACGCTGCCCGCCGTGGCGAACCGCAGCAGGTCCTTGGGGGTGTCCGGCATCAGAAGTAGCCCTCCCGCTTGCGGTCTTCCATGGCGGCCTCGGACATCCGGTCGTCCGCGCGGGTTGCTCCCCGCTCGGTCAGCCGGGAGGCGGTGACCTCGGCGATCACCTCGTCCAGCGTCGTCGCGGTGGACTCCACCGCGCCGGTGCAGGAACCGTCTCCGACCGTGCGGTAGCGCACCGTTCTCAGCTCGAGCGCCTCGCCGGCGCGCGGGCCGCCCCACGGGCCCTCGGCCAGCCACATCCCGTCGCGGCGGAACACCTCGCGCTGGTGGCTGTAGTAGATGGAGGGCAGTTCGATGTTCTCCCGCTGGATGTAGCGCCAGACGTCCAGCTCGGTCCAGTTGGAGATGGGGAACACCCGGACGTGCTCGCCGGGGGCGTGCCGGCCGTTGTAGAGGTTCCACAGCTCCGGGCGCTGCTTGCGCGGGTCCCACCGGCCGAAACCGTCGCGCAGGCTGATGATCCGCTCCTTGGCCCGCGCCCGTTCTTCGTCCCGGCGGCCGCCGCCGAACACCGCGTCGAACCGGTTGGCGTTGATCGAGTCCAGCAGCGGCACGGTCTGCAGCGGGTTGCGGGTGCCGTCCGGGCGCTCCACGAGCCGGCCGTCGTCGATCCAGTCCTGCACGTGGGCGACCACCAGGCGCAGCCCGAGCTTCTCCACCAGGCTGTCCCGGAAGTCGATGACCTCCTGGTAGTTGTGCCCGGTGTCCACGTGCAGCAGCGAGAACGGCACCGCGGCCGGCGCGAACGCCTTCACCGCCAGGTGCACCAGCAGCGTGGAGTCCTTGCCGCCGGAGAACAGGATCACCGGGCGGTCGAACTCGCCGGCCACCTCCCGGAAGATGTGGATCGCCTCGGACTCCAGCGCGTCCAGTGCGTCGAACCTGCTCCCGACCTGCGTCACAGCCGGCGCGGTCAGTACCGATGATTCGATCCCGCTAGCAGATCTCATGCGTGCAGCCCGCACTCGGTCTTGGCCCGCCCGGCCCAGCGACCGGCGCGTTTGTCCTCGCCGGGCAGCGGCTTGCGGGTGCACGGCGCACAGCCGATCGACGGGTAGCCGTCCTCCACCAGTGGGTTCACCAGTACTCCGTGGTCGGCGATGTAGGTGTCCATCTCCTCGTCGGACCAGGCCGCGATCGGGTTGATCTTGACGAGGCCGAACTTCTCGTCGTAGGTGACCAGCGGGGTGTTCGCCCGGGTCGGTGCCTCCACCCGGCGGACCCCGGTGACCCAGGCGTCGTAGCGGGCGAGCGTGTTCTGCAGCGGTGCCACCTTGCGCAGTGCACAGCACCGGTCGGGCTCCCGGGCGAACAGGTCCTTGCCCAGCAGGCTGTCCTGCTCGGCGACGGTGTGCTCGGCCCGCGCGTTGACGATCCGCACGTCGTAGACGGTCTCCACGGCGTCGCGGGTACCGATGGTCTCCGCGAAGTGGTAGCCCGTCTCCAGGAACAGCACGTCCACGCCGGGGCTCGCGTGAGCCGCCAGGTCCACCAGCGCCGCGTCCTGCATGTTCGACGCCACGATGAGGCCCCGGCCGAACGTGGCCGCGGCCCAGTCCAGCACCTGCTCGGCCGTCGCGTCCGGGCCGAGCTCCCGCGCGCCCTGCTCCGCGATGGACCGCAGCTCCTCAGCGCTCCGAGTCCGACCGGGTGTCTCCACCTCGGTGCTCGACACACTCATTTCTTGACCGCCCCTGTGTTGTCTAGAGAAGGCACACCGATCCCGACCAACTTCACCGCGAACGTCCGCAGGCATCCCGCGCAACGCCAGGCGCCGTGTGGTTCTTCCACCGGTCGCAGATCTTCCTCACCGCAGTACGGGCAGTAGAACGGCACCGCACGCTCGCTCACTGCTCGCCTCCGCGCTCGGTCCGCTCCTCGCCCGCTGCACTCGCTGCACTCGCTCCGATGCTCCCTCGCTGTCGGCTTCGCGCGCTCACTGCAAGTCCGACTCGTTCGCGCGGGCCACCCACTGGGCGAACCGCTCGCCGGTGTCGCGCTCCTTGACGTACTGGCGGACCAGCCGGTCCACGTAGTCGCCCAGCCCGCTGGAGCTCACCTTCAGCCCCCGCAGCTTGCGCCCGAAACCGGCGTCCAGCCCGAGCCCGCCGCCCAGGTGCACCTGGAAACCGGGCACCTGGTTGCCGTCCGAGTCGGTCATGATCTGCCCCTTGAGGCCGATGTCGGCCGTCTGGGTGCGGGCGCACGCGTTAGGGCAGCCGTTGAGGTGGATGGAGATCGGCTGGTCCAGGTCCGCGATGTCGGCCAGCCGGCTCTCCAGCTCGGTGACCAGTGTGGCGGCCCGGCCCTTGGTCTCCACGATGGCCAGCTTGCAGAACTCGATGCCGGTGCAGGCCATCGTGTTGCGCCGCCACGACGACGGCTTGGCGTGCAGCCCCAGCCCGGTCAGCTCGTCGATCAACGGGTCGACCTTGTCGTCGGCCACGTCCAGCACCAGCAGCTGCTGCTGCACGGTGGTGCGCAGCCGGCTGGAACCGACCCGCTCGGCGGCCTCGGCGACCTTGATCAGCGTGGTGCCGGAGACCCGGCCGGCGATCGCGGCGGCGCCGACGTAGTTCAGCCCGTCCACCTGCTTGTGCACGCCGATGTGGTCGCGCGGGCCGAGCCAGTGCTCCGGGGCCGGCCCGTCGACCAGCGGCCGCTTCAGGTACTCGGTCTCCAGAACTTCGCGGAATTTCTCGGCACCCCAGTCCGCGATCAGGAACTTGATCCGGGCGCGGTGCCGCAGCCGGCGGTAGCCGTAGTCCCGGAACAGCCCGACGACGCCGGCCCACACGTCCGCGACCTCGTCCAACGGGACCCAGGCACCCAGGCGGACGCCGAGCTTCGGGTTGGTGGACAGCCCGCCGCCGACCCACAGGTCGAACCCCGGGCCGTGCTCGGGGTGCCGCACGCCCACGAACGCGATGTCGTTGATCTCGTGCACCACGTCGTGGCGGGGTGAACCGGAGATCGCCGACTTGAACTTGCGCGGCAGGTTGGAGAACTCCTTGCTGCCGATGTACTTCTCGACGATCTCCCAGATCGCCGGGGTGCCGTCGATGATCTCGTCGGCCGCGATCCCGGCCACCGGTGAGCCGAGGATCACCCGGGGGCAGTCACCGCAGGCCTCGGTGGTGTAGAGGCCGACCGCCTCCAGCTTCTCCCAGATCGCCGGGACGTCCTCGATCTGGATCCAGTGCAGCTGGACGTTCTGCCGGTCGGTGATGTCCGCGGTGTCCCGCGCGTAGTCCCGGGCGACCTCGCCGACCACCCGCAGCTGCTCGGAGGTGAGCGCCCCGGAGTCGATGCGGACCCGCATCATGAAGTAGCTGTCGTCGAGCTCCTCGGGCTCCAGCGCGCCGGTGCGGCCGCCGTCGATGCCCGGCTTGCGCTGGGTGTAGAGCCCCATCCAGCGGAACCGGCCGCGAAGGTCACCGGGGTCGATCGAGTCGAAGCCGCGCTTGGAGTAGATGTTCTCGATCCGGGCCCGGACGTTGAGGGCGTCGTCGTCGCGCTTCGCCCGCTCGTTCGGGTTCAGCGGTTCCCGGTAGCCGAGCGCCCACTGGCCCTCACCGCGACGGCGCTTCACGGGCGCCGCCCGGCGGGCCGGCGCGGCGGCGCGCTCGGTCGCACCGGCTGGTTGTGGTGGAACCATCTGGCTCAGACCTCCAGGTCGCGGCAGGGAACACGCGGCAGACCTGGGCAGAGAAGCACCAGCCGACCGGCTTCCCGGCCGTTGTCACTCGTGGTGGGATTCGGCGCGGGTTAGACGGTAAGCCGGCACAACGCGCTGGAGACGCGCTGGAAGTCGACATGGCGGCGGGCCACCAGTCGCATGTCCAGGGCGCACGTCACAGTGTCCAGAGTGCCATCAGAGTGGGCCTGCTGACTACCCGCACCGCGATGTTGGGAGAGCAGTCACAATGGAAGGCGATGACGAGAACTTCCGTTGAGCCGCTCACCGCGGTGCCGGCTTCGGTATCGGCTTCTGTGCCGCCGTCCGTCCGTCCGGCGCCCGCCCAGCCGGCCGCCCTGCCCGAATGGGCCCTGACCGGCCTCGGCCACCGCCCGTTCGGCCTGTACGTGCACGTGCCGTTCTGCGCGGTGCGCTGCGGCTACTGCGACTTCAACACCTACACGCCGTCCGAGCTGGCCGGGTCGGGCGCGTCACCGGCCGGCTGGCTGGAAGCGCTGCGCGCCGAGCTCGACCTCGCCGCCGCGACCCTGGCCAGGGGAACCGGCTCCCCGCCGCCGGCCGAGACGGTGTTCGTCGGCGGCGGCACCCCTTCGCTGCTCGGTGCCCAGGGGCTGGCCGACGTGCTGGCCGCCGTGCGGAGCTCCTTCGGGCTCGCCGCCGGTGCCGAGGTGACCACCGAGGCCAACCCGGAGTCCACCTCGGCGGAGTTCTTCGCCGGGATCGCCGACGCCGGCTACACGCGGGTGTCGCTCGGCATGCAGTCCACCGCGCCCGGGGTGCTCGCCGTGCTGGACCGCCGGCACACCCCCGGCCGGCCGGCCGCCGCCGCGCGGGAGGCCAGGGACGGCGGCATCGGGCAGGTCAGCATGGACCTGATCTACGGCACGCCGGGGGAGTCCGACGACGACCTGCGGCACTCGCTGGAGGCGGTGCTGGCCGCCGGGGTGGACCACGTCTCGGCGTACGCGCTGATCGTCGAGGACGGCACCGCACTGGCCAGGCGGATCCGCCGCGGTGAGCTGGCCGCCCCGGACGACGACGTGGCGGCGGACCGCTACGAGCTGGTCGACGACGTGCTGTCCGCCGCCGGGCTGCGCTGGTACGAGGTGTCCAACTGGGCGACCTCGGACGACACCCGGTGCCGGCACAACCTGGGCTACTGGCGCGACGGTGACTGGTGGGGCGCCGGGCCGGGGGCACACAGCCATGTCGGCGGGGTGCGCTGGTGGAACGTCAAGCACCCGGCCCGATACGCCACCCTGCTCGGCGCGGGGGAGTCGCCGGCCGCCGGGCGGGAGGAGCTGTCCCTGGCCGAGCGCCACGAGGAGCGGGTGATGCTCGGGGTACGGCTGGCCGAGGGGCTGCCGGTGCGGGATCTCGACGAGGCCGGTCGGGCGGCGGCCGCCCGCGCCGCCGGCGACGGCCTGCTGGTACCCGCCGACCTGGCCGCCGGGCGCGCGGTGCTCACCCGGCGCGGCCGGCTGCTCGCCGACGCGGTGGTGCGCGCCCTGCTCGGCGGCTAGCTGCGACCCCTGTGAGTGGTATTGGTCGCCCTGGCGACCAATACCACTCACAGGCTGTTCGGGTGGCCCGGTGTGGGAAAGTGGTGCGTGAAGATCGCACCGTCCGGGGAACAGTTCAGCATCGCCGACGGCCCGCACCGGGCCACGGTCGTCGAGGTCGGCGGCGGTGTCCGGGAGTACACCCACCGGGGGCGGCACGTGCTCGACGGCTACGCCGAGGACGAGATGTGTTCCGGCGGGCGCGGTACCCCGCTGATGCCGTGGCCGAACCGTCTCGCCGACGGCGCCTACACCTTCGGCGGCGCCAGCTACCAGGTCCCGCTCTCCGAACCGGGCCGGCACAACGCCATCCACGGCCTGCTGCGCTGGCGCAACTGGACCCGGCGGTCGGGCGACGGGGCCAGCGTGGTGCTCGGCACCGTGCTGAACCCGCAGCCGGGTTACCCGTTCCCGTTGGACGTCGAGATCGAGTACTCGCTGCTCGCTGCCGATACCGCTGCCGATACCGCTGCCGATACCGCTGCTGGTCCCGGGCGGCGGCCCGGGCTCACCGTCACGACCACGGCCACCAACCTCGGCGACAGACCCTGCCCGTTCGCCAGCGGCCAGCACCCGTACCTGGCCCCGGGCGTCCCGACCGTGGACGGGGCCACCCTGCACCTGGTCGCGGAGCGCTGGGTCCCCACCGACGAGCGCGGCCTGCCCGCCGGTGTCGAGCCGGTGGCCGGCTCGGCGCTCGATTTCAGCACCCCCCGCCCCATCGGCGGCACCTCGATCGACCACGCCTTCACCGGGTTGGCGCGGGACGCCGACGGCCTGGCCTGGGTGGAGCTGAGCGGCCCGGACGGCTGGCGGACCCGACTCTGGGCGGATCGGCACTACCCGTACATCCAGTTGTTCACCGGCGACACCCTCGCGCCGGACCGGCGCCGGCGTGGTCTGGCTGTCGAGCCGATGACCGGCGCGCCCAACACGTTCCGGTCCGGCGACGGGCTGGTCGTGCTGGGGCCCGGTGAGTCACTCAGCACCGCGTGGGGGATCCAACCCGGCTGAGCGATTGCCGGGCTGAGCGATTACCGGGCTGAGCGATTGCCGGGCTGAGCGATTATCGGGCCGGTGGTGCCCGGCCGGTGGTGGCGCACTGGGTGGTGGCGGACTGGGTGGTGGCGGCCGGAAATAGCGGGCGGCCCCGGCCGGCGACTCGGTAGCGTGCACCCATCTTGGGTGTCCTGAGGGGGGCGGCATGCCGGAGTTCACCGAACTGGACCTGAGGCTGAGCTCGGGGACGGTGCACGCGCAGCGCTCCGGCCCGGTCGGCGCCCCGCTGGTGCTGTGCGTGCACGGGCTGTCCGCCAACATGCACGCGTTCGACTACCTGGTCGAACGGTTCGCCCGCTCGGACCGGCAGGTGGTCGCCATCGACCTGCGCGGGCGCGGCCGCAGCGAGATCACCCCGCCGGGCAGCTACGGGCTGGCCGCGCACGCCAGGGACGTGCTCGACGTGGCGGAGCAGCTCGGGGCCGAGCGGTTCGACTACGTCGGCTGGTCGCTGGGCGCGCTGATCGGGATCACCGCCGCCGGAATGGCCGCCGACCGACTCCGCAGCCTGACCATGATCGATCACTGCGGGACGGTGGATGCCGCCGGGTATGCGGCGGTCCGCGCCGGGCTGAACCGGCTCGACGCGGTGGTGGACGACCCGGCGGACTATCTCGCCGCGGTCCGCGGCGGCGGGGTCGTCACACCGTGGAACGAGTACTGGGAACGGGTCTACCGCTACGAGCTCGGTGAGCGGGACCAGCGGTTCTCCCCGGTGACGAGCAAGGCGGCCTGTCAGGAGGATCTCGGGGACGCCTCCACCGGCGAGGTGACCGCCACCTGGGCGAAGGTCACGATGCCGGCGCTGCTGCTGCGCGCGACCGTCACCTTCGGTGGCGGGCTGATCGTCTCCGAGGTCGACGCGGCGGCCTTCCAGCGGGCGGCGCCCGGGCTGCGGGTGATCGAGGTGGACCGCAACCACTTCGGGATCATGACCGACGACGGCGCGGCGACCGCGATCCGCGAGCTGCTCGACCGGTAGTGGTCGGCCGTGCCGGCCGGTGCCAGCGGCCCGGTCGGCGGTCAGTGGCTGCTCAGTGGGAGCAGTCCAGCTCGGGTTGCACGGAGGCCTGGCGCAGTGCCGGCCGCAGCACCTGGAGGGTGACCAGTGGGTCGAGCGTGCTCGCGGTGTCGGGGTTCCACTGCCGGCTGACCTCGATCTGGGTGTGGCCGCCCTGGACCTGGGTGCTGATCGCCGGCCCGGTCGCGGTGTCGCCGGTCCAGCCGTAGGTCACGGTGCCCGCCTCGCCGTTGGTGGTGATCACTCCGAGCAGGCTGCAGCCGGTGCCGCTGCGCTGCGCCCACAGCACCACCGACTGGATCTTCAGTGCGCTCGCCTCGGTGTTCCGGGTCACCAGCAGCACCAGGTCGGCGGCGGCCGCCACCAGGGTGATCACCACCAGGCTGACGAGCAGCACCAGCCGCCAGCGCGGGACCTGGTTCCGCTTGGCGTCCCGTGGCGTCGGGTCGGGTTCCCGCGCGGCGGCCCGGATGGCCCAGGGAGCCTCCGCATCGGACGTCGGCGGGGTGCGGTGGCCGGCCGCGGCTGGGGCGCCGAAGTCGGCGTGCGCTACCGGCACCTGAGGCTCGACCGCCTCGACGGGTGCGGCCATCGGCTCGACCGGCACCCGCGGCTCGACCGGCCCGACAGGCGCGGCCACCGCCTGCTCGGCCGGCACCGGCGACACGGCGGCGGTGGCCGGCGCGGCAGCCCCGGTGGGTGCGGGCGCCGGCTGGGCACGGCGCGACTGGGGCCGTCTGGGTGGGCGGACCTCACCCCGGACCACCGCGTCGAGCTCGTCCTTGGCCGCCTGGGCGAGGGTGTCCCGCCGGGCGGCGTGGGCCAGCCCGCGGAGTTGGTCGAAGCCGCCGGCCAGTCCGGTGGGGCCGGTGGCCGCGTGCACCGCCCTGGCGAGCGCGGCGGCGGACACCAGGTCGTCGCCGCACCAGCGCTGGGCGAGCAGCTCGGCGACCAGCGCCCAGGAGCCCACATCGCCGGCGGCGGTGGCGTTCTTGTTGGTGCCCCAGTCGGTGAGCAGCGCCGCGCCGTCCTGCCCGACCAGGATCGAGCGGGCGTCCAGCGCACCGTGCGGCAGGCCGGCCCGGTGGGTGGTGAGCAGCGTGGCGGCCACGTCGGACAGCAGCGCGGCGGCGTTGCCCGGTTCGCGGTGTGTCCCGTCCTCGAGCACGTCGGCGAGCGTCGGGACCGCGGCCGCCCGGGTCACCAGCCAGTTGCGGCCGGCCTGCTCGAGCAGCGCGGGGTTCGGGGTCAGCACACCCGGCAGGTTGAGCTCGGCGAGCCGTTCGATGGTCGGGACCAGTATCCGGAGATCGACACCGGGGTGCACCAGCAGCAGGCCGGCCGGCTGCTGGTCCGGGCCGACGGCGGGGAACCAGGTACCGGCGGTGGTGGTGCGCAACCGGACGCCCCGGCGGTAGTCGCCGACCTTGGGCGCCTCTCTGGTGAGCCGTTGGCCGGCACTACTCGGGCTGGTCATCGCGGGCTTGACGATACGGGTAGACGAAGAGCGCATCCAGCGTTACCGAGGGTGACATCCCGGTCGGGCACCGGAACGGGACACCGGTCAGGCCGGCACGGCGGTGCGCAGGTCCAGCACGTCGAACCGGTGTGGGTGGGCCTCGCCGGAGCAGAGCGAGTGACCGTGCACGCCCATCGGCCGGCGGCGGACCACGACCTGGAACACGGTGTCACCCGCCCGCACCTCGATCGTGGCCTGGTCGCCGTCGGTGTGCACCGGTCCGGCCGTCACCTCGTCCAACCCGAGCAACCCGGTCCGTTCCCGCACCGCGATCTCGGCGACCTGGGCGAACGGGTCGGTGCCGACCCGGCCGCGCAGGTTGTCCAGCGCCACCTCGCCGCGCAGTGCGGCACGCGCCACCGGCTCCGCCGAGGACGGGTCGAGCTGCCCGTACATGAACCCGTGCGGTGCCACCAGCAGGTTGCCGGCCCAGCGGTCGCCGCCGAAATGGGTGCACTGCCAGGTGCGCTCGGGGTACTGGACGGCCAGCGCGTCCGCCACCGGGCGGCCCAGCATCGCGCAGCAGGCGTCCTTGCGGCCGTGCACGCAGACGAGCAGCAGCGGGCCGTCCACCGGCTCGCCGAACCCGCCGGTGCCCTGGGCGATCGCGGGCAGGTCGAGCGCGGCCAGGTCGGAGTAGTCGCTGATGTCCAGGCGCTCCAGCCAGCGCTGGCCGGGGCGGCAGCCGCCGGCGAACACGGTCGGCCGCCGCGGCGCCGCGTTGCGGCCGGGTTTGCGGATCACCAGCGAGCGCAGCCCGAGCTCGACGTGCAGCTCGTCCATCCGCTCCGGAGCCCCCGGCCCGAAGGCGTCGGTGAGCAGCCGTTCTCGCACGTCGACAGGCCACGGGCCGGTGTGCTCGATGAGTAGCACCGACTTGATCCTGGACGCGGTCCCGGTCGGCCGCTCGCCCAACTGCCGGGCGAGCGCCGCGCAGTGGGGCAGCTTGGTCGCGCTCACGGAATTAAGGCTAACCTAACTCGTCCGCATAGGGCGATCGGGGTGGCTGTTTTTCTTGACTCCCGAGCCGGTGACCCGCGTAGGTTACTGATGGCCTGTTGCTTCGGCTCCAGGTGATCGACCGAACGGGTATGTCGGTTCAAAAAATGGAGGTAACCATGGCTGAACAGGACGTTCTCTTGCTCGGGATCGAGGAGGACACCGTCGTCGCGCGCCGTGAGACGGATGGTGACAACGACGGCGGGGACCGCAGCTCGGACTTCGTCTGAGCGACCGCCTGACCGGACTCGCCGGGGGGCCGGCCGCACGCCGGCCCTCCGGCGACCCGATGCGTTTCGTTCGGCACGTCGGGACGGGCAGAAAGTAGCTTGATGTCGACCGCACCCTTGTTCACCGGGCGTTTTGTGGAACTGGCCGGCGCCGATTTCGCCAGCGCGAAGCTCGGGCAGGATTTCGTCCGAGCCGAGGCCGGCGCCGACCGGGTAGGCGATCTGCTGACCTGGAGCGCGCTCAACAAGATCCTGAGCACCCACCAGCTCGTCGCGCCGCAGCTGCGGCTGTTCCGCGACGGTGTGCAGGTCCCGGTGGCCAGATATACCCGATCGGATGGCTCGGACAACAGCGCCGACGGCCGCCAGGTGCTGCTGCCCGACGCGCTGTACCGGGAGCTGCGGGCCGGCGCCAGTTTGGTGCTCGACTCCATCGAGCGGCTCCACCCGCCGATCGCCGCCGCCGCCGACGACCTCATGCGGCTGGTCCGCGAGCTGGTGCAGGTCAACCTCTACCTGGTGTGGGGCGAACACCAGGGCTTCGACACCCACTGGGACGACCACGACACGGTCATCGTGCAGCTGGCCGGCAGCAAGCACTGGACGGTGCACGGCCCGGGGCGGCGCTACCCGATGAAGGTGGACACCGGCCACGACCACGGCCCCCCCGAATCCGTCGTCTGGCAGGGCAACCTGGCGCCCGGCGACATCATCCACGTGCCGCGCGGCTGGTGGCACGCCGTCCGGGGCACCGGCGAGATGAGCATGCACCTGACCTTCGGGTTCACCCGGCGCACCGGGATCGACTGGGCGCACTGGGTCGTCGAGCAGCTCTACAGCGAGGAGCTGTTCCGCCAGGACCTGCCCCGGTTCGGCGGCGCGGAGCAGCGGCGCGAGCACGAGGACGAGCTGGTGCGCACCCTGGCGAAGGTCATCACCGCGCATCGGCCGGCCGACTTCCTGGCCACCAGGGACCGGCGCTTCCCGCGCCGCCCGGAGATCAGCCTGCCCTTCCCGGTGCGCTTCGAGATGCCGCCCGACGAGGCCGGTATCGAGGTCACCGCGCTGCTCGAGCTCACCGTCGAGTCCGCCCAACCGCCCGATGCCGGCGCGGTGAGCGTCACCGTCTCCGGCAAGACGTTCCGGTTCGCCGCCGTGATGGCCCCGATGCTGCGGCTGCTGGCCCAGGAGCGGGTGGTGACCGTCGCGCGGCTGCGCGCCGGGGCCGGCGAGCTGGACCCGGACCGCTTCGCCGCCGCCCTGGAGCTGTTGCTGCAACAACACCTGGTCGTCCTGCGGGACTGAGTGCCCGCGCTAGCTCCGGGCCAGCGCGGTGAGTACCTCCGAGCAGCCGCCGTCGACCTTCACGGTGGCAAACTCGTCGCCCCTGGTCCAACCCCGGTTCACGATCACCACCGGGACACCGAGCCGGTGCGCGCGCCGGACGAAGCGCAGCCCGGACTGCACGGTCAGCGAGCTGCCGGCGACCAGCAGCGCACCGGGGCGCCCACTCTCCGGCACGAGCCCGTCGACCATCGCGTAACACAGCGCCACCCGCTCCGGCGGCACGTTCTCGCCGAAGAACACCACGTGCGGCTTGAGCACCCCGCCGCACACCGGGCAGTCCGCCAACCGGAACCCGTCCACCGAATCGAGCCGGGCGTCGCCGTCCGGCGCGCTGGCCACCTCGTCGCCGTGCGCCTCGGCGAAGCCGGGGTTCAGCTCGGCGAGGCGCCGCTGCAGCTCACCCCGGTCGCCCCGGCGGCGGCAGTCGAGACAGATCACGTCGGCCAGCCGGCCGTGCAGCTCGACCACGGCCCGGTGGCCGGCGGCCCGGTGCAGGCCGTCCACGTTCTGGGTGATCAGCCCGCGCAGCCGGCCGGCCCGCTCCAGCTCGGCGAGCGCGCGGTGGCCGGCGTTGGGTTCGGCGTGCCGCATCCGGGCCCAGCCCACGTGGCTGCGCGCCCAGTAGCGGCGCCGCGCCTGCTCCCCGGAGCGGAACTGGTCGAAGGTCATCGGGGTGGCCCTCGGCGAGCCGGGCCCTCGGTAGTCCGGGATGCCGGAGTCGGTGGAGAGGCCGGCGCCGGTCAGCCCGACCAGCGGCCGCCCGGCCAGCAGCTCGATCGCCCGGCCCAGTGACTGGCCCAGTGCCTCGCCCAGCTTCTCGCCCGGTGGCGGCCCGACCGCCGTCGCCACGCTGTCAACACCCGGATCAACCCGCACCCGACAAGACTAGAACTTCGCCGAGGTGGGCACCTTGTAGCTTGGGGCGGGCTCGGGGGAGTACCGCGACGCGCGTGTCCGGCGAGGTCGCGGGGAACCGCCCCGGTCGGCGCGGGCCGTAGACTGGATTGCGGAGACCGGGGAGGTGCACGCGGGGTGAATGCCGAGGAACGCCGGTTCGAGGTGCTGCGCGCGATCGTCGCCGACTACGTGTCGACGCAGGAGCCGGTGGGGTCCAAGACGCTGGTGGAGCGGCACAATCTCGGCGTTTCCAGCGCGACCGTGCGCAACGACATGGCGGTGCTGGAAGAGGACGGCTACATCGCGCAGCCGCACACCAGCGCCGGTCGCATCCCCACTGACAAGGGCTACCGCCGCTTCGTGGACCGGATCAGCGACGTCAAGCCGCTCTCCGGTGCCGAGCGGCGCGCGATCCAGTCCTTCCTCGGCGGCGCGCTGGACCTCGACGACGTGCTGCGGCGCAGCGTCCGGCTGCTCGCCCAGCTCACCCGGCAGGTCGCGGTGGTGCAGTACCCCACGCTGACCCGGTCCACGGTGCGCCACGTCGAGCTGGTGCCGCTCACGCCGGCCAGGCTGATGCTGGTGCTGATCACCGACAGCGGCCGGGTGGACCAGCGCATGGTCGACCTCGGCGACGTGGTCACCGAGGAGTCGGTCGCCCGGATCCGCACGATGCTGAACGCGGCGATGGTGGGCCGGCGCCTCTCGGACGCCTCGGTGCTGGTCGCAGAGCTGCCCGGGGATGCGCCGGGCGACCTGCGTGAGCCGGTGACCACACTGGCCATGGTGCTGATCGATGCGCTCGTCGAGCATCCCGAGGAGCGACTGGTGCTCGGCGGCACCGGCAACCTGACCCGCAACGTGGCCGACTTCCCCGGCTCGCTGCGCACGGTGCTGGAAGCGCTGGAGGAACAGGTCGTGGTGCTCAAGCTGCTCGCCTCGGCGCGCAGTCCGGGCACCGTACGGATCAGTATCGGCGAGGAGAACGAGGCCGAGGAGATGCGCTCCACGTCGGTGGTCTCCATCGGGTACGGGCCGGGGGAGACGCTCCTCGGCGGGATGGGCGTGGTCGGGCCGACCAGAATGGACTACCCCGGCACGATCGCGGCGGTGCACGCGGTTGCTAGATATGTAGGTGAGATCCTGACTGGGCGCTGAGCCTGGGCGGGACGGAGCACCCGGCGTTGTCGCGCCCGGGTACGAGCGAGCTGTACGAGGGACATGAGGAACGCAAGGGTGGCCAGGGACTACTACGGGGCGCTCGGTGTCAGCAATGACGCCGGGCCGGAAGAGATCAAGCGGGCCTATCGCAGGCTCGCTCGCGAGCTGCACCCCGACGTCAACCCCGACGCGGCGGCACAGCAGCGGTTCGCCGAGGTCAAGGCCGCCTACGAGGTGCTCTCCGACCCGGCGAAGCGGCGCGTCGTTGACCTGGGCGGCGACCCACTGGACAACGGTGCCGGCCGCGGTGGCGGCGCCGGTGACCCGTTCGCCGGGTTCGGTGGCCTCGGCGACATCATGGACGCCTTCTTCGGCAGCTCCGCCGGCGGCGGTGCCGGCGGCCGGGGCCCGCGCAGCCGGGTGCAGCCCGGTGCCGACGCGCTGATCCGGATGCGGTTGACGCTGGAGGAGTGCGCGGTCGGGCTCACCAAGGAGCTCACCGTGGACACCGCGGTGCTGTGTTCGGAGTGCACCGGCTCTGGTTGCGCCCCGGGCACCTCGCCGGAGATCTGTGACATCTGCAACGGCCGGGGCGAGGTGCAGAGCGTGCAGCGCTCGTTCCTCGGCCAGGTGGTCACCAGCCGCCCCTGCCCGAACTGCCACGGGCTCGGCCACGTCATCCCGGACCCGTGCCGGCAGTGTGCCGGCGACGGACGGGTGCGTGCGCGGCGCTCGGTGACCGTCAAGATGCCGGCCGGGGTGGCCGACGGGATGCGGGTGCGGCTGGCCGGGCAGGGTGAGGTCGGCTCCGGCGGCGGACCGGCCGGCGACCTCTACGTGGAGGTCGAGGAGGCGCCGCACGACGTCTTCACCCGGGAGGGCATCGATCTGCACTGCGTGCTGCCGCTGCCGATGACCGCGGCCGCGCTGGGCACCACTGTGCGGTTGCCGCTGCTGGCCGACGGCGACGAGCTGGACCTGGACATCGAGCCCGGCACCCAGACCGGCATGGTGCGCACGCTGCGCGGCAAGGGCATGCCTCGGCTGCGCTCCACCGGCCGGGTGGACGGGCGGGGTGACCTGATGGTCCACATCGAGGTGCTCACGCCGACCAAGCTGGACAGCAGGCAGATCGAGCTGCTCCGCGAGCTGGCCGCGGTCCGCGGCGACGAGCAACCGGACCTGGCGATGAACGGACGCAACGGCGGTGGCCTGTTCTCCCGGCTGCGGGGCGGCCGGAGCCCCCGCTGACCCCGCCGCTCTACCTGGTCGACGAGCTGCCGGCCGGCGAGTCCGGTGAGCTCGCCGGGCCGGAGGGCAGGCACGCGGTCACCGTGCGGCGGACCAGGGTGGGCGAGCGCCTGCTGCTCGGCGACGGCCGGGGCGGGCTGGCCACCGCCGAGGTGACCGGGGTCGGCCGGGATGCGCTGCGGCTGTCGATCGTGGACCGCCGCCGGGTGGCCGCGCCGTGCCCGACGGTGACCCTGGCACAGGCGCTGGTGAAGGGCGAGCGCGGCGAGCTCGCGGTGGAACTGGCCACCGAGGCCGGGGTGGACGCGGTGCTGCCCTGGCGGGCCGCGCGCTGCGTGGCGCGCTGGGACGACGGCCCGCGCGGCGACAAGGCGCTGGCCCGCTGGAGATCGACCGTGCTGGCCGCCGCCAAGCAGTCCCGGCGGGCCTGGCTGCCGGAGGTGTCCGAGCAGGTCGGTACCCGGGCGCTGGCCGCGCGGTGCGCCGCCGCCGGTGCCGCCGGCGGGGGCGCCCTGGTGCTGCACGAGGCCGCGACCGTCCCGATCGCCGCCGCGGTCCGCGAGCTGGCCGTGCCGAGCGCCGTGACGACCACCGTGCCGCTCACCGTGCCCGCCACCATGCCGACCACCATGCCGACCGCTGCCGAGCTGGTTCTCGTGGTCGGCCCCGAGGGCGGCATCACCGACGAGGAGCTCGAGCAGCTGTGCGCGGCCGGGGCGCGCGCGGTCCGGCTGGGGCCGCAGGTGTTGCGGGCGTCCACCGCGGCGGCTGTGGCCCTCGGCGCGCTCGGTGTGCTGACGGAACGCTGGATTGCATACAGTGAGTAATATTTGATCGCTCAAATGGTCCGTTAGAGTGATCACAAATTGTGCGCAGGGTTGCGCGCGTTACGATCTGTGTACCGATGCTGCCGGCTCTTCGGACCGGACTCGGAGCGACATCGGGTGTTCACACCCGGTGGGGCCGCCGGTCAAGTCCCCCTTTGCCGGCGGCCGCCGTGTCGCGGCGGGCGTCCCCCCACGCTCGCCGCGGCGCGGTCCCATGTGGGGGTCGGCGCAGGGCCAGCACAGGGCCCGCACAAGGTCAGTACAACGTCAGCGCACCCTGACCGCGGGCGGGCAGCAGCCCGATGGGGGTTACCCGCCTGCACACGGTTCCGGGTCCCGCTACCATCGGACTGACAACCAGCTGGGTCGAGCGAGCGGGAAAGCAGGCAGTACACCACGTGACCGGTACTGAACCGGAGCAGTCCGTCCCCCAAGCCTCCGCGCAGTCCCGCATGGCCGTCCCGGACTCGGCGCTGCTCGCGTTGCTCGGCTCGCGGGACGAGAACCTTCGCACCGCCGAGGATCTGCTCGCCGCCGACGTGCACGTCCGCGGCAACGAACTCACCCTGACCGGCGCGTCGGCCGATGTGGCATTCGCCGAGCGGGTGTTCGCGGAACTGATCACCCTGGCCAGCCGCGGGCAACAGCTCGGCCCGGACACAGTGCGGCGCACCGTCGCGATGCTGTCCGACGAGCGCACCGGGGGCGCCGGCGCGCGCGCCGGCGAGTCCCCGGCCGAGGTGCTCAGCCTGGACATCCTGTCCCGGCGCGGGCGCACCATCCGGCCCAAGACGCTCAACCAGAAGCGCTACGTCGACGCCATCGACAAGAACACCATCGTCTTCGGCATCGGGCCGGCCGGCACCGGCAAGACGTACCTGGCGATGGCCAAGGCGGTTCAGGCGCTGCAGAGCAAGCAGGCCAACCGGATCATCCTGACCCGGCCGGCCGTCGAGGCCGGTGAGCGGCTCGGCTTCCTGCCCGGCACGCTCTACGAGAAGATCGACCCGTACCTGCGGCCGCTCTACGACGCCCTGCACGACATGATCGACCCGGAGTCGATCCCGAAGCTGATGGCCGCGGGCACCATCGAGGTCGCCCCGCTGGCGTACATGCGCGGGCGCACCCTGAACGACGCGTTCATCATCCTCGACGAGGCCCAGAACACCACGCCCGAGCAGATGAAGATGTTCCTCACCCGGCTCGGCTTCGGCTCGCAGATCGTGGTCACCGGCGACACCACCCAGATCGACCTGCCCGGCGGCTCGCGCTCCGGGCTGCTGGTGGTCCGGGACATCCTGGACGGCGTCGACGACGTGCACTTCGCGCAGCTGACCAGCACCGACGTGGTGCGGCACCGGCTCGTGTCGGACATCGTGGACGCCTACGCCCGGTGGGACACCACCCAGCCGTCGGACGACCGGCAGGTGCCCAACCGGGCCGACCGCCGCCGGCGCCGCTGACACCCTGGACCCGGGCGAGCCGAACCCCTGAACCCGAACGAGCTGTCATGAGTATTGAGATCTGCAACGAGTCCGGTGTCTCCGTCGACGAGACGGCGATCGTCTCGGTGGCCCGGTTCGCGCTGGACGCGATGCGGGTCAACCCGCTGGCGGAGCTGAGTGTGCTGCTCGTCGAGCTGGACGTGATGGCCGAGCTGCACCAGCGCTGGATGGAGCTGCCCGGCGCGACCGACGTGATGTCCTTCCCGATGGACGAGCTGGACGCCACCCGCCGGCCGGACTCGCTGGACGACCCGGAGTCGATCCTGGGTGACGTGGTGCTCTGCCCGGAGTTCGCCCGGGAGCAGGCCAAAGCCGCCGGACACCCGCTGGCCGACGAACTGCACCTGCTGACCGTGCACGGCGTGCTGCATCTGCTTGGCTACGACCATGCGGAGCCCGACCAGGAGCGGGAGATGTTCGCGCTGCAGAACCAGCTGCTGGCGCGGTGGCGGCAGGACCGCGACCACGCGCTGGCGCGGGAGCGGCAGCGGGCCGCCGACTCGCACGTGCTGGGCACCGTCGGGCTCGAGGAACACGGCGGCCGTGATTAATGACCAGCTGATCCGGACCGGTCCCCGATGACCACGGCGGTGGTCTGGCAGATCGTGCTGGCCGTGCTGCTGGTCCCGCTGGCCGGGCTGTTCGCCGCCGCCGACTCGTCGCTGGGCACGGTCTCCCGGGCCCGGGTGGAGGCGCTGGTGCGGGCCGGCAAGACCGGTGCCCGCCAGCTCGCCGCGGTGGTCGCGGACCGGCCCCGGTACGTGAACCTGCTGCTGTTGCTGCGGCTGGCCTGCGAGACGGTGGCCACGGTGCTGGCCACCATCGTCGCGGTCCAGCTGATCACCCCGGTCTGGCTCGGCGCGCTCGTCGCCGGCGCGATCATGGTGGTGGTCAGCTACGTGCTGATCGGGGTCGGCCCGCGCACCATCGGCCGCCAGCACCCGTACGGCATCGGGTTGGCGCTGGCGGCCCCGGTGCGGGCGCTGGCCGCGCTGCTCGGCCCGCTGACCCGGCTGCTGATCGTGGTCGGCAACGCGATCACCCCGGGTCCCGGCTTCCGGGAGGGCCCGTTCTCCTCCGAGGTCGAGCTGCGCGAGGCGGTGGATCTGGCCGGCGCCAGGGGAGTGGTCGCCGAGGACGAGCGGCAGATGATCCACTCGGTGTTCGAGCTGGGTGACACGCCGACCAGGGACGTGATGGTGCCGCGCACCGATCTGATCTGGATCGAGCGCGACCGCACCGTGCGGGACGGGCTGACGCTGGCGCTGCGCAGCGGCTACTCCCGGATCCCGGTGCTGGGCGAGGGCGTGGACGACGTGATCGGGGTGGCGTACCTGAAGGACCTCGCCGCCAGCCTGGACAACGGGGCGCCGGACAAGTCGGTGTCCGACGTGATGCGCCCGGCCACCTTCGTGCCGGACTCCAAGCCGGTGGCCGACCTGCTCAAGGAGATGCAACGCAGCCGCTACCACATGGCGATCGTCGTCGACGAGTACGGTGGAACGGCCGGCGTGGTGACCATCGAGGACATCCTGGAGGAGATCGTCGGCGAGATCACCGACGAGTACGACACCGAGGAGATCCCGCCGGTCCAGGTGGTCGACGAGCACACCATGCGGGTGGCCGCCCGGCTGCCGGTGGCCGACCTCGGCGAGCTGTTCGGCCTCGAGCTGGAGCCGGAGCTGACCGAGGCCGACGTGGACACCGTGGGCGGTCTGCTGGCCCAGCGGTTGGGTCGGGTGCCGCTGCCCGGCGCTCGGGCCGAGGTGGCCGGTCTGCGGCTGCTCGCCGAGGGCGGGAAGGATGCTCGGGGCAGGATCCGAATCACCACGGTCCTGGTCACCCCGGTCGAGGGGGAGCAGGAGCGCGCGGAGCGGTCCGCCGGCGGCACCGTGGACGGGGCCGTTGAGCGGCGGGAGGGAAGCGATGTCACAGGCTGAGTCGTCACCGGCTGGATCCCGGGTGTCGGCGAACGAGCTGGACCCCGAGGACACCAAGATCGTGGTGCTCGCCCGGTCCACCCGGGCCCGGATCGGTGCCGCCGAGGGGGCCGCCGTGCGGGACACCGACGGGCGCACCTACGCGGCCGCGACCGTCGCGCTGCCCTCACTGCGGCTGTCCGCGCTGCAGGCCGCCGTGGCCGCCGCGGTGTCCAGTGGCGCCCCCGGCCTCGAGGCGGCGGCGGTGGTGAACGCGGACGGCAGCGCGCCGGACGCCGAGGCGGTGGCCGCTGTGCGCGACCTCGGCCCGACCGCCCCGGTGCTGCTGGCCGACGCCTCCGGCGCGGTGCGCGCGGTGCTCACCACGTGACGCCCGCCGCGGGCGCATCGCCGGCCACCCCGCGCTATGACGCGGTGGTGATCGGCGCCGGGATCGTCGGGCTCGCCACCGCGCGCGAGCTGCGCGCCGGGGGCCGCTCGGTGGCCGTGCTGGAGGCGGAGGGCCAGGTGGCCGCGCACCAGACCGGGCACAACTCGAACGTGATCCACTCGGGGCTGTACTACCGGCCGGGCAGCCACAAGGCGCGCCTCGCGGTGGCCGGGCGGGACGAGACCGTGGCGTTCTGCCGCGCCCACGACCTGCCGCACCGGGTCGGCGGCAAGCTGGTGGTGGCCACCGAGCCGGAGGAGCTGCCCGGGCTGGCCGAGCTGGCCCGGCGTGGGCTGGCCAACGGTGTGGAGTGCTACGAACTGACCGACCGCGAGGCCCGCCGGTACGAACCGGCGGTGCGCGCCCTGGCCGCGCTGCGGGTGCCCGGCACCGGGGTGTGCGACTTCCGGCTGATCACCGAGAAGCTGGCCGAGCTGCTGGTCGCGGCCGGCGGTGAGCTGCTGCTGGAGCGCCGGGTGCGGGCGTTGGTGCGCCGACGCGCAGACGTGGTGGTGCGGACCGACGGCGGTGATGTGCTGGCCGGCCAGGTGGTGGCCTGCGCCGGGTTGCGCAGCGACGAGCTGGCCCGGCGGAGCGGCCCCGGCGACGGCCCCGGGGTGCGGATCCTGCCGTTCCGGGGGGAGTACGCCGGTCTGCGCGAGCCGGCCGCCGGGCTGGTCCGGGAGCTGATCTACCCGGTGCCGGACCCGGACCTGCCGTTCCTCGGCGTGCACGCCACCCGCGGCGTCGACGGGCACGTGCACGTCGGCCCGAACGCGGTGCTCGCGCTGGCCAGGGAGGGCTACGACTGGCGCACGGTGCGCCCCCGGGAGCTGGCCGGCACGCTGGCCTACCCGGGGTTGCGCCGGCTGGCGCGACGGTACTGGCGCTACGGGCTGGACGAGGTGCGCGGCTCGCTGTCCCGGGAGGTGATGGCCGCCCGGGTGCGCCGGATGTTGCCCGACGTGCGCGCCGAGGACCTCGAGCCGGGCGGCGCCGGGGTGCGCGCGCAGGCGGTGCGCCGGGACGGCACGCTGGTGGACGACTTCCTGTTCCATTCCGACGGCGGAGCCGACGCCCGCATACTGCACGTGCTCAATGCGCCGTCCCCGGCGGCTACCTCGGCGCTGCCGATCGCCAGGGAGATCGTTGCGCGGCTGACCGGCGACCGGCCGGCCGCGCCGAGTGAGGTGGCACCACGATGACCGAGCCTGAAGTGAGCAAGCCCGAATTGACGAAATCTGACCTGACCCAGCCCCCAACCCAGTCCCCGGCGACCCAGTCCCGGGCAACCGAGCCGCCCGCGACCGGGTCGGTGTACCGATCCGGGTTCGCCTGCTTCGTCGGGCGCCCCAACGCGGGCAAGTCCACCCTGACGAATGCGCTGATCGGCGGGAAGGTGGCGATCACCTCCAGCCGCCCGCAGACCACCCGGCACGCCATCCGGGGCATCCTGAACCGCCCGGACGCCCAGCTGATCGTGGTGGACACGCCGGGGCTGCACAAGCCGCGCACCCTGCTGGGCAGCCGGCTCAACGACATCGTCCGGGAGACCTGGGCCGAGGTCGACGTGATCGGCTTCTGTGTGCCGGCGGACGTGCCGGTCGGCCGGGGCGACGAGTTCATCGTGAACGAGCTGCGGTCGGTGGCCCAACGCACCCCGGTCATCGGGGTGGTGACCAAGACCGACCTGGCCGGGCCGGAGATGGTGGCCCAGCGCCTGACCCAACTGTCCAGGCTCATGGAGTTCGCGGAGATCGTGCCCTGCTCGGCGGTGGACGGGTTCCAGGTCGACACGGTCGCCGACCTGTTCGTGAACCGGCTGCCGGAGGGCCCACAGCTGTACCCGGACGGCGAGCTGACCGACGAGCCGGAGACCACGCTGATCGCCGAGCTGATCCGGGAGGCCGCGCTGGAGGGCGTCCGCGACGAGCTGCCGCACTCACTTGCGGTGCTGGTCGAGGAGATGATCCCGAACGAGGGTCGCACCGACATGTTCGACGTGCACGCGATCCTCTACGTGGAGCGGTCCAGCCAGAAGGGCATCATCATCGGCAAGGGCGGTGCCCGGCTCAAGGAGGTCGGCACCGCCGCGCGCCGCCAGATCGAGGCGCTGCTCGGCACCAAGATCTATCTCGAGCTGCACGTCAAGGTGGCCAAGGACTGGCAGCGCGACCCGCGCCAGCTGCGCAAGCTCGGGTTCTGACGGCCCAGGGCCGGGCGCGCCGCCTGAGCACGCCCGCCCCGGTACCCCGTGAGTGGCTGGCGGTGCCATAGCTGTGAGACTCCAGCCAGCCACTCACGACAGCGCGGCTTCCCCAGACGCGCAGCGTGCCCCGGGCTCAGTCGAGCCGCACCGTGCTGCGGATCATCGTGTAGGTCTCCATGGCGCCGAACTTGACGCCGACCCGGTCGCTCGCGCGCGCCCGCAGCTGCTCCGCGGTGGGCCAGAACGCCTCGGTCGCGGCCTGGCTCTCCCAGGTCGTGACGATCATGCCGGAGCCGGTGTCGCGATCGAGCAGCTGCTGGAAGCTGCACAGGCCGTCGGCGCCCTTCACCCGCGGTGCGGTCTCCTCGCGCATCAACGAGATCGCCTCGTCCACCCGGGCCGGGTCCACCTCGAGCCGCGACAGTCGCACCACTGCCCCCCGGGCCGGCATCGAGTGCCGGAAACCGTGCGTCATCTCGAAGCTCTCGATGCTCACCTCGCCGGCCAGTACGGCCGCGGCATCGGCGCGGGTCCCGGCCAGGCCGGCTTCGGACGCCCGCATCGACTCGGCGCTGTCCCAGTAGGACGCGCCGACGATCCGGCCGCCCTCGGCATCGGCGACCACCGCGAAGCCGAGGTTGCCGTCGGTTCCCTCCACCGCGGCACGGGCCTGCCCGTCCACGTAGTCGATCGCGGACTCCATCTTGTTCGGGTCACCGCGGACGGTGGTGTAGCGCGCAAACATGTCGGGTTCCCTTCGTCGGCTCGACCGTCACCGCCGGCGCGGATGATCGACCAGTTCGGATCGCGGCCGGGCGGCGCGCCGGAGATGTGTCGGTCCAGGGTGCTCAGGGTGGGTGCGGCCCGCAAGGAGGCGTTCGGATGGCCCGCGCCGCCATCCGGGGGTCCGCTCGGCTGAGCTGGCCCGCCGCGGCTCGCCGCGCGCCGCCGCGGTCCGGCGAGGGTCGTCGCGGCTCACGCGCCGTAGGCTTGGCCGGTGACCCTGTGGCGTGACACCGGCGTGGTGCTGCGGGTGCAGAAGCTCGGTGAGGCCGACCGGATCGCCACGCTGCTCACCCGCCGGCGCGGCAAGGTGCGCGCGGTGGCCAAGGGAGTGCGCCGCACCCGGTCCCGCTGGGGTGCCCGGCTGGAGCCGTTCAACCACGTCGACCTGCAGTGCTACACCGGCCGCACCCTGGACGTGGTGACCCAGGCGCAGACCGTGGATGCGTTCGGCGCCGGGCTGGTCGGCGACTACACCCGGTACACCACCGGCTGCGCCGTACTGGAGACCACCGACCGGCTGGCCGCCGAGGAGGGCGAGCCGGGGCTGCGGCTGTATCTGCTGGTGGTCGGGGCGCTGCGCGCGCTGGCCGGCCGGGAGCGGGACCCGCACCTGGTCCTGGACGCGTTCCTGCTGCGCGCGATGGGCTACGCGGGTTGGGCGCCGGCGATCACCGAGTGTGCCCGCTGCGCCGAGCCGGGGCCGCACCGGGCGTTCAACGTGGCGGCCGGCGGAGCGGTCTGCGGACGGTGCCGCCCGGCCGGCTCGGTGGCCCCGTCGCCGGAGACGTTCGAGCTGCTCGACGCGCTGCTGCACGGTGACTGGCCGATTGCGGACGCGGCCACCGCGCCGGTCCGCCGGGACACCAGCGGGCTCGTCGCCGCACACCTGCAGTGGCACCTGGAGCGTCAACTCCGCTCGCTGCCGCTGGTCGAGCGTCGGTAAGTCCTGAGGAGCTGCCTTGTCACCCCGGTTGGAGATCAACTACTGCACGCAGTGCCGCTGGCTGCTGCGGGCCGCCTGGCTGGCCCAGGAGCTGCTGACCACGTTCGAGGCGGAGCTCGGCGAGGTGGCGCTGGTACCGGGTACCGGCGGGGTGTTCCGGATCGTGCTGGACGGCGAGCTGCTGTGGGACCGCAAGGAGCGCGGCTCGCACAGACCTGCCGCGGGTGGCACAGACCCTGCACAGTCTGTGCCGGCTGCGGTGGGTCTGTGCGGCCGGAACGGTGGTGCCGGCGGTGCCGGCGCTAGTGGGCCAGGCTGATCAGGAGGACGCCGGCGAGTACCACGGCGGCGGCCACTATGCGGCGCCGGCCGAGCCGCTCGCCGAGGAAGACGGTGCCGATCAGTGCGCCGAAGATGATGCTGGTCTCGCGCAGTGCGGCGATCGGTGCCAGTGCGCCGCTGGTCTGGGCCCAGAGCACGATCGAGTACGCCGCGAGCGAGATGACCCCGCCGGCGAGCCCGGGCAGGGCGCACCGGCGCACGGCGGCGGGCAGCCGTCGGCCTCGGCGGATCACCGCGAGCAGCGGCAGCGGCGCGCTCTGCAGCAGGAACAGCCAGCCGATGTAGGCCGTCAGCGGTGCCACGGCCACGCCCAGCCCGTCGACCACGGTGTAGGCGGCGATCATCAGGCCGGTCAGTACCGCCGAGCCCAGGGCGGGCAGCTGTTTGCGCCCGGGCCGGCCGCCGACCAGGACCAGTGCGAGCAGTCCGGCCGACACGGCGAGCACCCCGAGCAGTTCGGTGACCGGCAGCGCCCGGCCCAGCACGACCACCGAGACCAGCGCGACCACCCACGGCGCGGTGCCCCTGGCCAGCGGGTACATCTGACTGAACTCGCCGAGCTGGTAGCTGGCCAGCAACAGCAGCTCGTAGAGCACGTGCAGCACCGCCGAGGCGATCACGTAGACCCAGGCGGCCGGCGGGAGCGGCCCGCTCAGGGCGACCAGCAGGGCGCCGCCGGCCAGGTTGGCGACACCGATCACGCCGAACCCGACCAACCGGTCGGACACCCCGTGCGCGAGCGAGTTCCAGATGGCGTGCAGCAGCGCCGCGCCGAGCACCGCGATGACGATCGCCGGCGTCACCGACGGGCCGGCTGCCGCCGCCGGAGCAGCTGCCGCCGCCAGAGCAGCTGACACCGCCGGAGCAGCTGCCGCCACCGGAGCAGCTGAGGCCGCGGCAGCTGGGGAGGCCAGGAGAGCGGCGGGCACGGACAGGACTGTCAAGAAAGGCTCCTTTGGCGGGCCCGCCGGGAGCGGGCATGTCAAACAGGAGCCCTCAGGGCTTTTGTCCCGTCAGGTGTGGACGGTGTCCAACCGCCCTGGCGCCGCTCGGTCCAGCCCCGGACGCCCTGATTGTCGATCGTCTAACCCGGCGGGCGGCCGGCGGAACCCTAGGCGCAACCACGTGCTACGGCGGACGTTACACCGTTCGGTGGGACGGGCGGGGGGCGCCGTAGGCTTGGGCGGTGCCGTTCGAACCACCGCCCCCGCACCCTTCCGGCGCCGTGGCGCCGAAGCTTCCCGCCGACCTGGTGCCCACCCACGTGGCACTGGTGATGGACGGGAACGGACGGTGGGCCAACGCCCGCGGCCTGCCCCGGATCGAGGGGCACCGGCGCGGCGAGGCGTCGCTGATGGACGTGGCCCGCGGCTGCATCGACGTCGGCGTCCGCTGGCTGTCGGCCTACGCCTTCTCCACCGAGAACTGGAAGCGCAGCCCCGACGAGGTGCGTTTCCTGATGGGCTTCAACCGCGACGTCATCCGGCGCAGGGTCGACGAGATGCACGCGATGGGCGTGCGGGTGCGGTGGGCCGGGCGGCGGCCGAGGCTGTGGCGCAGCGTGATCAGGGAGCTCGAGGTGGCGGAGGAGAAGACCCGGCACAACGACGTCCTGACGCTGACCATGTGCGTCAACTACGGCGGTCGCGCCGAGATCGCGGACGCGGTGAAGCAGATCGCCCGGCTGGTCGCCGACGGGAAGGTCAAGCCGGACAAGATCGATGAGCGGATGATCGCCCGGTACCTGGACGAGCCGGACATGCCGGACGTCGACCTGTTCGTGCGCTCCTCCGGCGAGCAGCGGACGTCCAACTTCCTGCTCTGGCAGTCGGCCTACGCCGAGATGGTCTTCCTGGACACGCTGTTCCCGGACTTCGACCGCAGGCATCTCTGGGAGGCCTGCGAGATCTACGCCGGGCGCAATCGGCGCTTCGGCGGAGCGGTCGACAAGGCGTCCGACGGCGCGGCGGGAGCACAGGCATGACCACTTCTGACACCGGTTCCGACACCGGCGGGATGCTGGACACCGCGAAGCGGGCGCTGGAGCGCTTCCACGAGGTCCGGGTGGACGACGACGGCGCACTGTCCTTCCGGCACGGTGAGGTGCCCAGCGCGCTGCAGGGCCTCGAGCTGTCCGAGGGGCTGCAGGTGCTCAGCCTGACCTGCGTCGTCGCCTGGGACCTGCCCGCCGACTCGGACATCCCGCTCCGGCTGGCCGAACGCGCCGGTCAGGGCCTGTTCGGCACGCTCGGCGCGATCCGGACCGACCGCGGCTGGGACGTCACCCTGCGCTACGTCTTCCCGGGCGCCGGGCTGACCGTCGAGGCGATGGGCACCCTGCTCATGCTGGTGGTGTCCAACGCCTCGCAGCTGCGCACCGAGCTGCTGACCCCGGCCGGCTCGTAGCCGTCAGTCCGTCGCGCCGTCCAGGCGAACCTCGGGCAGCGCGTTGAGCAGCTGCACACTCATGCCCCTGGCGGACTGGAACACCGCCCGCTGCGCCTCGCCCATCCGCGCGTCGACCACCTTGCTCAGCTCCAGGGCGAGCCGCCCGGTCTGGCGGACCGCGAGCTCCTCCACCGGCGGCAGCGGCGAGGACACGATCGCGATCCCCTCGGCCCGGCCCTCGGCGTCCTGCGCGGCCCCGATCACGAACCGCTCGCGCGGGTTGGTGGTGGTCGAGGTGAGGTGGTCCCGCAGCTCGCGCAGCATCGAGTGCCACTGCACGACCTCGCCCTTGAGCCCGGTCTCCGCGAGGTCCTTCTCGGTCAGCCCGTAGCGCTTCCTGTCGAGGGAGAAGCAGCGCACGTACGCGATCAGCGCGGCGGACCAGAGCGCGTGGCTGACCACGTCGTCCTCGGTCGGCCTGGCCAGCCGGGCGACCAGCTCCTCACAGCACTTGAGCACGAACTGCAGGTCTTCGAAGATGGATGCCAAGCTGGCGAGCTCGGTCGACTCCGGCGTGCTCAACTGCCGCACCACGGTGGGTGTCTGGGTCTCGGTCACGGCCCGCACGCTAGACCGGTCCGGTCGGCCCGGGTGTGTCTTGTTGAGACTCAGGACACCGGCGCGGCACACTTCGAGCACACGCCGAAGACCTCGACGGTGTGGCTGACGTCGGAGAACCCGTTCTCCTCGGCGACCCGCTGCGCCCAGCTCTCCACCGCCGGACCCTCGACCTCCACGGTGCGCCCGCAGCGGCGGCACACCAGGTGGTGGTGATGGTGCGTCGAGCAGCGCCGGTAGACCGCCTCGCCGGAGCCGGTGCGCAGCACGTCCACCTCACCGGACTCGAACAGGTTCTGCAGTGTCCGGTAGACGGTCGTCAGGCCGATGCCCTCGCCGTCGCGGCGGAGCTCCTCGTGGATCTCCTGCGCGGACCGGAAGTCGTCGAGGCGGTCCAGCAGCGCGGACACCGCCGTCCGCTGCCGGGTGGACCTCAGGGTCCCCTTGGCGGCCTGGCCGCTCGCCCCCACTGCCGTCACGTGCCCTCCTCCGCGTGTGCCACCGCGTCCATCACGATATGCGCCAGGTGCTCGTCGACCAGCCGGTAGACCACTTCGCGCCCGTGCCGCTCACCGGCGACCACACCCGCCGCCTTGAGTACCCGCAGATGCTGGCTGATCAACGGCTGGGTCACCTCCAGCGCTTCGACGAGCTCGTGCACGCACCGCTCGGACTCCTGCAGCTGCAGGACGATCGCAATCCGTACCGGCGCGGCCAGTGCCCGCAGCAACTCGCCGGCCGCCGCCAGGGTGGCCGGTGTCCTGGGCGGTGCCGGCGGCGCCGCCGGCCGTTCGGCCGAGTGCACCTCGCTCGGCACCTGACCCGCCACCTGACCCGACACCTGGCCCGACACCTGAGCCGCGGTGACCCGGATGCTCGGGTCGACCTGGTCGGTGTCCGAACGCAGCGTGGTCATCAGATCGCTCCCCGCCCGGGCGCAGTCGCCCGGTGTTGCCAGCTGTGGATGTGCTCGCCCGCCATGGTAGGGCGCCGGTAACCTGCCTTGCTGTGCTGCTGATCTGCCGGTACCTCGTGTCACCCGAGCGGGAGGCCTCCTTCGTCGAGCGCGCCCGCCGTGCGCTCGCTCTGCTCACCAGGGCGGACGGCTGCCTCGGCGGCAGTCTGGGGCGCGCTTTCGAGCAGCCGGACCGCTGGGTGCTCTCGGTGCGGTTCGCCTCGGTGGTCGCCTACCGCAGGGCGATGTCGCCGTTCGACGTCCGCGAGCACGTGGTGCCGCTGCTCTCCGAGGCACTGGCCGACGAGGCGGCCACCTACGAGGTGCTCGCCGAGGCCGAGGCCGGTGTGGTCACCGACCACGTCAGCCTGCTCGCCGGCGACTCGGCCGGGCCCGACCACCGAGGCACCTAGGTGTTCTGTCCCGAGAGGTTGGGGATGCGGCTGGCGGGTGGTTTGCCGGCCGACCAGCGAGCCGAACGGGACGCCACCGGAGTCGACCGCGACCGTGGACAGGGCGGCGGTGCGGCCCGCGGTGACGATGGTGCGGGCCCGCTCGGCGTCGTCAAGCGCGCCCGGACCGGGCCGCCCCGGCAGGTAGTCGGCGGGACGACGGGGCGGTCTCGGTACGCTTGCGGTGTTACGCATTGTTCCCGATCTTTCGCTCCAGGAGCTCTCCTCGTGCCCAGCAAACCGTCGTCCAGCACGATCGATACCGTTGTCGCCCTCTGTAAGCGCCGGGGTTTCGTCTTCCCGTGCGGGGAGATCTACGGCGGCACCCGGTCGGCGTGGGACTACGGGCCACTCGGCGTCGAGCTCAAGGAGAACATCAAGCGCCAGTGGTGGCGTTCGATGGTGACCGGCCGTGACGACATCGTGGGCCTGGACTCCTCGGTGATCCTGCCGCGCCAGGTCTGGGTCGCCTCCGGCCACGTCGGGGTGTTCAACGACCCGCTGGTGGAGTGCACCAGCTGCCACAAGCGGTTCCGGGCCGACCAGCTGGCCGAGGAGTACGTCGAGCGCACCGGCAAGATCGCCTCTGGTATCTCAGAGGACAACCTGTCCGACGTGCCCTGCCCGAACTGCGGTACCCGCGGCCAGTACACCGAGCCGCGCGACTTCAACATGATGCTCAAGACCTACCTCGGCCCGGTGGAGTCCGAGGAGGGCCTGGCCTACCTGCGCCCGGAGACCGCGCAGGGCATTTTCATCAACTTCCTGAACGTGCTGACCTCGTCGCGGCGCAAGCCCCCGTTCGGCATCGGCCAGATCGGCAAGAGCTTCCGTAACGAGATCACCCCCGGCAACTTCATCTTCCGGACCCGTGAGTTCGAGCAGATGGAGATGGAGTACTTCGTCGAGCCGGGCACCGACGAGGAGCTGCACCAGTACTGGATCGACACCCGGACCGCCTGGTACACCGACCTGGGCATGAACCCGGACAACCTGCGGCAGTTCGAGCACCCGAAGGAGAAGCTGTCGCACTACTCGAAGCGCACCGTCGACATCGAGTACCGCTTCAACTTCACCGGCTCGGAGTGGGGCGAGCTCGAGGGCATCGCCAACCGCACCGACTTCGACCTGACCACGCACTCCAACCACTCCGGCGTGGACCTGTCGTACTACGACCAGGCCACCGGCTCCCGGTACCGGCCGTACGTGATCGAACCGGCGGCGGGTGTGGGTCGCTCGATGATGGCGTTCCTGGTGGACTCCTACACCGAGGACGATGCGCCCAACGCCAAGGGCGGTGTGGACAAGCGCGTCGTGCTGAAGCTCGACCGCCGCCTCGCCCCGGTCAAGGCGGCGGTGCTGCCGCTGTCCCGGCACGCCGACCTGTCACCGAAGGCCCGTGACCTGGCCGCCGCGCTGCGCAGGAACTGGAATGTCGACTTCGACGACGCCGGCGCCATCGGCCGCCGCTACCGCCGCCAGGACGAGGTGGGCACGCCGTTCTGCGTGACCGTCGACTTCGACTCGCTGACCGACCAGGCCGTAACCATCCGCGAGCGGGACACCATGTCCCAGGAGCGGGTGTCCCTGGACCAGGTCGAGTCCTACCTGGCCACCCGCCTCATCGGCGCCTGACAAATTCCCCGACTCGCGCTGACAAATTCCCCGACTCGCGCTGACAAGATCCCCGACTCGCGCTGACAAAATCCCCGACTCGCCGAGGTGGGGCCCGCCAGATTTCGGCGAGTCGGGGTTTTCGTCAGGGTGAGTCGGGGTTTCTGTCAGGACGGTTCCGGGGCCGCCGGCCTGCGCTGACTGAGTACCGCCGTCACCAGGCCGAGCAGGCCGAGTACGGCGAACGAGCCGAACAGGTAATGGGCGGCGCGCACCGGGTCCGGCTCGCCGAGGTTGACCGCGAGGCCGGTCAGCGCGGCGCCGAAGGCGTTCGCGACCAGCTGCACGGTGTTGATCGCGGCCGACGCCTTGTGCCCCTCCAACGGGTCGGAGACGCTGCTCATCGCCACCGTGCTCAGGTGCGGCCAGGCGATCCCGGTCCCGCTGCCGGTGATCAGGAAGGCGAGCACCCACAGCGCCAGCAGCCAGCCGCTCGGGTCGACGCCCTGGATGAGCGCCGCCAACAGCAGGCCGAGGCCGACCACGACCGGGCCGGCGATGATCGTGCGCCGGATGGTCACCGCGCGCTGCGCGCTGGCGCTGGGTAGCTCGCCGGCCGTCCAGCCCAGTGCCAGCGCGGCGCCGAGGAAGCCGGCGGCCAGCGGCGCGAGCCCGGCAAGGCGCTGCCCGAACAGCGGGATGAACGCCTCCACCATCGAGCTCATCGCAAGCAGCGCGATCGTGGCGTAGACCCAACGCAGCCGGGACCGGCCCCGGAAGGTGGCGGCCGGCAGCACCCGCACCTCTGCGCGCCGCTCGTAGCCGATGAAGGCGGCGATCAGGGCCAGCCCGAGCAGCACCCCGGCCACGCTGACCAGCGGAGTGGCGATCACGCTGGCCACGCTCACCACGAGGGCCGCCGAGGCCAGCAGTAACAGCGCGACCACCGGGAACGGCTCCGGCTGCGCCTCCGCCTCGGCCCCGGCCAGCGCGCGCGGCACGATGACCGCGACCAGCACGGCGGCCACGGCCAGGGCGGCGAACGCCCCGCGCCAGCTGCCGAACTCGGCGAACGCACCACCGAGTGCCGGCCCGACGAACGTGCCGACCCCCCACATCGCGGAGACCAGCGCGCTGGCCTTCGTCCACAGCTGCGCCGGCAGCGCGGCCCGGATCAGTGCGTAGCCGAGGCCGGCCAGCAGCCCGCCGCCCGCGCCCTGCACGGCCCGCCCGGCCAGCAGTACCGGCATCGAGGGCGCGACCGCGCAGATCAGGGTGCCGACCAGGAACACGCCCAGCGCCAACAGGTACGCCTTGCGGCTGCCCGCCCCGGCGAGGATCTTGCCGACCAGCACGGCGGAGACCACCGAGGCCAACAGGAAGACGGTGGTGTTCCACGCGTAGAGCCGTTCGCCGCCGATCTCCGCGACCGCGGTGGGGAGCAGGCTGATCGTGACGTACACGTTGACGGCGTAGAGGGCGACGCCACCGGCGAGAACCACCACCGCTCCCAGGTGCCGGCGGCCCAGCAGCTCGCCCCAGGTGCCGGCGCGTGCGGTATCCCCACCGGGCTGTTCGGCGATGGTCATGGCCACAGCCTGCGACATGAACCACGGTTGAGGTCAAGTCGCGGCCGGATCGAGCCCGGAGGGGCCGGGAAATCCCGTCGGCCGGAGCCGTACGCTGAGCGTGTGAGCGACACCTCGGCACCGTCGGTCAACCGCGAGCTCGGCGCTGCGCTGCGCCGGTGGGCACGGCACGGCGTCGGAGTGGTCCGGGTGCTGGAGCGCCACGGATTCGGCACTGTCGAGTCGGGTCAGCTGCTGGCCGCGAGCTCGGCGGGGGAGACCGCCGGCCGGGTGTACCTCGGCGCGCTGGACACCGTGGCGGTCCCGCTCGCGCACGCCGCGCTGGCCGGCCCCGGTGCGCGCCGCGCGGACGTCGCCGAGGCCCCCGCGGTGGCCGCCGGGTTGGCCTGCGCCGGCGGGGCCACGCTGCTCGGCCACCCGCTGCCGGCCGCGCTGGCCGAGGCGCTCGGCGCCGCGCTGGCCGACGGGCAACCCGCCGTGCTGGCCAGCACCGCCGACGGCGCCCGCCAACTGGTCCTGACCGGTCCGGAGCTGGCCGAGGGGCACGGCGGCCTCGGCGCCGACGCCGACCGGGTGGTGGCCGAGGTGGCCGGCCGGTTGCTCCGCCACGGCGCCACCGTCACCGAGCGGATCACCGAGGGCGGCCTGGACGTGCTGCTCGACCTCTGGGTGCCGGTGCCCACCGTGCTGGTGGTCGGCCGTGGCGCGATCGGCGACGCGCTGCTCGCCCAGGCCGCGCTGCTCGGCTGGGCCGGCGCACAGATCACCGAGCTGGACGCCGCGCGCGCCGCGGTCGCCACCTTCACCGAGGCAGACGTGCTGGTGCTGCTGGACCATGCGGGCGCGTTCGACGCGGTGCTCGTCGACGGCATCGCGCGGGGCCGCGGCTTCCTCGGCGCGCTGGGTTCGCGGCGCACCCAGGCCGCCCGCCGGTCCCGGCTCACCGCCGCCGGCCTCTCCGAGGACGAGTTGGCCCGGCTGCACGCCCCGGTGGGTCTCGACCTCGGCGCCCGCACCGCCGCGGAGACCGCCGTCTCGATCGTCGCCGAGGTGATCGCGGCCCGCGGCGGCCGGGGCGGCAGCGCACTGGCCGGCAACGACGGCCGGATCGGCGCATGAACCCGGACACCCGATGAGGGCGCCGTCCCCGCGCGCCACCCGCTCCCGCCCGGACCTCGCTGACCTCGCTGACCCCACCGGACTGGCCAGGACCGTCGAGCTCACCCCGGTGCGCCCGCCCCGGCCGCGCTGGCTGGTACGCGCGCTGGTGGGTTCGGTGCTGGTCGCCGGGCTGGTGGTCGGCGGTACCGCGTTCCGGGTCTGGCAGGTGGCCCGGGTGGACGACCGGCGGCCCGTCGACGTGGTGGTGGTGCTCGGCGCGGCGCAGTACGACGGCTCGCCCAGCCCGATCTTCGCCGCCCGGCTGCGGCACGCCAGGGAGCTCTACGACCAGGGCGTCGCGGCCCGCATCGTCACCGTCGGCGGCCGGCGCGCCGGGGACGGTTTCACCGAGGCGGACGCCGGCCGGCGGTACCTGGTGGACCGCGGTGTGCGCAGCGACGCGGTGGTGGCCATCGGCGAGGGGTCGGACACCCTGGAGAGCCTGCGCTCGGTGGCCGCCACGGCGGAGCAGCGCGGCTGGCACACCGCTCTGCTGGTCAGCGATCCGTGGCACTCGCTGCGGGCTCGGACGATGGCCCGCGACTCGGGGTTGGAGTCCTGGACCTCGCCGACGCACAGCGGACCGGTGGTGCGGACCCGGGAGACCCAGGTGCGCTACATCGTCCGGGAGACCGCCGCGCTGCTGTTCTACCGGCTCACCCATGCCTCCGTGGAGACCGAGGGGTCCGGGCTCGGGTGAGTCGCACCTTCGCCTACGGCGAGCATGAGCGCGCTCGGATGCTGCCGGAACGGCCGAAGCGCTCGGCGCTGGGCGCGGCGGCCCGGGAGGAACACCGCGGCCCGTTCGCCAGGGACCGGGCCCGGGTGCTGCACTCGGCGGCGCTGCGCAGCCTGGCCGGCAAGACCCAGGTGGTCGGCCCGGGGGAGGGCGCCGAGATCACCGGGACGCCCCGTACCCGGTTGACGCATTCGCTCGAGGTCGCCCAGATCGGCCGGTCGATCGCGGAGGAGCTGGGCTGCGACCCGGACGTGGTGGACACCGCCGGCCTTGCGCACGACATCGGCCACCCGCCGTTCGGGCACAACGGGGAGTGGGCGCTGGATCAGGCCGCCGCCCGGTGTGGTGGCTTCGAGGGCAACGCGCAGACACTGCGCACCCTGGTCCGGCTCGAGCCGAAGATCGTCGGCGGCGGGTTGAACCTGACCAGGGCGTCGCTCGACGCGGCCTGCAAGTACCCGTGGCCGGCGGGGCAGGGGGTACCGGTGCGGGCGGCCGGGTCACCGGGGCCGGCGGAGTTGGCCGCCGCCGCGCTGGCCGCCGCCGCGGAACCCGTCGCCGAGCTGGCCGAGCCCGCCGGCCTGCTCGCCTCGCCGGCCGAGCTCGCGGCTCAGGCGGCGGCCGCCGGCGGAGCACCGGCCGGGCGTGCCGGCGGCCGTCCCAGCCGGCGCAAGTACGGCGTGTACGCCGACGACCTGGCGGTCTTCGAGTGGCTCCGCGCCGACGCACCGCCGGGCCGGCAGTGCCTGGAGGCGCAGGTGATGGACTGGTCCGACGACGTGGCGTACTCGGTGCACGACGTCGAGGACGGCATCCTGGCCGGCCGGATCAGCCTGGCCGCGCTGGCCGACCCGACCGAACGGTCCGCGCTGGTCTCCCTGGCGGCCGAGAGCTTCGGGGCCGACCGGGCGGGCTGTGAGGCGGCGGGTGTGCGCCTGCTCGGA
>DASYLM010000069.1:0-15337 GCA_036009565.1 Pseudonocardia sp. | reverse complement strand
GCAGGAACGCCAGCTGCGCGGCCGACATGTTCGACACCCCGAACGCCCGGACCAGGCCGGACTCGCTCAGCTCGGTGAACGCCGCCGCGATCTCCGCCGGTTCCATCAGCGGGTCCGGGCGGTGCAGCAGCAGCATGTCGACATGGTCGGTGCGCAACCGCTCGAGGCTGCCCCGGACCCGCTCGAGGATGGCCGCCGCGCTCAGGTCGTAGTGCGCCGCCAGCCCGGCCTCGCCCAGCCGGATGCCGCACTTCGTCTGGATGCGGATCCGGCCGCGCAACCCGGGGTCGCGGTCCAGCACCTGGCCCATCGCGGCCTCGGACTTGCCCTGGCGGTAGATGTCGGCCTGGTCGAAGGCGGTGATGCCGATCTCCAGCGCCGCGTGGATCGCCCGCTCGGCCGCGTCGACGTCCTCGGCGGTCAGCGCGGCGTCGGACCAGGCGCCGCCCAGGCCCATGCAGCCGTAGACGAGCTCGGCGCCCACTCAGCTCACCGGCGTGGGTCGGCCCGGCTGCTCGCCGCCCCTGGCCTCACCGTACGAGCGCTTCGGCACCATGACCTTGCGTCGGTACACGCAGACCAGCACGCCGTCCTGGTTGTGTCCCCTGGTCTCCACGTAGACGATGCCCCGGTCGTTCTTGGACTTCGACTCGGTCTTGTCCAGGACCTCGGACTCGCCGTAGATGGTGTCGCCGTGGAACGTCGGCTTGACGTGCTTGAGCGACTCCACCTCGAGGTTGGCGATCGCCTTGCCGGACACGTCGGGCACCGACATGCCGAGCAACAGCGAGTAGATGTAGTTGCCGACCACCACGTTCTTGCCGAACTCGGTGGTCTCCGCGGCGAAGTGCGCGTCCAGGTGCAGTGGGTGGTGGTTCATCGTCAGCAGGCAGAACAGGTGGTCGTCGTACTCGGTCACCGTCTTGCCCGGCCAGTGCTTGTAGATGGCACCGACCTCGAACTCCTCGAAGTACCGACCGAACTGCACCTCAGACGCCTCCTTGACTCAAACGGGGTGTTTGCGGGGTACATTAGGCAGTGGGATGACCTGAGATCACGTTGGTAGGTGGATCTCACACGGGGAGGTGGAGCCATGGACGCTGCGCCAGGTTGCAGTAGCCGGGTCCCCACCTCGGGAGTCGGCTGACCGACTCCCGCACGGCGGGGACCACAAGTCCGCCAGCCGCCCGGAACCGCACGGTTCCGAGCCCCCGACCTGGAAGTAGGTCGCCGTGCCCAGCTTGCCCTCGATTCGGCCCAGGGGCGCCCGCATCAAGCTCCCGGCGCGCTCCAGCGGCATCGCGGTACCGCACATCCCGGTACCGCTCTCGGCGTACGTGGTCGACTGCGCGGTGTATGTCGACGGGCACCGGCTGCCCGGCCGCTGGAGCCACGACCGGGCCGTGCGTGAGGTGCGCAGCCGCGAGGACGCGTTCGTCTGGGTCGGGCTGCACGAGCCGGACGACGAGCAGATCAAGGGCATCGCGGAGACCTTCGGCCTGCACGAGCTGGCCGTCGAGGACGCGGTGCACGCGCACAACCGGCCCAAGCTCGAGCGCTACGAGGACATGCTGTTCGCGGTGTTCAAGACGGTCTGTTACGTCGGCCACGCCGACCCGGCCACCGCCGCCGAGCTGGTCGAGACCGGTGAGGTGATGGCGTTCATCGGGCACGACTTCGTGGTCACCGTCCGGCACGGCAACCACTCCGGCCTGCACGACGTCCGGATGAAGCTGGAGGAGGACCCGGAGCAGCTCGCGCTCGGGCCGGCCTCGGTGCTGCACGCCGTCGCCGACCACGTGGTGGACAGCTACCTGGAGGTCACCGACGCCATCGAGGCCGACATCGACCTGATGGAGAGCCAGGTGTTCGAGCCGCGCTCCAACGTGGACTCCGAGCAGATCTACGTGATGAAGCGCGAGGTGCTGGAGCTGCGCCGGGCGGTGATGCCGCTCGGGCCGCCGCTGCGCCGCCTCGCCGAGGGCTACAGCTCGCTGATCCCGCACGACGTGCGGTCCTACTTCCGCGACGTCGACGACCACCTGACCACCGTGGCGGAGCGGGTCACCGGGTTCGACGAGCTGCTCACCACACTGGTCGACGCGGTGCTCGCCAAGATCACGATGCGGCAGAACGACGACATGCGGAAGATCACCGCGTACGCCGGCATCATCTCGGTGCCGACCATGGTGGCCGGCATCTACGGGATGAACTTCGACCACATGCCCGAGCTGCACTGGACCTACGGCTACGGGATGGTGTGGCTGGTGATCCTTGCCGTCTGCACGTTCCTGTACCGCACCTTCCGCCGGAACAAGTGGCTTTGACCGGATTTGGCTAGCCTGCCGCTATGACGCCCCCACCGGCTCGGTTCAACCCGCTGCGCCGCCTGCGCATCCCGGCGTGGTCGCAGCAGCGGCCCAGCTGGGCCGACGCGAAGCCCTCGGTCATCGAGGCCGCGCTGCGCCGGGCCGCCGACCGCCCGGGCGGCAACTGGTTCGTGCTCGGCGCCAGTACCCAGCTGCGGCGGGACCGCCCACTGGGCCGGACCGTGGCCGGCGTCGAGCTGGTGGCCTGGCGCGACGCCGGCGGCGGCGTGCACGCCGGTCCGGGCGCCTGCCCGCACCTGGGCGCCCCGCTGTGCGACGCCGCGGTGGCGGGCGGTCAGCTGGTCTGCCGGTGGCACGGGCTGACGCTCGGCGCCGCCGGGCGGCCCGGCTGGACGCCGTGGCCCGCGCACGACGACGGGGTGCTGATCTGGGCCCGGCTGGACGAGGTGGGCGGTGAACCGGCGCTGCCGGCCCCGGTGCTGGCACCCCGGCCGCCGGCGGCGCACCGCGTGGTCGCGGTGGCCACCATGACCGGGCGCTGCGAGCCGAGTGACGTGGTCGCCAACCGGCTCGACCCGTGGCACGGCTCCTGGTTCCACCCGTACTCGTTCGCCAACCTGCGGGTGATCTCCGCGCCGCCGACCGAGTGCGCCGAGGCCGATGACCGGTTCGTCGTCGAGGTGTCCTACCGGGTCGCCGGCCGGCTCGGGGTGCCGGTGACCGCCGAGTTCAGCTGCCCCGAGCCGCGCACGGTGCTGATGAGGATCGTCGAGGGCGAGGGGGCCGGCAGCGTGGTGGAGACGCACGCCACCCCGCTCGGCCCCGGTCCGGACGGCGCGCCCCGCACCGCGGTCATCGAGGCCACCCTGGCGCACTCGGCGCGCACCGGTTTCGCGGTGGCCCGGGCGGCCGCCCCGCTGCTGCGCCCGCTCATCCGCCGGGCCGCCGCCCGGCTGTGGCGCGACGACCTGGCCTACGCCGAGCGCCGGTATGCGCTGCGGGCCAAGGACTGATCAGCCGACCGGCCGGTCCGGGGCCCGCGCGGGGATCCCGGCCGGGCCCGGAGCGGGGCGGCGGGCCACCCAGGTGTGCACGATGCCCCGCTGCCAGCCGGGTACGGTCGCCTCCCGCGGGTCGACGAACCCGGCTCGCTCCAGCCGACGCCGGAACTGCCGTGCCCCGTCGAACCCGAGCACGCTGCGCCACAGGTACCGGTACAGCGCGCTGCTCCCGGTGACGACCGCACCGGAGGGGATGATCACGCCCCAGCTGACCGCCGTCCAGACCGCGCGCGCCCGCGCCGAGTCGGCCACCGAGTAGTCGTGCACGGCCAGCGTGGCACCGGGGCGCAGCAGCTCGAACATCGTGCGCAGCCCGGCGTCCGGATCGGGCAGGTTGCGCACCAGGTAGGCGGCGAACACCGCGTCGAACTGCCCGGTCACCCCGGCCGGTGGCAGTTTCGCCGCGAGCTCCTCGGCCCTGGCGTGCACGAACCGCACCGACGCCGGCCAGGACTTGGCCCTGGCCACGTCGAGCATCCCGGCGGAGGCGTCCACCGCGACGATCTCGGCCTCGGGCGCGGCAGCCAGCAACGCGGCGGTGGACGCACCGGTGCCACAGCCCAGGTCGAGCAGCCGCAGCCCGGCCCCCTGAGCGGGCAGCCCGAGCCGGCGCGCCGACATCCGCAGGTGCTCGTGGTACCCGGGGTTCGCGCCGACCAACCGGTCGTATCCCCTGGCGGCGGTGTCGAACGCCGCCGGGACCTCGGCCGACCGCAGCCGACCGGGCTCCCGAGCGGGCGTCATGTACCCGAAGCGCCGGAACCCATCGCCAGCTTGGCCAGCATCTCCTTGGCCTTCTCCGCGTTGCGCGGCTGGCTGAGCACGTCGTAGCGGCCGGCCACCAGCTGGCTCGACGAGGTGAAGTCGCGCCGGCCCCGGGTCAGCGCGTAGCTCAGCGCGGCGAACACCACGCTGAACAGCACCCCGGCCACCAGCCCGATCACCAGCGCGCCGGCCTGGTTGTTGAAGTAGGCCAGCAGCGCGCCGACGAACAGACCCATCCAGACACCGGACGCCGCGCCGCTGCCCAGCACCCGGCCCCAGGTCAACCGGCCGATAACCCGCTCGACCAGCATCAGGTCCACCCCGACGATCGTCACGTCGCCGACCGGGAACTCGTTGTCGGCGAGGTAGTCGACGGCCTGCTGCGCCTCCTCGTAGGTGGCGAACGAGCCCACCGGCCAGCCGGTCGGCGGGGTGGGCAGGTTGGGCAGCCCGGGACTGTTGCGCCCCGGGGTGCCGAACGGAGTCGTCACGGTGCCATCTCCTCGAGCTCGACGAGTAGATCAAGCTACCGTGAACGGTACTCCCGAAGCAGACCGCGGCTGATGATCGTCTTCTGAATCTCCGAGGTACCCTCGCCGATCAGCAGGAACGGCGCCTCGCGCATCAGCCGCTCGATCTCGTACTCCTTGGAGAACCCGTAGCCGCCGTGGATCCGGAACGACTCCTGGGTGACCTCCGAGCAGAACTCGCTGGCGAGCAGTTTTGCCATGCCGGCCTCGACGTCGAAGCGCTCGCCGGAGTCCTTCAGCCGGGCCGCGTTGACCATCATCAGGTGCGCCGCCTCGACCTTGGTGCCCATCTCGGCGAGCTTGAACGCGATGGCCTGGTGCTCGGCGATCGGCTTGCCGAACGTCTGGCGCGACTGGGCGTAGTCGATGGCGAGCTCGAACGCCCGGATCGCGATGCCGCAGGCCCGCGCGGACACGTTCACCCGACCGACCTCGACGCCGTCCATCATCTGGGCGAACCCGCCGCCGCGCTTGTCGCCGAGGATCTGGCCGCCACCGATCCGGAAGCCGTCGAACACCGCCTCCGTGGTGTCGACGCCCTTGTAGCCCATCTTGTCGAGCTTGCCGGGGATGGTCAGCCCTGGCGACACCTCGCCGAAGCCCTCCGGCTTGTCGACCAGGAAGCAGGTCAGGTTCTGGTACGGCTTCTCGGCACCCTCATCGGTCTTGACCAGCAGCGCGATCAGGTTCGAGCTGCCCCCGTTGGTCAGCCACATCTTGGCGCCGTCGATGACAAAATCGTCACCGTCCTGCTTGGCCCTGGTCTTGATCGCCGCCACGTCCGAGCCCAGGTCCGGCTCCGACATGGAGAAGGCGCCCCGGATGGCACCCTCGGCCATCTTCGGCAGGTAGCGCTTCTTCTGCTCCTCGGTGCCGTGGTGGCTGATCATGTGCGCCACGATGAAGTGCGTGTTGATCACGCCGGAGACGCTCATCCAACCGCGGGCGATCTGCTCCACGACGAGCGCGTAGGTGAGCAGCGACTCGCCGAGCCCGCCGTACTCCTCCGCGATGGTGAGCCCGAACAGGCCCATCTCCTTCATCCCGTCCACGATGTCCTGTGGGTAGGTGTCGGAGTGCTCCAGCTCCTGGGCGTGCGGGATGATCTCCTTGTCCACGAAGGACTTGACGGTGGACAGGATCTCCTGCTGGACGTCGGTCAGACCGGCGGTCTGGGCAAGCCGGGCCATGGGGTGCCTCCTGGCGTGGTGCGCTGCTCTGCGCTTCTAACGGTTCTGCGTTTCTCACGGTGGGTCTGCGGGTCCGGACCGGCCCCCGCTCTAGCTGATCAGCTCTCCGGCGGGGTCCACTTGTCGCCGCGCTGCATGCCGGCCGCGCGACCCTTGCCCGAGATGACCAGCGCCATCTTGCGGGAAGCCTCGTCGATCATCTCGTCGCCGAGCATCGCGGCGCCCCGCTTGCCACCCGCCTCCGAGGTGTACCAGTCGTAGGAGTCCAGGATGTTCTCCGCGTGGTCGAAGTCGGCCTGGCTCGGCGAGTAGGCCTCGTTCGCCGCCTCGATCTGACCCGGGTGCAGCACCCACTTGCCGTCGAAGCCCAGCGCGGCCGACCGGCCGGCCACCCTGCGGAACCCGTCCACGTCCTTGATCTGCAGGTACGGGCCGTCGATGGCCTGCTTGTCGTGCGCCCGGGCGGCCATCAGGATGCTCATCAGGATGTGGTGGTAGGCGTCGCCCACGTCGTAGCCGGGAGGCTGCTCGCCGACGACGAGGCTCTTCATGTTGATGCTGGCCATGAAGTCGGCCGGGCCGAAGATGATGGTCTCCACCCGGGGCGAGGCGGTGGCGATCGCGTTGACGTTGATCAGTCCGAGCGCGTTCTCGATCTGCGCCTCGATGCCGATCTTGCCGACCTCGTAGCCCAGGGTCTTCTCTATCTGCGTCATCAGCAGGTCCAGCGCGACGACCTGCTCGGCGGTCTGCACCTTGGGCAGCATGATGGCGTCCAGGTTGGCGCCGGCGCCCTCGACCACCTCGGTCACGTCGCGATAGGTCCACTCCGTGGTCCAGTCGTTCACCCGGACCACTCGTGCCTTGCCCTCCCAGCCACCCTCGTTCAGGGCGGCCACGATGGTCTTGCGGGCGCCCGGCTTGGCCAGCGGGGCGCAGGCGTCCTCGAGGTCGAGGAAAACCTGGTCGACCGGCAGCGTCCGCGCCTTGTCGATGAACTTCTGGCTGGAGCCGGGCACCGCCAGGCAGGATCGGCGGGGCCGGGGGCTGCTCACGCGCTCCGTGCTCAAGTCGGTCTCCTTGCTCTTTGACTTGTCCTCTTTGACGCGAATCGTCGGTGATGTTTCCACGAGACCGGCGGTTTGGCGCACCCGAGGTGATTGGTTTCTCACCCAACCGAGGTCATGCGGGGAGTACCGATGAGTAACTCGGCCCCGATCGTGCGCGTCGACACACCGGCACCGACGCGCGGCTCCTGGTGGCGGCTCCATGATCAGCGGGACATGAGCGCTGTTTGAGCGGCCCGAAACCGCGCTGAAGTCCCGGTGATCATGGACGACCGTGTCGATAGCGAACGTTTTCCGTGTTCGGGTCCGGCCGCCGGGTGGATCGGGTCACCCTGCGGGTGTGCTGGGTGGAGTTTTCCGGGGTAGCGACGCCGTCGCGGCTGGTCTGCTCACGGCTTCGGCGCTGCGCGGGCCGCGCTATCGGCGACTGCTGCCGGACGTGTATGCACCGGCCGAGCTCGACGCGGATCTGGCGCTGCGCGCCCGTGCCGGTTACCTGTGGGCCAGCCGGTACAGCGGGGTACTCGGCGGCTGGGCGGCGGCCGAACTCTTCGCCACCCACTGCGCGCCGGCCGGTGCACCGGTCGAGGTGGTGCTGCCGGATGCGCGCGTCCGGACGCCGGCGGGCCTGGTGGTGTACCGCGACCGCCTGGCCGAGGACGAGCGCCGGACCTACCGGGGCATCGGGCTGACCACCCCGGTGCGCACCGCGTACGACCTGGCGCGCCGGTGCTCGCTGGCCGAGGCGGTGGTCGCGGTGGATGCGTTGGCCGGGCGCTTCGGTTTCGCGCCGGCGGAGATACTCGGATTGGCGCGGCGGCATCGGGGCGCGCGGCGGACGCTCCGGCTGCCCGAGGTGGTCGCGCTGGCCGAGCCACTGGCGGCGTCGGCGATGGAGTCGCGGTTGCGGCTGGTGCTCGTACTGGGCGGACTGCCCCGGCCGGCGGTCCAGTACCGGGTTCCCGACCGGCGGGCGTACGTGGTGGCCACCGTCGACCTGGCCTACCCGGAGCAGCTCATCGCCATCGAGTACGAGGGCGCCGACCACTTCGCCGGGCACCGGGTGGCCCGCGACGTGCACCGCTACACCCGGCTGGTCGACCTGGGCTGGCGGGTGTACCGCTACACCGCCGACGACGTCTACCAGCGCCCGGCCCGGATCGTCGCCGAGGTCACCCGGGCGCTCCGCCACCCCGCTGAGCACTACCAACCCGCTGACCGCCGGTGTGCGGCACCGGCGTTCCGCCGCCCCCGCTGACCACCCCCGCTGACCACCGCCGTGCGGCACGCCGCTCCGCCGACCACCGCCAGCCCGCCGCGTCACTCCCTCGGCGGCACCAGCATCTCGCCGGAGGACACCGCGACCACCTGGCCGCCCACCGCGGCCCGCACCGCCGCGCCGGCACGCGCGCTCACCGTGACGTCCAGCCGCGAGGGCCGGCCGAGCTCCTCACCCTGTGCCACGGAGAACGCGGCCTCGCCGTCGCCCGGCAGCAGGCCGCGGTTCACCAGGAACACCGCGAGGGCGACCGCGGCGGAACCCGTCGCCGGGTCCTCGGCCACGCCGACCCCGGGACCGAACATCCGGGCGTGCACCTGCCCGGCGGCCAGGTCCAGTGCGGCCACGTAGACGGTGCCCCGGTTCTCGGTCGCCCGGTTCAACAGGGTGGGCTCGGGAACCACCGCCTTGGCCACCGCATCGGCGCGGACCACCACGATCGGGAAGTCCAGGCCGGCGCCGCAGACCCCGGCCGCCGCGACCGGATCCACGTCGTCGGCGGTGAGCCCGACCGCTTCCGCGAGTGCCACACCGTCCAACGCACCCCCGACGTGCGGCCGGCCGGCGTCGACCCGGGCACCGGCGGCATCCACCCACACCGGCAACAGGCCCGCGCCGCACTCCTGGATCGCCTCACCGCTGCCGATCACGCCGTCCCTCGCCAGTACCCAGGCCACCCCGACGCTGGGGTGCCCGGCGAACGGCAGTTCCGCCACCGGGGTGAAGATCCGGGCCCGGTACGAGGCCTCCACCGGCGCGCTCGGCCGCAGCGGGAACACCGTCTCCGACAGGTTGAACTCCCGGGCGATGGCGGCCAGCTGCGAGGAGTCCAGGCCGTCCGCCCCGTGCACCACGGCGAGTGGGTTACCGGTGAACGGGCGGTCGGTGAACACGTCGACGACATCGAACTTGAGCCTCTGCGCGGAGTTGGTCACGCACTCGAAGCTAACCTGATCGCTGTGGGAACAGCGAGGGTGTTCGTGGCACAGATGGCGGGCCTCGCTGTGTTCGGTCCCGACGGCGAACGGATCGGTAGGGTCCGGGACGTGGTCACCGCGCTGCGGGTGGACCAGCTCCCACCTCGGGTGCTCGGCCTGGTCGTCGAGCTGATGACCCGCCAGCGGATCTTCGTACCGATGTTGCGGGTCACCGCGGTCGATCCCAATGCCGTGACATTGACCACCGGGATGGTCAACCTGCGCCGGTTCGCCCAGCGGCCGAACGAGATCCTGGTGCTCGGCGAGCTGCTGGACGCCCGCGTCCATGTCGCGGAGACCGGCGCCGAGGTGATCGTGATGGACGCCGCGATCGAGCGCACCCGGTCCCAGGACTGGGTGATCGGCCGGCTCGCGGTGCGGGCGCGGCGCACCCGGCTGGGCCGGCGCAGCCATGTGCAGGTGATGGACTGGTCCGAGCTGACCGGGCTGTCGATCTCCGAGAAGGATCAGGGCGCCGAGGGGCTGCTCGCGGTGTTCGACGGCATGCGCGCCGCCGACGTGGCCGCCGCGATGCGTGACCTGCCGCGGAAACGCCGCCACGAGGTGGTCGACGCACTGCACGACGAGCGACTGGCCGACGTGTTCCAGGAGCTGCCCGAATCCGACCAGCGCGAACTGCTCGCGCACCTGGACGACGACCGTGCGGCGGACATCCTGGAGGCGATGGACCCGGACGACGCGGCCGACCTGCTCGCCGAGCTGCCCTCGGCGGAGTCGGACCGGTTCCTGGAGCTGATGGAGCCCGAGGAGTCCGCCCCGCTGCGCCGGCTGCTGCGCTACTCGGCGGACACCGCGGGCGGCCTGATGACTCCGGAGCCACTGATCCTGCCGCCGGATGCCACGGTCGCCGAGGCACTGGCCCGGGTGCGCAACCCGGACGTGCCGCCGGCGCTGGCCAGCATGGTCTTCGTCTGCCGGCCCCCGACCGCCACCCCGACCGGGCGGTACCTGGGCTGCGCGCACCTGCAACGGCTGCTTCGTGAACCACCGTTCGAGCTGGTCGCGGGGGTACTGGACGCCGAGCTCACCACACTGCACCCGGACGCGCAGCTGTCGCAGGTGACCCGCTACTTCGCCTCCTACAACCTGGTCTGCGGGCCCGTGGTGGACGACAACGACCACCTGCTCGGCGCGGTCACCGTCGACGACGTGCTGGACCACCTGCTGCCGTCCGGCTGGCGAGAACGCGAGAGTCCGCCGGAGAACGGCGGGCACGGTGGCAACGGCAGGGACAACGGGACCTCGATACCGACGGCGGTGAGCGATGCCTGAACTGCACTCGAGCCGCCGGCTGGATCTGCCGAGGGGCCGCACCCACCGGTTCACCCTGGACCCGGACGCGTTCGCCAGGCTCTCCGAGCGGATCGCCCGGTTCCTCGGCACCGGCAGGTTCCTCGCCATGCAGACGGTCATCGTGGCGATCTGGATCGTGTTGAACCTGACCGCGCTGGTCCAGCACTGGGACCCGTACCCGTTCATCCTGCTCAACCTGGCCTTCTCCACCCAGGCCGCCTACGCCGCGCCGCTGATCCTGCTGGCCCAGAACCGGCAGGACGACCGGGACCGGGTGTCGTTGGAGGAGGACCGCAGCCGGGCCGAGCGCACCAAGGCGGACACCGAGTACCTCGCCCGCGAGCTGGCCGCGCTCCGGGTCGCCGTCGGAGAGGTGGCCACCAGGGACTACCTGCGCGGCGAGCTGGACCGGTTGGCCGCGCTGCTGCCGGCCGACCCGAATGCCCGGCCGGGTAAGTCGGACCGCGCGGGCAAGTCCGACCGGGCCGCCAAGTCGGACCGGGCCGCCAAGTCGGACCGGGCCGGCCGGATCAGCTAGTCGCGCCGCGGCGGGAGAGCGGTCAGCTCGGTACTCGTTGCCGCCGGTTGTCCGGGGGCGGCCCCCGCGGTCAGTCGCCGGCTGATCCGCCGCAGATCGCGCAGGTCGGCCTCATCGAGGCAGTTGACGAAGTGCCGCTGCACCGCCGCCACGTGGGTTACCGAGGCCGTGTCGAGCTGGTCCTGCCCCTGGTCGGTGAGGGTGGCGGCGATGCCCCGCCCGTCCTCCTCCACCCGTCCCCGGGTGACCAGCCCGAGCCGCTCCAGCCGATCGACCATCCGGGTGACCCCGGAGCGGGAGAGCAGCACCGCGTCGGCGAGCTCGGTCATCCGCATCCGCCGCTCCGGCGCCGTGGCCAGCTCGGCCAGTACGTCATAGGCGGCCAGCGACAGCTCCTGCCGCGCGAGCAGCTCTGCTTCCAGCGCCCGGGTGACCGTCGCGTGTCCACGCAGGTAGTGCCGCCACACCCCGTGGCCCTCGCGGTCCTGGGCCCTGATCTCGGTCGTCGCCCCGGTGCCGATCTCGGTCGTCGCCCCGGTGCCGATCTCGGTGCCGATCTCGGTGCCGGCCGGGTCGGGCGTCGGGTGGGCGGCGGAACCCGGGCGAACAGCATCGGTCACCGTGGCGGAGCTCATGTGATCAGATATTACAGTTCCTGCCCCGCTCAACACTGCTTATAACGGCTCGAAGGATCAGGGTCTCAAGGGTTGCCGCCCGTTCGTGCGACAAATGTCTAGTCCGAGACCTCGTACCGAGTGGCCGACCTCTCCATCTCCGCACGTAGGATGGGACCGATGACCACGACTTCGCACTCCCCCTACGCGGGCGCCGGCGTCAGCGACGAGGCCGTGCGCGCCGCGCTGTCCAAGGTCGAGGACCCGGAGATCCATAAGCCGATCACCGAGCTCGGCATGGTCAAGGACGTCGCGATCGCCGCGGACGGCACCGTCACGGTGGCCGTCTGGCTGACCGTGGCCGGCTGCCCGATGCGCGAGACGATCACCAATCGGGTACGCGCCGCGGTGTCCGCCGTGGCCGGTGTCCGGGCCGTCGAGGTCGAGCTCGACGTGATGAGCGACGAGCAGCGCACCGAGCTGCGCAAGTCGCTGCGCGGCGGGTCGGCCGAGCCGACCATCCCGTTCGCCGAACCGGGCTCGCTGACCAGGGTGTACTGCGTCGCGTCCGGCAAGGGCGGGGTCGGCAAGTCCTCGGTGACGGTGAACCTGGCCGCCTCGATGGCCGCGAAGGGCCTGTCCGTCGGCGTGCTGGACGCGGATATCTACGGGCACTCGGTGCCCCGGATGCTCGGCGCCAACACCCGGCCCACCAAGGTCGACGACATGATCATGCCGCCGCAGGCGCACGGTGTGAAGGTCATCTCGATCGGCATGTTCACCCAGGGCAACACCCCGGTGACCTGGCGTGGCCCGATGCTGCACCGCGCGCTGCAGCAGTTCCTCGCCGACGTGTTCTGGGGCGACCTGGACGTACTGCTGCTCGACCTGCCGCCGGGCACCGGTGACATCGCCATCTCGTGCGCCCAGCTGATCCCGAACGCGGAGCTCATGGTGGTGACCACTCCGCAGCAGGCAGCCGCCGAGGTGGCCGAGCGGGCCGGGTCGATCGCGCTGCAGACCCACCAGCGACTGGTCGGTGTGGTCGAGAACATGTCCTGGCTGGAGATGCCGGACGGCAGCCGGATGGAGATCTTCGGCTCCGGTGGCGGCCAGGCGGTCTCCGAGTCGCTGTCCACCGCGCTCGGCGCCTCGGTGCCGCTGCTCGGTCAGGTCCCGCTCGACACCAGGCTGCGCGAGTCCGGCGACAGCGGCACCCCACTGGTGCTCTCGGCCCCGGAGACGGCGGCCGCCAAGGCCCTCGACGGGATCGCGACGCGGCTGACCACCCGCGCCCGCGGCCTGGCCGGCATGTCGTTGAACATCAGCCCGGTGAAGCACTGAGTCAAGCACCGAGTCGAGTACCCGGGAACGGTTGCGCTTGCCCGCCGGCCTCAGGTCGCTGACTTCGCTGACGGTGCCCTGGGCCTGGTCCAGCGCACCGCCAGGCCGACCCAGGACAGCAGCACCACGAGTCCGACCAGCACCCGGACCTCGGTCAGGTAGTGCGCGGGGTAGATCACCCCGGTCAGGTACGTGTCCACGAAACCCCGGGCCAGGCCCCGCTGGCCGGCACGCTCACGGGCCCAGTTCTCCAACCAGGTGAGCGGGCAGTCCTGGCCGACGGTCACGATGGAGATCCCCCAGCCGACCACCGCGGCGTGTGCCAGCACGGTCCACCGCCAGCGGGCCGACCAGGCCAGATAGCCGCCGACCAGCAGGTATGCCAGGAACAGGAAGTGCGCCGCCACAGTGGCCTGCGCGAGCGCCTGGTAGCCCACCCGTCCAGAGTGCACCCGCCCCAGCCCCCCGACAACCGCCGGTGGCGGTGACCGCGGGCGGGCCGGGGTATCAGCCGGCGGTGGGCAGGCCGGGTTCGGGCGCTCCGGGGGCTCTGATCACCTGTTCGCGGGCGCCCACGATGCGGTCCACCGCGTCGGCCATGTGCTCCTCCAGCACGGCGGCGAGCCGGGCGGCGTCGCCGGCCCGCATGGCGTCCCGCAGCAGCCGGTGCTCGGCGAGCAGAGCGCCGGCCGGCGGTGCGGTCTGCTGCAGCGCGGCCAGGCACATCCGGGTCTCGACCAGCAGCCCGTCGGCCATCCGGCGCAGTCGAGGGCTGCCGGACGCGGCCACCAGGGTGGCGTGGAACGCGTGGTCGGCGTCGGCCAGCGCCACCGCGTCACCGACCCGGGCGGCGTCCTCCATCGACCGCAGCGCCTCGGTGAGCAGTGCCGCCACCGACTCGCCCGCGCCACTGCCCAGGATCAGCCGCCCGGCCGCCTGCTCCACCGCGAGCCGCGCGGTGTACACGTCCCGCACGTCGTCGGTGTCCAGATCCCGGACGAAGATGCCGCGGTGACGCTGACTGAGCAGCAGACCCTCGGCGATGAGCCGCTGCATCGCCTCGCGCAGCGGACCGCGACTGACCCCGAGGCGGCCGGCGAGCTCGACCTCGCCGAGCTGCGTGCCGGGGCCCAGGGTCCCGCGCATGATCGCGCGGCGGAGTTGGTCGGCGACCAGGGCGGGGGTGGACTCGCGGTTGACCGGCTCGAGGTCACCGCCGCCCGGGGTCACGTGGGGCTCCCGGGCGACGAGTCGGCCGGGGGCAGCTCCGCCGGCGGCTCGGTGAACAGCCGACCGAGGCCGGTACGGGGGGTACGGTCGCCGGCCAGGCGCAGGCCCTGCCAGATGCTGACCTGGTTGGCGGTGAGCACGGGCTTGCCGAGGCGCTGCTCCAGCTCGTCCAGCCACGCCATGGTGTGCAGCGCGGTGTCCGGCAGCAGGACCGCCTCGGCGTCCGGGTGGTCACCGGCGGCGGCCACCTCGAGCACCCGGTCGCGGCCCAACGTACCGACCTCGGCGGCAGTGACGATGCCCAGCGTGGACAGCTGCACCACCGAGATGCCGGCGGTGGCCAGGAACGTCACGAACCGCTCCGCCACGTCGGCCGGGTAGGTCGCGGCCACCGCGACCCGCGTCACGCCGAGCCGGGCGGCCGCGTCGGTGAACGCGAACGAGGTGCTGGACGCGGGTGCGCCCGCCACCTCCCGCAGCGCCGCCACCTGTGCGGACGCGCCGTCCCAGCCGAACACGAAGCTGCCGGAGGTGCACGCCCAGATGACCGCGTCGCACGCCGGTTCCCCGGCCCGCCCGGCCGAGTCCGCCAGGTCGCGCACACCGGCGGCCAACACGTCGTCGGAGCCGATGTCCAACAGGGCGTCCACCCGGTGCGCGTCCTCACGCATCTCGGTGTGCACCAGGTGGAGCCGGGGTGACTCCCCGAGTAACCGCTGCGCGGTCGGGTAGTCGTCCTCGGCGCTGTATCCAGGGTAAAGAAATCCAATGCTTTGCATGATTGTGAACAATCCTAACCGCGGCGCTCGGTCCCCGCATGGCTGCTTCGGCCCGAATCGCCGGCGTACTGGAGAATTCGTTCACCGGAGCACGGGAGGGAGGATCAGGCATGGCGGAACCGATCGACCCCTCGATCGACCACGCGGCGCCGCACCACGCCGCGACCCCGGTGCCCGGTCGCGCGGCGGACCCGTCGACCCGGCCGGACTCGCTCTCCCGCCAGATCTACGCCGCGCTGCGCGAGGGCATCATCCGCGGCCGCTATCCGCAGGGCTCCCGACTCACCGAGCAGCGCCTCGCCGAGGAGCTCGCGGTCTC
>DASYLM010000068.1:0-22481 GCA_036009565.1 Pseudonocardia sp. | reverse complement strand
ATAGCTGAGTCGTCGCCGACAATGAAGGGCTCGGCCCGTCGCGTGGAGGGTGCCGCTCTAGCCCAGGAAGGCGGGGGCCAGGAAGCGACGCAGCATTTCCCGCTTGTAGCTCAGCGGCTGGTCGTCGTAGTCCTGCCAGCCGATGAGCATGAAGTTGATCGAGGTGAGCCAGCGGTAGGCCATCCGCTCGTCAAAGTCGTCCGGCAGTATGCCGGCGCCGGCGGCGGCCTTGACGGTCGGCGACCAGACGGCCTCGGCAAACGCCGTCGCGGTGCCCTGCTCGATCATCAGTTCGTTAGTGAAATGATCACTGTCGGAGCGGATCAGCTCGCGGATGAACTGGTCGTTACGCCCGATGTCGACAAGGAACAGAATGCCCGCGACGAGCTTGTCCTCGAGCCGTTCCTGTTCTTCCAGCAACTGGTGCACCTTGCTGACCAGTTTGCCGGCCCGGTGCTCGACAATGCTTTTGATCAGGGAATCCCGATCGCCGAAGTACCGATAGAGAGTGGGCCGGGAGACGCCCGCGGCCGATGCGATCTCGTCCATCGTGACCCGCCGTACGCCGTAGCGCTCGAAGCACTCCTCGGCCGTCTTGAGCAGGGACATCTGTGCGGCCTCTGGGTCAGTCGGCAGTGACCGCGCGGTCCGTCGGCCAGCCAACAGGGGACTCCTCGTACACAGGGCGATTAGGGAGGTGATGATCCGGGCGGTGATGATCCGGGCGGTGATTGAGCCATTGGGTACCCTAAGAGCATAACAGGGGTCACTCCTCGTGTTCGGCAATGCTGGTTACCGCACAGCGCGGCGGCGGTTCGGTGCCCTTGCCCCAGGTCTCGGCGGCCGCTGTCACCGTCACCGGTATTGCATTCGGTATCGCGCTACCGGCGATCCGATTCCGAGGCGGCGCGGGGTCGTCGTGAGACGCTTGACGTTTCTTGTTCATCGCCTCACACTGAAGCTCTCACCCCGTCGTGGCGGTTGCCGCCCGCGTGCCCGACGACGCCCCCACCGGTAGCTGGATTGGAGTCCCGAGGTGACGATCGAGAGTGCGACGAGCAGATCCGATGACCAGATGGAGTTCGACGCCGCGGCCTTTGATCACTTCGGCCAGGAGCACGCCGAACACCCGGAGCACGTGTGGGCCGCGCTGCGGCGGATCGCCGGCCTTGCCAAGAGCGAGCGGTACGGTGGCTTCCGGATCATCTCCCGGTACGAGGAGATCTGCGCGGCGGCCCGCAACCCGGCGGTGTTCTCGTCGGCCCAGGGCGTGGCGATTCCGCCCCACCAGCTGCCGCCGCTGATCCCGGTCGGTATCGACCCGCCCATGCACGCGCAGTACCGCAAGGTGCTCAATGCCGAGCTCGGCCCCAAGGCGATCGCCCGCAAGGAGGCCGACTACCGCGAGCTCGCGGACCAGCTGCTGAGCGAGATCGGCGACCAGCGGGAGTTCGACTTCTGCGAGGTGTTCGCCGCCCAGTTCCCGGAGCGGGTGGCGCTGCGCACCATCGGCTTCGACCTGGAGGATCGTCAGAGCCTCGGCCGGTGGTTCCACGACATGACCCACCTGCGCGGTATCGACGAGGAGGCGGCCGGGATGGCCGCGATGAGCATGTTCGGTCGGGTCACGGAGGTCATCGCGCTGCGGCGCGGCGAGCCGCGGCGCGACGACCTGCTGAGCGTGCTGCTGGACGGCGAGGTGGACGGCCGGCCGATGCGGGACGACGAGATCCTGATGTACATCGTGCTGTTGCTCTTCGGCGGCCTGGACACCACGGCCAGTGCGATCTCCGGCGCCTTCTACTACCTGGCCCAGCACCCGAAGGACCGGGAGCGGCTCCTCGCCGACGAGGTCGCGCTGGACCGGGCGGTGGAGGAGTTCGTCCGGTGGACCAGCCCGGTGCAGGCGCTGGGGCGCACGGTGACCGCGTCGACCGAGCTGGGCGGCTGCCCGCTCCGCGAGGGCGAACCGGTGCTGCTGCTCTGGGGCGCGGGCAACCGGGACGAGACGGTCTTCGACTCGCCGGACGAGATCCAGCTCGATCGCTTCCCGAACCGGCACCTCGGATTCGGCATGGGGCCGCACCGCTGCCTGGGCTCACACCTGGCCAAGACAATGGTCAAGATTGCGATCGAGCGCGGTGTGAAGGCGCTCGGCCACTTCGAGCTGGCCGACGAGAGTCGCATCCGCTGGGCCACCGGCGAGGCCAGGGGCATTGTCGAGCTGCCGTTGCGCCGACGCGGTTGAGCGACCGGTCGCTAGCCGGTGGGTGCGGTCGCTCGCGGCTGAACGACCGGGGGCGCGGTGGTTCAGAGATGACCGTTCTTGGCAGCCGCTTCGACACCGGACAGGAACGCGCGGATGGTCTCGATGAACAGCCGTTCCGCGTCGAGCTCGTTCGCGGCGACCGCCGAGGCCAGCTGCGGGTGCGCGTCGGGGTCCACGTTGGGGAAGGCGGTGTCGGGCCCGTGCGACGGCCGGGACGCCTCGATCAGTGCGGTGCCGATGGTGAGGCGCTCGAGCCCGTCGAGGATGAGCACGTGCGCCGACAGCGGCACGGTCGGCACGTCGGCCAGGATCAGCGCCGCCGTCTCGTACAGCGGCGCGAGCACGTCGCGGGGCAGGAACTGGACCAGTACCGCGGCGGTGTTGTGGTGCCGCAGGATGGTCCGGCGGAAGTTCACCGACAGCTCGACGAAGTAGTCGGTCCACGGCGCGTCCGCGCGCCGGTGCGGGACCTCGGTCTCCAGGACCACGACCTTGGCGACCTCCACCAGAATGTCCGCGCGGTCCCGGAAGTGGTGGTAGAGCGACGGCGTCCGTACGCCGAGCGCATCGCCCAGCTTCGGCATGCTGAATGCCCCGTAACCGTCCTGGTCCATGATCGCGAGGGCGGTCTCGACGATCACCCGGCGGCTCAGTGCGGGCGGCGCATTGCGGGGCATGGCCGAAGTATGCAGCACGACGAACGGAAGCGGACTCCGCTCGTGGCGAGTCAATCGGAAGTTGCGGTTCCGGCTGTCCGGAGGCGCGGTTGACGACCATTACCTAAAGGTATAAGGTTATGGCAATCTGGAAGCCGAATTCGGGTTTTCCAACGCTTTCATGGATCTCGCTGGCGTAACGCCCGGAGTGAGGCGGGATCGCGCGCGCCGCCCAGGTCGGAGGGGACCGCCATGCCGAGGCTCGAGGGCAAAGTAGCCGTTATCACCGGGGCGGGTTCGGGGCTTGGCCGCCAGGCCACTCAACTGTTCGCCGCCGAGGGAGCTCGCGTCGTGGTGATGTACATCCTGCTCGACCGTGCCGAGGGCACCGTGAAGCTGGTGGCCGAGCAGGGCGGCACCGCTGTCGCTGTTGAGGCAGACACCACTGCCGTGAACGGAATGGTCCGTGCGTTGTCCCTCGATCTCGGCAAGTACGGAATCAGGGTCAATGCGGTGGCCCCGACGCACGGGATGTCGCCCAACTTCCTGATGGAGCCGGGCGCACCGGTGGTGGGGCAGTCCTACGAGCAGGTCCAGGGCCCATGGGACCCGGCGGTCTCGCCCATTCCGCTCAAGCTGAGCCGCCCGCCGAATCTGCTCGACAACGCCAATGCGGCGCTCTTCCTGGTATCCGACGAATCCGCCTACATCTCCGGTATCACGTTGCCGTCGACGGACGGCGGCACCTTGGCCCGCGTCGCCATGCAATTCCCGGAGGACGGTTGATGAGTGCCTATCTCACGGTCGATCGGCAGGCCTGTGCCGGTCACGGGCTCTGCTACGGGACAGCCCCCGACCTGCTCGACTGCGACGAGATGGGCGATCCGATCGTGCCCACCGGGCCGGTGCCGGCCGAGCTGCTCGGTCAGGCGGAGCAGCTCGTGCAGATGTGCCCGGAGCGAGCTCTCGCGATCGAGGCTACCTAGCCGACCATTCAGCCGAGGAGGATGCCGTGACCAGCCCGATTGCCCCCCGCGAGGCCAGGATCAGGCGAGCGCTCGACCACCTGCGGAATCAGACCACCGATGAGTACGGGTCGATCGGGTCGTTCGAGGCGACCGACTTCACGGATCCGGGTATCGCGGCCCGGGAGCGCGACCTGGTCTTCGGTCGAGTGCCCTCGATCGTCGCGCACACCTCGGAGCTTCCCGAGCCGCACGACTTCCTGACCGTGCAGATGCCGCGCAACAAGATCATTCTTGTTCGACAGAGGGATCGCGGGGTCAAGGCGTTCGTCAACCTGTGCCGCCATCGCGGTGCGCTGCTCGAGGAACGGGAGAAGGGCCGCTGCCGGCTGTTCTCCTGCGGGTACCACCGGTGGTCCTACGACACCGACGGCACGCTGCGCACGGTCACCCGCGGCTCGACCTTCGGCGAGATCGACCGCGCTGACCACGGCCTGGTCGAGCTGCCCACGCAGGAGCGGCACGGCTTCATCTGGCTGGTCGACGACGCCGACGTGGACATCGACGTGGCCGACTGGCTGGGCCCCGACATGGACGGCGTGCTGTCCCAGTACGGCCTGGCGGACCTGGTCACGTTCCAGGCCGAGGGGTTCGACGAACCGGTGAACTGGAAGATCATGCAGGATGCCTTCCTGGACGGCTATCACATCCAGTACGCGCACCCCAACACGGCGGCCAAGCACGTGCACACCAACGTCCAGGCGTTCGAGGACTTCGGTCGGCACTGCCGGTTCATCGCGCCGCGCAAGAGCATCGACCGGTGGATCGACGAGGACCCGGGCGACCGGAGCCTGGCCCAGCACGTGATCGAGACGCACTTCCTGCTGCCGAACAGCACGCTGCTGCGCCAGCCCGACCACTTCCAGCTGCTCACGTTCCGCCCGCACCCGAAGGACCCGGGTCGGTCGCGCATGGAGATGCGACTGATCGTGCCGAAGGTCGAGGACAGCGGGCTGGACGAGGAGTCCTGGTCGAGACTGTGGGCGAAGAACTGGCAGATCCTGCTGGCCGTGTTGCACCAGGAGGACTTCCCGCTGCTGCGCGGGTCGCAGAGCGGCATGGAGAGTGCCAGTGCCGGGCCGATGTTGCTGGGGCGCAACGAGATCGCGAACCACGTCTTCCACCGGGAGCTCCGGCGGCTCACCCAGGCGACCCCCTGAGCGGGAGCGGCACCGCGGGATTGGAGCGCTCAGGTGATCACGTATCAGTGGTACACCGGCACCGCGCCGGATGACGGGGACGAACTTCGCCGGATGCTGGCGGACGCGGCCGCCGAGGACGCCGAGGCCGGGTTCCCGAAGGTGACCGCCGACGAGTCGGACCTCGCCGGCGCGGCGCACCTGCTGGTGTGCTGGTGCCCGACGAGCGGCCCGGCGACGGACGCGGGGTCGGCGGGATCCCGACGCTAGCCGCGTACCTGCGGCTCGAGGCGGGCGCGTGCGGCGAGGGCCTGGTGCGTTTCGTGGTGCGCCCGTCGCTGCGGTCCCGGGGTATCGCGAGGCGTCGCTCGTCGAGGAGGGGTTGCGGCCCGGCGCCCGCAGCCTGTTGCTGCTGCCGCTGTGCTTCACCCCCGGCCTGGTCTGGGGCCTGGTGATGTCCACGGTGCTCGGCGGCACGCTGGTGGTGGAGCCGGACCTGAACCCGTCCAGGGCGGTGCGCCGGCTCGACGAGTTCAAGATCCAGGTGATCTTCGGGGTGCCGCTGATCTTCGAGGCGATGGCGAGGGCACCCGAGTTCGCCGGCGCCGACCTGTCCCAGCTGCGCACCGCGGTGGTCGGCGGCGCCGCGGTGCCGATGCCGCTGCTGCGGGCCTGGGCGGACAAGGGCGTGGCGCTGCGCCAGATCTACGGCATGACCGAGGTCGGCGGCATCGCCACGGCCACCTGGCCCAGCGAGGCCGGCGAGCACCCCGGCTCGTGCGGCAGCGGCTCGGTCTTCACCGACCTCAAGGTGGTCCGCGCGGACGGCACCGAGTGTCCACCCGGTGAGGCGGGCGAGATCCTGATGCGCGGCCCCGGTACGACGGTCGGCTACTGGGAGGACCCGGCCTCGACCGCGCTGGCGCTGCGGGGCGGCTGGCTGCACAGCGGTGACCTAGGCGTACGGGACGCGCAGGGGCGGCTGACCTTCGTCGACCGGATGAAGGATCTGATCATCTCCGGCGGCATCAACATCTCGCCGGTGGAGATCGAGGCCGTGATCAATCGCCATCCCGGCGTGCGTGAGGTGGCCGTGATCGCGGCCAGCGACGAGCGCTTCGGCGAGACACCGGCGGCGATCGTCAGCGTCGCGAGGTCGGCCACCGAGCCGGTCAGCGTGGACGCGCTGATCCGGACCTGCCGCGCCCAGTTGGCCGACTACAAGGTGCCCCGGTACGTGGTGCTCCGCGAGGAGCCGCTGCCCCGGCTGCCCAGCGGCAAGATCTCCAAACGCGCGGTCCGGGACGAGTACGCCGACGTCACCACCCGCTTCGAGAGGGTCAGATGACGGTGTGTGATCTGACTTCGGGGCGGCAGCCGGCATAGAAGATTCGCCAGATCATGTCGGTGACCGCATCCAGAAGTTGCTCGACCTCGGTCTCGTCGGCCGAGCTGACGAGTTGGTACAGCCCGTGCTCGAGCATCCACACGGTCCACTGGGCGCCGCGCTTCGGGTCGACCGTGGAATCGGCGGTGCCCGCCTTCTGGGCCGCCCCGATGTGGGCGGCCAATGAGGCGACGACCTGATCGATGAGCGATTGCTGTTGTTCGCGTACCCGCGCGTCGTACGCCGCGGTCTCGACGACGGCGCCGAAGATCGTGCGGTGCGCCCGGTAGGTGTCGACGGGCAGCCGCAGTGCCTCGCGCAGGTCCGCCTTGGTCGCGTCGGGGGGCAGGTCCCACCAGGCATGACCGACGCCGACGAGGTCGCCGATCACCTCCCGGGCCATGGCGACGAGGAGATCGCCCTTGTCGTCGAAATACGAATAGAAGGTCGAGCGGGAAATTCCGCCGGCGGTGATGATGCGTTCGACGCTCAGCTCGGCATAGGAGTCGCCGGCACCCACAAGATTTTCCACGATCGAAGCGAGATGGCGGCTGAGCATGGTCCGGCGCTGCGGGCGGGAGACCTGGAACGGCTTGGCGGCGGAAGTATCCACCTGCACAGTGTACAACCCGGTCATACACTGTGTATTGATCATCATACATAGTGTTTGCCCAACAGACAGCGTGTTTGATACCATACGACGTATGGTTAATCGAGGTCCGATTTTTGTCGTGGGAGCCGGGCCCTCGGGTCTCGCCGCCGCATGGCGACTGCAGGAGGCCGGCCAGGACGTTGTCGTCCTGGAGTCGCGCGACCGGGTCGGCGGGCAGGTGCTTTCGGTCGAGCGGGACGGCTTCCTCATGGAGGCCGGCACGACGATCCTGCCCGAGGCCTACGACAGCGTGATGCGGCTCGTCCGCGACGTCGGGATGACCGACGAGCTGATCCCCGCGAACTCGCTGATGGGCTTCATGCGCGACGGGGAGATGCACTACCTCCGCGCGGACCGGCTCGCGCTGGACGCCGCGCGCACCAGGCTGCTGTCGCTGCGCTCCAAGCTGAAGGTGGCCCGCCTCGCGGTCGACACCTTCAAGCTCCGCAAGCTGCTCAGCTACGACGACCTGTCCGTGGCGGGCGAGTACGACGTCGAGACGCCCGAGGAGTACTGCCGGCGGCGGGGTCTCGACGGCGAGCTCTACGACTACCTGATCGAGCCCACGGTGCGCGGCGGGGCGGGCGTGCCCGGCAACGTGATCTCCGTCGTGGAGTTCTTCTTCCTGTGGCAGAAGGTGCTCGGCACCAAGCTGTTCGCCTTCCGTGACGGCTACTCGTCGTTCCCCCGGCGGCTCGCGGCCGGGCTGACGGACGTGCGGCTGAACTGCACGGTCGAGGAGGTCGTGGAAGACAGCGACGGCATACGCATCACCTACCGGGGCCCGGACGGCGAACGCACCGAGACGGGTGCCGGCGCCGTGGTCAGCGCGATGGGCAACCGGGTGCCGGACATCGTCCCTCAGCTCGACCCGCACCGCGCGAAGTTCCTGCGCGACCTCACCTACACCTCGACGATGTCGATCAACCTCGCGCTCACCCGCGTCCCGGAGTGCCCGGCCTCGTTCGTCGTGGTCCCTCGGCCGGTCTCCGACGGCCTGTTCGCGGTGATCCTCGAACACAACAAGGCGCCCGGCAGAGCTCCCGAGGGCAAGGGCCTCGTGTCGCTGTTCATGATGAACCAGTGGGCGGTCGACCACATGGAGGCCACCGACGAAGAGATCCTCGCCGACGTGCTGCCGGACGCGGAGAAGGTGATCCCGGGGTTGGGCGGCGATGTCGAGTTCGCCAGGGTCAACCGCTGGTTTCCGGTGCTCGTCTACAGCCATCCCGGCCTCTACCAGGAGCTCGGGCGCTTCCACGCATCGCGCGACCTCGGCAGCCGCATCCACCTGGCGGGCTCGTACACCTCCTCGGGCAACGTCAACACCGCCACGACCGCCGGCGAGCGCGCCGCCCGTGAGCTGCTGCTGGCGCTGGACAGCCCGGTCGCGGCCACACCGGCGGTGGGCTGACCGTGGGGATGACGCCGAGCGACTTCAACGCGCCGCACGGGCCGGACGGGATGGCCTTCCCGCTCACGGCACACCTGTGGGCGGACGCGGTGCTCTGGGTGGTGGCCGGTGGCCTCGGCCTCCTCGCGGTGGTCGAGCTGCTCCGGCGGCGCACCGCGCTCGGGCTGGTGCTGCTCGCGGGCGGTGCGATCGCGCTGTTCAACGAACCGGTCGACGACATCCTGGGGCTGGTGTGGCATCCCCGCCCGGGGCAGAACATCGTCATCGACACGATCGGGCCGGTCCCGATGTGGGGGCTGCCCACGTACATCATCTTCTTCGGTGCGGTGCCCTGGCTGCTGTTGCGCGAGCTCCAGAAGCTCCAGTTCACCCTGCGCGCGTTCTGGGTCGGCATCGCCATCACGTTCGTACTCGACCTGCTGATCGAGCTGCCGCTGCTGCGGGCCGAGCTGTACACGTACTACCCGGTCGGGGACGTGCCGATGTCGGTCGCGGGCTTCCCGCTGTACTGGCTGATGATCAACACGACCGGCCCGATCTTCTGCGCCGCGATCCTCTTCACCGCCCGGGACTACTTCCGGGGATGGCGGGCGCCGTTCCTGATCCTGGTGCCGGTGGTGGCCGACGCGGCGTGCAGCATCGCGGTCGGCCTGCCGATCTACACGGCGCTGCACACACCCGGTGCGAGCGAGGTGGTGCGCTGGGCCTGCGCGGTCCTGTCCTGCCTGATCGGCCTGGTGATTCTCGACGCGCTCTCCCGCCACATCCTCGGCCGTACCCGGCAGCTGCGCGACAGCAGCCCGCCGGCGCGGGCCGCCCTCTCCCGCGAGTTGGAGTCGACGTGAAGTGACAGACGGCGCGTGCCGGTGTTCCCCCGCTGGCTGGCCTACGTGCCGGTGGACACTCGGCCCAGTCCGAGCTGTTCGGCGGTGGCCGCGGCGCCGCCGAGCAGCTCCGCCGCGTCGCGCACGATCCGCGCAATCAGCTCGGCGACCGTCGGCATGTCGGTCAGCGCGGCCGCGACCTGCCCGCCCGGCAGCAGGCCGTTCTCGATATCGCCCTCCCGCATGGCGCGGCGCATCTCGCCCTCCTCCCACTCCTGGAACTCGTCCGGGGTCTTGCTGCTCAACGCCTCCGGCAGCTTCTCCAGCCCGGGGTTCTTCAGGCCCCGGCACGGTGCGTACACACCCTGGAAGACCTGGTCGCCCCACTCGGGGGTGTCGACGACGCGCTGCTTGTAGCGCTCGTGCCACTCGTGCTCGACGGTGGCGATGAACCGGGTGCCCATGGCGATCCCGGCCGCGCCCATGGCCAGCATCGCCGCGAGGCCGCGCCCGTCGCACAGCCCGCCGGACACGACCACCGGGCAGTCCAGCCGCTCGATGACCTGCGGGGCGAGCACCATCGTGTGCACGCCGTTGACGTGGGTGTGCCCGCCCATCTCGTAGCCGGAGGCGATGATGACGTCGGTCCCGGCGTCCCGGGCCTTCATCGCATGCCGCACCGACCCCACCTTGGCCTGGTGGATCAGCCCAGCGGCCTGGATCGAGGCGATGAACTCACCGGGATAGCCGGCCGACGTGGTCAGCGCGACGAGCTGGTTGCCCACCTTGCCGCCGTCGCGCTTGGCCGCGATCGCCTCGGAGATGCATGTCTCGCTGACCGGCAGCAGCTCGCCGGAGGCGACCCGGCCGACCGGGACGTTGACCGCGAACGGTGCGCCGGTGTGTGCGGCGATGTACTCGATCGCGGCCCGGAAACCGTCCCGCAGGTACCTCTCCGAGGTGTTGACGATGCTCGGGCTGCTGATCGTGCCGAGGCCGCCGGCGTTGGACACGGCGGTGGCGAGCATCGTTGTCGGCTGCGGGCCCATCCCGTCCTGAACGATCGGATGGCTGATCCCCAGCATGTCCTGGTACCGGGTCCACATGGCGCTCACGTCTGCTCCAGCCTGTCGAACCGGACGGGGATGCGGTCCGGGCAGTTCGCGATGCCCGGCTTCCAGCGGATCTCGGACGGGTCGCAGTCCAGGCGCAGGTTGGTGATCCGGGCCAGCAGCTCCTCGAACGCGATGGCGATCTGCACCCGGCCGAGGTGGGCGCCGATGCAGCGGTGGATGCCGAGGCCGAACCCGGCGTTGCCGCCGCGCGGCGGGTCGAACCGCAGGCAGCTGCCGTCCGGGAACTTCGCGTCGTCCCGGTTGGCCGAGTCGAAGCGGATCAGCACCCGGTCGCCGGATTTCATCTCGATGCCGCCGACCTCGACGTCGCGCGTCACGTTGCGGGCGAAGGTGGCCACCGGCGACTGCAGGCGGATGAACTCGTCCATGTCCTGGCGGACCCACCCGGGGTCGCGGACCCGCGCTTCCAGCTCGGGATTGAGCGCCAGCTGCATCGCGATGTGCCCGATGGCCGATTTTGTGGTGTCCAGCCCACCGAGGAAGATCACGTTAAGCGAGCCGAGTGCCTCGTCCTCGGGGACCGGCCTGCCGTCGATCTGGCCGGTGACCAGCGCGCGGAGCACCCCGTCGCGGTCGGGCGGGTTCTCCATCGCGGCCATGAGGTACTCGGCCGACAGCATCGCCAGGTCGAAGAAGGACTCCGGGGTGCCCTCCTCGGTGACCCGGTCGACGACGTCGATCGCGCGCGCCATCTTCTCCGGGTCGTCCTCGTCGAACACCATCCGGGCCAGCACCCGGCTGACCAGCGGGCCGGAGAACTGGTTGAGGATGTCGACCGCGCCGTCGTCGATCCAGGTGTCGATGATGTCGCGGCAGTACTCCCGGATCTCCTGCTCGAAGCGCAGCGAGAAGGTACGGGAGAACACCGGGTTGAGCAGCTTGCGCAGTCCGGTGTGGACGGGCGGGTCGGCGTCCAGCGGGCCGAGCCGGATCGGGGTCGGCGCCGGTGAGCCCTGCGCCGAGGAGAACGTCTCCCAGTCCTCGAGGATCCGGCGCATGTCCTCGTACCTGGTGATCAGCCAGAACCCGGTGCCCGCCTCGGTGCGCACGATGGGGCAGTGCTCGCGCGCATAGGCGAAGGCGTCGTACTTCCACTCCTCGTGCGCGGGGTTGAACAGGTCGAACTCGCGCAGCAGCGCCGGGTAGTCCCGTTGTTGTGCTGTCTCGGTTTGTGCTGTCTCGGTCTGTGACGCCTCGGTCTCGGGTGCCTGGGTCATGACACATCTCCGTACTTCTGTTTGAGGGTGCCTTTCACGACCTTGCCGGAGCTGTTGCGGTCCAGCGCCGCCACGGTCACCACGCTGCGCGGCAGCTTGAAGGCGGCGAGCTTGTCGGCGGCGAAGGCGGTGATCGAGTCGACGGTGACCGCCGCGCCGCCGCGGACCACCACGACGGCGCGGCCCACCTCACCCCATTTCGGGTCGGCGACGCCGATGATGCCGATCTCGGCGATGTCCGGATGGCCGACCAGGACGTCCTCCACCTCGGCGGCGAACACGTTCTCGCCACCGGACTTGTACATGTCCTTGAAGCGGCCGGTCAGGTGGCAGAACCCGTCGGGGTCGATGCGCATCGCGTCGCCGCTGCGGAACCAGCCCCGGTGGAACGCCGGGTCGGTCGCCGGGTCGCGGCGCCAGTAGCCGGGCAGGATGCTCGGCCCGCGCACCCAGACCTCGCCGACCTCGCCCGGCGCCACGTCGTTGCCGCCCTCGTCGACCACCCGCAGCTGGGTGTGCTGCACCGGGAACCCGCACGAGCCGATCTTGTGCGGGGCGGCGGCCACGGTCATCGTGGTCGCGGACGGGCCCATCTCGGTGGCGCCGTAGCTGGGCAGTAGGTGCACACCGCGCTCGGCGTACCGCCCGGCCAGCTCGCCCTCCAGGTAACCGCCGCCGAGTTGGCCGTAGCGCATGCCGGAGAAGTCGGCGCCGTCGAAACCGGGCAGGCCGGACATCATCAGGTACATCACCGGGGCGCCGGAGAAATGGGTGACGCCGCTGCGCGGGTCGCCGAGCAGGCCGAGCACCTGCCCGGGGTCGAACCTCGACGCCACCCGGGCGCAGCCGCCGCTGAGCAGGACCGGGTTGGTCACGCCGTTCAGACCGCCGGCGTGGAACAGCGGCAACGCGGCGAGATGCCGGTCGCCGGCCCCGGTGACCCGCGCCGGGCCGGCGATGTTGAGTGCGTTCCAGACCAGCGTGCTGAAGGTGGTGATCGCGGCCTTCGGCCGGCCGGTGGTACCGGAGGTGTAGAGCAGCTGCGCGGGCTGGTCCAGCAGGTTGTCCAGCGACGGCGGCCGCGGCTGGGCGCGCTCGGCCGCGGCGTCGAGGTCCAGCGGCCCGTCCGGGGTGGCCCAGCAGGCCAGTGCCGGGACAGCACCGGCCAGTGCCGAGGCGGTCTCCGCCCACTTCGCGTCGTGCACGAGCACGGCCGGCTCGGCGTCGGCGAGCATCGCCTCGAGCTCGGGCGGTGCAAGGCGCCAGTTCAGCGGTACGAACACCGCGCCGAGGCGCCAGCAGGCGAACTGCACCTCGAGCACCCTCGGGTCGTTGTCGGCCAGCACCGCGACCCGGTCGCCCCGGCGGACGCCGAGCCGCTCGGCCAGCACGCCGGCGAGCCGGGCCACCCGGTACTCGGTCTGTGCCCAGGTCTGGGTCGTGCCGGTGTCGGCGCTCTCCAGGGCGGGTTCGTTCGGGTAGCGCCGGGCGTTGTAGTCGACCCAGTCGGTCGCGCGCTGACCGGTCCGCCGGACTCCTTCGGCCGGCCGGGCCATCAGCGGCCCCGTTCGTCGCGGGCCAGCGCGGGCGTCTTGGGGTGCGGCATCGGGTGCGCGGTCGGCGGTGCCTCGTCGGGTGCCTGCTCCCGCACCCAGTCGACCGCGGCGGCGTACGCGGCGATCAGCCGGTCCTCCAGCGGGTAGTCGAACCTGGCCGGGTACATCGGGTAGGCCTCCGGCGTCACCGGGTTCTCGGCGAACCAGTCCAGCGTCTGGCGCATCGCCTCGTGCGCGCTGATCACCTGTCGGTAGCCGAGCTCGACCTTGGCCTTGGTGGCGTCCAGCAGCATGTGCGGGCGCCCGGTCGGCGGGTACAGCTCGACCAGCGCGGACGGCGCCAGCACCGACGGGATCCCGACGAACTCCAGCTCCGCGCCGAGCAGACCGGCCACCGTCTCGGCCCACTGGCGGATGGAGAACTGGTCGTCGTCGGCGACGTTGTACACCTGTCCGTCGGCGACCGCCGGCCTGTCGACGATCTTCAGGATCACCTCGGCGGCGTTGCGGGCGGCGCAGCGGGAGATGATGCCGAGCCCGTCGTCGGGCAGGATCATCTGGCGCCGGCCGTCCTGGACGCGCTTCAGCACCGACCACTCCCAGGGCACCAGGCTGCGCGCCCCGTAGATCGCCGGGAAGCGGACGTAGGAGGCGCGGTAGGCACCCTCGGCCCGCCTGGCGAACACCGCGCGTTCGGCGGCGATGATCGGCCTGGCGAACTTCGGGACGTGCTCGTGCTCGTCGGACAGCGGCCCGTCCTCCCGGGCCAGCACCCGCATGCCGAACGGCGTGACCGTGTCCGGCTCGAGGCAGCCCCGATAGGCCGGGACACCGCCGACACCGACCAGGTGCGCGGTACGCCCGGCGAACACGTCCGCGATGACCTTGACCCGGCCGTACATCGCGAGCACCACGTCGAAGGACTCGCCGCCGACCGCCTCGGTCAGGCTCTCCGCGAAATGCGGGTCCGCGTGCACGTGCGGTACGTCGGGCAGCCCGGCCGGCTCGTGCACGCCCCGGTGCAGCAGCCGCACGTCGTGGCCTCGCTCCACCAGGCCGCGCACCACGTCGACACCCGTCGAGCCGGTACCGCCGATCACGAGTGCCCGCATGGGCCGCCTCCGACATCGGACGTTATATGGCGGACATGCCATATCGTGGCATATCCTCGCACGGGGTTGTCCCTTTGTCACCAGATGAGGGGCCGGACCGTAGGGTCGGATGCATGACCGAGGCTCAGTCGCGGCGAGGTCGACCGCCCGGGTCCGACGGTGTCGAGACCCGCCGCCGCATCCTGCGCGGCGCCCGCACGGTGTTCAGCAACACCGGGTTCGACCGGGCGACGATGGAGGAGATCGCCCGGGAGGCGGGCCTGACCCGCAACGCCATCGCCAACTACTACCCGAGCAAGATCGAGCTGCACCGGGCCGCGTTCAGGTCGATCCAGCAGGACGCGCTGGTCGAGATCATGAGCAACCTGCCCGATGCGGACCGGCCGACGGCGGAGCGGATCTTCGGGCTGTTCGAGTCCGCGATCCGGGTGAACGACTCGGACAGCACGTTCGTCCGGTTCTGGGTCACCTCCACGCTCGACGCGGCGCGGCACACCGGGCTGCGCGAGGGGTCCCAGCGGCAGTTCGCGCAGGTGCGCCAGTACTTCGTCGACTGCCTCGAGCACGGCAGGCGCAGGGGTGAGATCGACGCGGCCGTCGTGCCGGACGATCTCGCCCAGGTGCTCGTGGACCTGCTGTGGGGGCTGGCGATGGACTCCGGATTCCATTCGACGCCGGAGCGGGTCAAGCGGGTGCTGACCGCGCTGAACCTGTTGCTCAGCAGCTCGCTGTCCAGCTCGCGGCGCGCTCGGCACGTCGAGAGGGGTCAGCGCACCGTGACCGGCAACGACCGCAGCCCACGCACCACGAAGCCGGGTTTGTAGGCCGGTTCCGCCGCAGCCGCCAGCTTCGGGACCCGCCGCACCAGTGCACCGACGCTGGCGGCCAGCTCCCTCCTGGCCAGCGGCGCACCGAGGCAGAAGTGGATGCCGGCGCCGAAGGTGAGGTGTGGGTTCGGCGACCGGGACACGTCGAACCGGTCCGGGTCGGCGAACACCTTCGGGTCGCGGTTCGCCGAGCCGAGCAGCAGGGCCAGCTCCGCGCCCCTGGCCACCTCGACGGCCTCCGTACCAGCGGTCCCGTCGCCGATCGTGACGCCGTTCAGCACCCAGCGCTCGAACATCGGCGTCGCGCAGTCGTAGCGCAGCATCTCCTCGACCGCCGGAGCCAGCAGCGTGGCCGGGTCGGCACGCAGCCGGGCGTGCTGCTCGGGAAAACGCAGCAGCGCCCACACCCCGTTGCCGGTGGCGTTCACCGTCGCCTCGTGCCCGGCGTTCAGCAGCAGCACACAGGTGCCAACCAGCTCGTCCTCGGAGAGCCGGCCCCCGTCGGCATCCGCGACCTGGGTGAGCGCGGTGAGCAGGTCGTCGGCCGGGGTGACCCGGCGCGCCGCGGCGAGCCGGCGCAGGTAGTCACCGAACTCCGCACAGGCCGCCGACGCCGCCATCCCGTCCGCCCGGTCCGCGTCCAGTTCGAACATCCGGCAGATCGCCGCCGACCACGGCCGCAGCCGTGCCCGGTCGGACTCCGGGACACCGAGCAGCTCCGCGATCACGGTGACCGGCAGCGGTTCGGCGAGCACCGCGACCAGGTCCACGGGGGAGCCGTCCGAACCCGCGTCGAGCAGCTCGTCGACCAGCTCACCGGCCAGCGTGGCGATGCGCGGCGCGAGCTCCTGGACCCGGCGGGCGGTGAACGCCGCGGACACCAGCCGCCGCAGCCGGGTGTGGTCCGGGGGCTCGCGGTCCAGCATGCCGTTGCGGATGGTGGCCCAGAACGGCCGCAGGTACGCCGGCTCCGGCGGGCGGCCGAACTCCGCGTGGTCGGCCATGTGCAGGTAGGTGCGGCCGAGGCGGCGGTCCCGCAGCAGCCGGTCCACCAGCGTGTACCGGGACACCACCCACTGCCGCGTGGCCTCGTCGTACAGCGCGGGCGGACCGGCGCGCAGCGTGCCGAAAGCCGGGTACGGATCGGTCACGAACCGCTGGGAACCCGGCTGGTACACCACTGGATCGGGCATCGTCCGCTCAGGCGGTGAGCAGGGCGTCCAGGTCGGAGCGGATGTCCTCCGGGGTGGCGGTGGACTCGTAGCGGCGGATGACGTTGCCGTCGCGGCCGACCAGGAACTTGGTGAAGTTCCACTTGACCTCGTCGGTGCCGATCGCCTCGGGCCGTGTCTTCTGGACGTGCTGGAACAGGAAGCCGTTGTCGGGGCCGAAGTCACCGGGGGCCTCGGTGCGCAGGTAGGTGTAGAGCGGGTCCGCGTCCGGACCGTTGACGTCGACCTTGCTCAGCACCGGGAAGGTGACGTTGTAGGTGGTGCTGCAGAACTGCTGGATGTCGGCGTCGGTGCCCGGCTCCTGGTCGCCGAACTGGTTGCACGGGAACCCGAGGACCTGCACGCCCCGGTCCTTGGTGTCCTGGTGCAGCGCCTCCAGACCTTCGTACTGGGGAGTGAAACCGCACTTGCTCGCCACGTTGACCAGCAACAACACGTTGCCCTTGTACGCATCGAGGTCCTGGGTGCTGCCGTCGGCGGCTTTGACGGTGAAGTCGTAAACGCTCATGGACAGCTCAACGGGGCCGCGGCCGGGAAGATTCCGGTTCGCGGCCGGATACCCATGGTTGTCCACACCCTGAGATGCCCTGACCGCGTGGCGAGGGCGGTGCCAGTAGCGGCCGGTGGCGGCCGGTAGAGTGGGCGGTAGTTCCGCCCGGCACGCACGATATGATCTTGGGGTCCTGACGTTCCGCCCTCCTGCGTCGTATTGGCCAAGCTCGCCGCCTGGCACTCACGCTCGGCTGGGCGCCGGTGAAAGCGGTGGTCATGGCTGAGGTCGACAGCATCAGAGTGTTCCGGGGGATCTACGGCGGTTTCGCCCTGGCCATGAGCGAGGCCGAGTCGGGCATTCACTTCGACGAGCTGCCCTCCTCCGACGAGATGGCGAGCAGGGCCTTCGAGCTGACCTCCCAGGTCGTCACCGCCGACCAGCGCGACGTGATGCCCGGTGCCCAGCAGGAGTTCACCGCCACGACCGTCGCCCTGGCGATCATCGAGCACAACGGGAAGGTCGAGGAACTGTCCGCGCAGTCGATCAGCGCCGCCCTCGACGGGTTGTGGACGTTGGTAGGCGGGCGCTGGTCCCGGCAGGAGACGGTCCCGAGCGAATCGGCCTGAGTCCGGGGAGACCGCTCTAGTCCCCTGACCAGCAGCCCATGATCACGGTGGCGATGATGCGGCTGGTGGCGGCCGGCGGCGCCGGCGGTCTGCCGAAGTTGGGCGGCAGCGCGGACACATCGACCAGCAACACCTTGTTGTCCTTGCGAGCCACGATGGAGCGGTTGCGGGTGTAGAAGGCGCCCTCGCCGATCCCGTCCAGGGGCGCGAGCTCACCCAACGTGGCGGCGAGCTGGTCGATGTAGGCGACGGTCTGTGCGTTGTCGGCCAACTCCTTGACCGACAGCACGAAGGAGCCGTCGGGGTAGTCGTACCGGCAGGCGTACAGGTGGTCCCGCCAGGTCGGCTGCTCGACCCTGGTCGGGGTGACCCCCAGCGCGCCGGCGATGTCCTTCTGCCCGTCGTCCGCGCTGCACACCTGCAGGGCGCTCGGCGACGGTTGCCCCGGGGCCGCCGGGGCCGGCGCCGACCAGCTCGGGGCTGGGGCGGGCACCGGAGCGGGGCTCGGCCGGCCACACGCGGTGACCGCGAGCAACGGCAGAGCGACCAGGACCGCGAGGTACCGGATAGATATTGCGTTCATGCGGTGCTCCGGAGGATTGTGTGGCGGCTGCCCGGGCCCTGGCACGGCCGGAGATCCGGTAGCCCACCCTGGGAGATGGCCATGTCGAACAGTCAGCGCGGCGACCGTGGAGAACTGGGGCGGGGACAGCTGGACCGCCGCACCCTGGTCGCGGGTGCGGGTCTGGTGGGATTGTCCCTCGCGCTCACCGCGTGCGGCGCCGGCGACCCGGCCCCGGCCACCCCGACCGGTGCCCCGGCCGCCCCGCCGGTGCCGCTGGAGGCGCCCGCCGCCGACGCCGACCTAGCCAAGACCGCCGACATCCCGGTCGGCGGTGGCGCGGTCTTCCCGACCAACAGGGTCGTGGTGACCCAGCCCAGTGCCGGGCAGTTCAAGGCGTTCAGCGCGATTTGCTCCCACGAGGGATGCACGATCAACCAGGTGGCGGACGGGACGATCAACTGTCCCTGCCACGGCAGCCGGTACTCGATCACCGACGGCTCGGTGGTGCACGGCCCGGCAACCCGCCCGCTGCACACTCGCTCGATCACGGTCCGGGACGGTGCGGTCCGGCTGGGTCAATGAGCCGGCCAGTGGGCCGCTCCGTTGCGAGGGCGCGCCTAGTGTCACGGATCGACCTCACCCGGCGGTCTTGAGCACGGAGACGTCGTTGGAGCTGATGTTGGTGACATAGGCGTGTTTTCCGTCCGGCGCGACGAAGACGGACGTCGGATCCTGCCCCACCTGCACGTTGGCGGTGATCTGGTTGGTGGCGGTGTCGATCACCGACACGGTGTTGCTGCCGTCGTTCACCACGTAGGCGTGCCGGGAGTCGGGCGCGAAGGCGATGCTCTGTGGCTCCAGCTGCACCGGGATCGTCGCGGTGACCTTGTTGGTCGCCGGATCGATGACCGAGACCGAGTTGCCGTCGTAGTTCACCACGTACACGCGGGCCCGGTCCGGCGACATCGCGATGGAGTGCGGGCTGCGGCCGACCGGGATCTCGGTCAGGACCGCGCCGTTCTTGGTGTCCAGCACCGTCACCACGTTCGACGCGTGGTTCGCGACGTAGGCCCGGCGGCCGTTGACCGAGTAGGCCACGCTGTGCGGGTTCGGTTTGACCGCGATCTTCTGCACGACGGCGTTGGTGGCGGTGTTGACCACGGACACCAGGTTGACGTCGTGGTTGGGGATGTAGACCTGCCGGCCGTCCGGGCTCACCGCGATGGCGTACGGGAACTTCTCCGCCGGGATCGACGCGACGACCGCCCGGGTCGCCGTGTCCACCACCACGACGGCGTTGCCGGTGTTGCGGATCTCGTCGTACACGCTCACGTAGGCGAACCGGCCGTCCGGCGTGAACGCCACGAACTGGGGCGGCCCGGCGGCGATCGGGATGCTGCCGACCACCCCGTTGGTCGCCATGTCGATCAGGGTGATGCTGTGCGTGTTCGTGCTGGTGACGTACGCGAGCTTGCCGTCCGGGGTGATCGTGCCGGACTGCGGGCCGGCCGGAACCTTGATCACCCCGGCCACGGTCGGGTTCGGCACGCTGGCCGCGGGCGGTACCGCCGGGGCGGTGGCGACCGGTGGTGCCGGGCCCGGCTCGGGTGCCGGGGCCGCCTCGGGGTTCGCCGTCGTGCCGCTCGGCCGCAGTATGGCCACCAGCACCACCGCCAGCACGATGACCGCGGCGGCGACCGCGAGGAACCACTTCCAGGTGTGCGACCGGTCCGAACCGCTGGGGCCGGCCGCGGCGTGCTGCCCCCAGGGTGGCGGGGTCGGATCGTGCCGGGCCGGTGTCTCGGCGTGTCCGTTCGCTCTGGCGAAGCTCGGCGGGCCGGCCGCCAGGTGGGCGCCGGCGAGTGTCGGGGCGCCGTTGACGGGCGAGCCGCCGTCGACCGGTAGCGGAACCGGTCCGGGCACGGCGATGGGGGTCGGGGCGGTGATCGGGGCCGAGGAGGGGTCGTACTGCCAGTCCGTAGCACCGGTCGCGGCGGTCGTGGCGGGGACCGGGACCGGCTCGTGCGCCTGCTGCGTGTTGGCGGTGGAACCGACGCCCGCCGCCGCCGCGATGCTGGCCGCGCCGAGCGCCACTGTGTACTTGGGGTGGGTGTCCACCACGGTCTTGCAGCCCAGTGCGTCGGACACCATCCGGGCCACCAGCGGGATGCGCGAGGAACCGCCGACCAGCAGGACCGCGCTGAGGTCGGACGGCTCCAACTTGGCCGACCGCAGGGTCCGGACCAGAGCCTGCGTTGTCGACTCGATGGGCCCGCGCACCATGCCTTCGAATTCCGCGCGGGTCAGTTTGACCTCAAAATGCCGGTCCGGCAGGAACACCGGGATGATGGCCTCGGTGTCCAGGGACAGTGACTCCTTGGCCAGCACGCAGTCCTGGCGCAGCCGGGCGATCGCCAGCGCGGTCTGCAGATCCGTCATGTCGAGACCGTCCAGCGCACCGCCGGAGCTGACGTTGACGAACTCCAGCACCGACTCGTCGAAGTCGACACCGCCGAGTCGTTCGATTCCCTCCGGCCGACCGAGGATCTCCACACCGTCCCTGGCACCGCGCAGGATGGTGGCGTCGAAGGTGCCCCCGCCCAGGTCGTACACCGCGACGATCTGGCCGTCGTGCAGCCGCCGCGACGACGCGTAGTGCGCGGCCGCGGCCTCCGGCTCGGTGATCGTCAGGGTGTCGATGAGCCCGGCGTTCGTCGGAACCTCTTCGAACAGGCCGCGGCGGAACGGTCCCCAGTTGGCCGGGTGGGTGAGCACCACCTGATCCGGCGGCTCGCCCTCGAGGCTGACGACCTGCCCCAACACGTCACGCAGCAGGGCGCCGAGCAGATCGGTGACCGCGAAAGAGGTGCCTCCGAGCATCACCGGTGTCGGGTCGCCGAGGCGGCGTTTGAACTCGCGACCCACCCGGTCCGGCCGGGAGACCGCGCGCCTGCGGGCAGCGTCGCCGGTCACCAGGGTGCCGTCCTCGCGGAGGTACACCAGAGCCGGGGCGACGACGGACTGAGGGGACAGGGTGAGCATTTCGGCCCCCGCCGGACGGGCGATCGCCGCCGCGACAAAGGTGGTACCGAGATCCACGCCAAGGCTGTATGACACCGTGCCTCCTCCGGAACCGGAGCGCGATTCTAACCCTCTATTGGCGCTGGTCCATGGCCTTTCCTTACCGGTTTCTACCGGTACTCACCGCGAATACGGTTCGGGAGCTTTCTCACCTGTCCGCCCGGCCGGCCCCGAGCCGGCGGACGCCGGCCCGGGCGCAGGGGCCGGCCGGGGCCGGGCGCACGGCTCGCCGCGCAGGGTGGCCGGGCGGGGAACACTGTTCGGGGGCCTTTGCTCTGCGTAGGTATACGCAACAGGTGACCGAGCGCACTGCGTATACCTACGGCAGACCTGCCACGAGAGTAACGTCAGTCCTGTTCGATCATGGCTCGGGCCGGACTGAAGTTACGTTGATCATGATCTAGCGGCCGACCGCGCCGACCGCGCCGACCGCGCCGACCGCGCCGACCGCGCCTGCCGCGCCTGCCGCGCGCCAGCCGCGCCTGTCGCGCCGGCCGCGCCTGTCGCGCCTGTCGCGCCTGTCGCGCCTGTCGCGGCCGACCGCGCCTGCCGCGCCTGTGCCCGACTGTGCCCCGGGACCACCTTCCCGCCTTCGTGGTGGGGCGGCGGACCGATGTGCTGACCAACAACAGCTGGCCCGGGCACTGCTCACCGACTTCGAGGCGCTGCCCGCCGTGTGCACCGCAACCTGGCCCGGTGATTGCCGCTCGACCCGGCGGCCCGGGAGCTTTACGCGGACTGGGAGGCGAATGCCCGGGACGCCGTCGCGATCCTGCGCTGCAGGTCGGCCGGCAGCCGACCGACCGCCAGCTGCCGGACCTCGTCGGCAAGCTCACCGTCGGCTGCCCGCAGTTCGCCGGCTGGTGGGACGACCGCCGGGTGCGCCGGAACACCAACGGCACCAAGGTCCATCGTCACCCGCTCGTAGTGAGCTGGTCTTCTCCTACGAAGCCCTGCCGGTGCCCGGTCAGGCCTTCTCGAAACGCACCGGCAGGCTCTTCAGGCCGCCGACGAAGTTGGTCTGGGTGTACCTGGGGGTGCCGTTGAGCTCGATGGACCTGAGCCGGGGGAGCAGCTCCTCGAAGAGGATCCTCATCTCAAGGCGCGCGATCATCATGCCCTGGCACTGGTGCGGCCCGAAACCGAACCCGGCGTGCTTGCCGCGGTCGACGGTCACGTCGAAGTCGTGCGAGTTCGGCCCGAACTTCTCCTCGTCCCGGTTGCCAGAGGGGAAGCACAGCATGAACCGGTCGCCTTCCTTGATCTGGCG
>DASYLM010000067.1:0-2846 GCA_036009565.1 Pseudonocardia sp. | reverse complement strand
GGCCGAGCACGACCAGGACCCGACCGGCGGGCACGGCCAGGGCCACTGGGCCGAGTTGGAACCCTCCCGCCTGGGTGCGGATCCCGGAGATCGTGAGCACGCGGTCAGCTCCGGTCGCGTTCGGGGCCGGCCACGAGCCATCCCGAGGCGAGCGTGCGCAGCACCAGGAAGGTGGCCAATGAGACGACCAGCAGCAGCACCGCCGCCGAGGCGGAGTCGGTGAGCCCGGCCGAGAGGAACTGGTTGTAGATGGCCACCGGGGCGGTGGCCGGGTAGTAGGCGAGGATGACCACGGCGCCGAACTCGCTGATGGAGCGGGCGTAGACGAGCACGGTCCCGGTGAGCACGCCGCGCCAGGCCAGCGGCAGGCTGACTCGCAGGAACGTCTGCGCGGGGGTGGCGCCGAGGCTGCGGGCGGCGCGTTCGATGTTCGGGTCCAGGGTCTCGAACGCGACTCGGGCGCTGTTGACCGCGAACGGTGCGCTGACGAACAGCATCGCCACCACGATCCCGGCCTGCGTGCCGTAGAAGGAAAGGCCTACGGCGCCGGCCGGCGCTCCGATCCAGCCGGTGCGCCCGAACACGAACAACAGGGCGATCCCGGCGACGGTGTGTGGCACGGCCAGCGGCAGGTCGACCACCGCCTGGACCAGGCCCCGGCCCCGGAACCGGTGTCGGGCCAGGAGATAGGCCAGGGGGACCGCGAGCAACGTGGCGAGCACGGCGGTGATGGCGGCGTCCTGAAGACTGAGCTGCAGGGCGTCACGGATGTCGGCGTCGGCCAGGGCGGTGCCGAGGCTGGCGGGCGAACTGATGGTGATCAGGCGGATCACCGGCAGCACGATGAACGCCAGGAGTAGTCCGCTGGCCAGCCACGTCAGCGCCGGGAACAGCCCAACCGGGATTAGTCCGCCGGGCCACCGCCGCCGCGTCGTGGTGTCGGCCGTGGCGGCCATTCAGCCTCCCGGCAGCGTGGCCGGTGTGGTGAGCGGGCGCAGCGGCGCGGGTAGTGGCTGTCCGCCGGCTACCGCGGGGCTGAGCACGGTGAACCCGTTGTCGTTCATGATCTTTTGTCCGGCGGGGCCGAGGACGAACTCGACGAACTGCCGCGCCGCTGCCGGGTTGGGTGCGTTGCTCGGGACGGTGAGGGCATAGACGATGGGTTTCCCCGTCTTCGCACCGGACGACGTCGGCACGCTTACGCTCCGGTAGGCGGCTGCCTGGGCGGGATCGGCCAGGTCGATCTGCGGGGGTAGATCGATGAATCGCAGGTGGTGCTGCAGCGCGTCGGAGCGGTAGATCCCCAGGTAGTCGATCTGCCCGGACTGCAGCGCCGGCAGCAGCTGGGTTTCGGTGCCGACCAAGGTCCCGGGCGGGGAGTTGGCGAGCACGCCAGCCGCAAGGTTCGGCTGGTGGTAGTAGCCCTGGGCCAGGTCGAGCATCTGCAGGATCTGGTAGCCCGACGGATCGGTGTCCGGGCTCGACCGGCCGATGTGTACTCCCGGCTGGGCCAGCACCTGATACCAGTTGGTCGGGGTCAACCCGGCGGCACCTTTGCTGTGGTCGGTGTAGGCGAAGGTGATCCGGTTCGAGGCGAACCCGACATACCAGTCGGCGAACCGGGTGCCGCCGCCGGCGCCGAACATCTTCGCCGGGATCAGCGAGTAGTCCGCCACCCCGAGCACGTCGACCGGGGCGGCCAGCTCGGTGACACCCCGGACCAGCTCGACGCTGCCGGCGAAGCGCGACTGCACCGTCACCCCAGGGTTCTGCGTCTTGAACGCGGCGATGACCTGCTTGAACGGGCCGGCCAGGGTCCCGGCCCCGTTGACGATCAATGTGCCCGACACCGGCGCCGCGGGCCCCGGGGTCGGCGCTGTGCCGGTCGAGGACGACCCGCAGGACGCCACCAACAGCGCGGCACACAGCGCCGCCAATCCCGTTCCGAGCCTGACGCCGCGTCGCATCGGTGACTCCTTCTACACAGCCAGAGAACCAACCGGCCAAGGCTAACCAGCCTGACCGGTATTTGATCTGTTTGCCCGCTCGCGTCGGTTCCCGGATACGGTCCCCGCGGAAATCTGGTGGAGTCCGATCAGCCCGGCACGGGCGGGCACCGGCATGGCCACGATGACGGCGGCCATGCCGATGGCAGGATCTTCCGCAAGATTCTCCAGTTGACACTTGATAAAGCAGATGCTTGAGTACGTGCATGGGAACCACCACCGAGGATCAGCGGCTCGATGCCCTGTTCACGGCGCTCGGCGACCGCACCCGGCGAGACATCGTGGCCCGGCTGAGCACGGGCGAGGCGACGGTCAAGGAGCTGGCGGAGCCGTACGCCATGAGCATGCAGGCCGTTTCGCAGCACATCCGGGTGCTCGAGCGGTCCGGCCTGATCAGCCAGGGTCGGCACCGGCAAACCCGGCCATGTCGGCTCGAACCCGCGGCGCTCGAGGCCGCGCTCTCATGGATCGAGGAGAGCCGGCGCACATGGTCGGACCGAATGAACCGACTAGAGACGCACCTCGCCCGCTTGCAGGAGCGTGAGAACCAGTGAACGACGACGAACTCGTTTACCGGCGGGTGTTCCGCGCGCCGCGCCAGCTGGTGTGGCGGTGCCTCACCGAGCCCGCCGAGCTCGCGCGTTTCTGGGGCCCGAGCGGCATGGCCACGCCGATCGACGGCATCGTCGTCGAACTCCGCCCCGGTGGCCGGTTCGAGACCCTGATGCTCGGCGAGCACGGCAGCCACCGGATGGTCGCCACCTTCACCGAGGTCGTCCCGCCCGAACGGCTCGCCTGGGTCGAGTCGGCGACCGGGATGCACACCACCAGCACGCTCAA
>DASYLM010000066.1:0-12174 GCA_036009565.1 Pseudonocardia sp. | reverse complement strand
CAGACTCCGAAGGCGCTGAAGAAGCAGGCCAGGCCGACCTTCGCCCACAGTCGGGGCCGCACGTCGCCGTCCACGCCCACCCCCAGCTGGGCGGCCAGGTGCTTCGAGACGACCTTCGGGGTCAACCATCTCGGGCACCTGGCGTTGATTACCGGTTCGAGGCGCCGGCCCGCATCGCGCTCGTCTCGTCCGGCACCCACGACCCGGCGAAGCCGACCGGGATGCCGAACCCGCTGGCCGAGGCCACCGCCGACGAGCTCGCGTTCCCGCCGGCCGACCCGGGAGAACCGGTCGTGCGGGCCGGGCGGCGGCGCTACACCACGTCCAAGCTGGCGAACGTCCGCACCAGCTACGTGCTGGCGCAGCGGCTCCGCGAACGGGGCATCACGGTCAACGCCTTCGACCCCGGGCTGATGCCCGGCACCGGGCTGGCCCGGGATGCCGGCCCGGTCACCCGGTTGCTGTGGCGCACGGTGGCCAGGGGGCTGGTGGTGCTGCCAATGGTCAACACCACCCGGACGTCCGGGACTAACCTGGCCCGGCTGCTCACCGCGACGGAGCTGGCGTGCGTCACCGGCGCGTACTTCGTCGGCCGCCAGCCGGCGGGTTCGTCGCTGGCGTCCTACGACGCCGTGGCCAACGAGGCGCTGTACCGGCGGAGCCTGCACCTGATCGGTGACGCGGCGCGACCGGAGACAGCGGTCTGAGGGTAATGCCGGACACCATCTGCCCGAACCGGGCAACGCTGGCCCCGACCTCAGCGATGTAGCCCGACGGGACGTTGCTCGGACAGAACGTTGCTCGCACAGCGCTTGCGCAGAACGTCGCTTGCACAGAACGTTGCTCGCACAGAACGTTGCTCGCACAGAACGTCGCTCGCACAGAACGTCGCTTGCACAGAGGGAGGAGTGAGTCAGTGGGATCCGCCTCGGATGCCGTCCGTAAGGCCTGGTCGGCTGGTTTTCGGCGGGGCCGGACACCAGGCCTGCGTACCGCCAAGACCACCTTGGCGGCGGTGCTGGCTTTTCAGATCGCGGACATGTTGCACACCAGCGCCCAGCCGATCCTGGCGCCGCTGACCGCGTTGCTGGTCGTTCAGTTGACCTTGTACAGCACGCTGACCAGTGGGCTCGACCGGGTCGCCGCCGTGGTGACCGGGGTTCTGGTCGCGGTGGGCGTGGCCGGGACGACCGGGTTGACCTGGTGGAGCCTGGGGGCGGTGGTCGGCATCTCGCTGGTGATCGGCCGGTTGCTGCGCCTCGGGTCGAACCTGCTGGAGGTGCCGATCAGCGCAATGCTGGTGCTCGCGGCGGCCAGTACCAGCATCGGTTACACCCCGGGCAGCCCCAACCTGGCGACCACGGCCACCGGCCGGGTGGTGGAGACGCTGATCGGCGCGGCGGTGGGCATCGTGGTCAACGTGGTGATCGCGCCGCCGCTGTACATCCAGCCGGCCGATGACGCGGTCGGTGAGCTGATCGACAAGCTCAGCGGGTTCTCCCGCGAGATGGCCGCCGCGCTGCGCGGGGACTGGAGCCGGGAGGAGGCGGACCGGTTCCTGGAGGGCGCCAGAGGCCTCGGTGTCGAGGTGGCGCGTGCCGACCTGCACCTGGGCCGTACCGAGGAGAGCGCACGGCTCAACCCGCGCGGCAAGGTGGCCAGGGCGGCCCAGCCCCGGCTGCGCACCGCGCTGACCGGGCTCGAGCACTGCTACGTCTCGCTGCGCAACCTGTGCCGGGCGGTGCTGGACCGGACCTACTACGTGGCCGAGGACGACCCGGACGGTGCCTACCGACCGGAGGCCCGGCGGGCGCTGGCCGACGTGCTGGACGCGTTCGCCGACGCGATGGCCACGGTTGACCCGATCGCGACCGACGAGCCGCACGCCCCCCGGTCCAGGGTGCTGGTCGAGGCGCAGCTCGAGGAGCTGCACGAGCGCCGCGACCGGTTGTCGTCGCTGCTGCTGGTCGACCCCGCGGTGGATGCCGCCGCCTGGGAACAGCACGGTGCCCTGTTGGCCGCCGTGGACCGGCTGCGGGTCGAGGTGGAGGCAGCGGTGCGACCGGTCGAAGGGCAGTGGCGCCCCGAGCCGGTGACCGCGCGGCACCTGGCCGCCGTGCGCCGGGTGCTGGACACGCTGGGCCGCCGGGACCGGGGCGAGGAAGTGAGCGTCCAGGAGGTTCGCGCCGCCGAGGTACAGGCCGTGCGGGCGATCGACGAGCAGCAGCGCCCCGAGAGTGCGAACGGAACGACCGCGAACGGAACGGCCGCGAACGGAACGCGCCCCGAGGAGACCGTCTGACGCCCCCTGGGCCGGCCTCGCGGCCCCCTGGGCCGGCCTCGCACAGACCCGCTGTGGGCCGCACAGTCCCCGCAAGGTCTGTGCGGCGGGTACCAGGTCTGTGCCGCCGGCGCCGGCTCCGGCGGGGCTCAGGGTTTGGGTAGGTCGCGGGCCAGCACCTTGCCGGTCGGGTTGCGCGGCAGTTCGTCCAGGAACACCACGTCACGCGGCACCGAGAAGCGTGACAGCTGGTCCTTGACGAGCGCGCGGACGGCGTCGGCGTCGAGCTCGGCGCCGTCGGCGAGTACCACGTAGGCCGCCAGCCGCTGGCCGAACTTCTCGTCGTCCACCCCGATCACGGCCACCTCGCGGACCTCCGACCGCGAGGCGAGCAGGTCCTCCACCGGACCCGGGTACACGTTCTCGCCACCGGAGACGATCATCGAGTCGCCCCGGCCGCTGAGGAACAGCCGCCCCTCGGAGTCGAGTTTGCCCAGGTCACCGGTGGACATCAGGCCGTCGTGCATCTCCACCTCGGAGCCGGCGCGCGTGTAGCCCTCGAACATCATGCCGTTGCCGACGAACACCCGGCCGATCTCTCCGGCGGGCACCGGCTTGCCGTCCTCGTCCAGAATCTCCAGTTTGGTGCCCCACGGTGCCTTGCCGGCGGTGTGCGGGTCGGCGCGCAGGTCCGCCGGGTTGGCGATGCTGACCCAGGACACCTCGGTGGAGCCGTAGAGGTTGTAGAGCACGTCGCCGAAGCGGTCCATGAACTCGGTGGCCAGGTCGCCGGGCAGGGCCGAGCCGCTGACCGCGACCACCCGCAGCCGCACGTCGTAGCGGTCCAGGTCGGCCTCGGGCAGCTCGAGCAGCCGGGCCAGCATCACCGGGACCGCGATCAGCGTGCCGCAGCGGTGCTCGGCCAGCGAGCGCAGCACCTCGGGCGGGTCGAACTTGCGGCGCAGCACGGCCGGGGCGCCGAGCAGCATGGCGAGCTGCATGGCGGCGAAGCCCCAGGTGTGGAACAGCGGCGGGGCCACGAACATCGGCTCGCCGGCCTGGAACGGGATGCGGGACAGGATCGCGCCGGCCGGCGCCCAGCTCTTCGGCCGGGGCCGCTCCGCGCCCTTCGGGGTTCCGGTGGTGCCCGAGGTGAGCACGATGAGCTTGCCCGGCGGCGGCCGCAGCGGCAGCGGGGTCTGCCCGCCGGTGTTGATCAGCTCGTCGAGCGTCTCACCGGAGTCGGACCCCTCGCCGTCCGCCCAGGCGATGATCAACCGGCAGTCCTTCGGCAGCTCGGCCAGGCTGTCGGTGAACTCCTCGTCGGCCACGAGAACACCGGAGCCCTGCTCTCCCAGGACCTCGCCGATGGTGTGCGCGGACAGCGAGGTGTTGAGGAGCGCGACGTTCGCGCCCAGCTTCGCGGCGGCCACCGCGAGCTCTACCGGGCCGCGGTGGTTGCGGCAGAGCACCGCGATCGAGGTGTCCCCCCCGACACCCCGGTCGGCCAGCGCGTGGGCCAGCCGGTCGCTGCGCTCGTGCACCTCGGCGAAGGTCAGGACACCCCGGTCGTCGATCAACGCCGGGCGGTCCGGGTGCCGGGATGCGCCGGCGGCGTAACCGGTGGCCATGCTGATGCCCCAGCGCAGGTATCCGCCGGCGATGCCGATCGCCCGGTCGGGCCGCATCGGCGCGACCACCCCCGCCTTGGCGAGTAGTCCGAGTCCCCAGGTCAGTTCTACTGCCTGCTGTACCGCTTCACCCACAGCGGCCGGCGTGATCATGCCTTTCACGGGTCGAAGCATGCCCGATCCGGACGCGTCCGGCTATGCGGAGTTGATGGTTTCCTCGGCGTCGTCCATGTCGTGCTGGTAGGTCTCGGTCAGGGCGAGCACACAGGCGATGGCGATCAGTGACACCGCGATGATGTAGAGGGAGATCGGCACGTTGCTGTGGAACTCGGCGAACAGCCAGGCCGCCACCACCGAGGAGATCGCACCGCCGAGCAGTGCCCCGAGCTGGTAGCCCAGGGAGGCGCCGCTGTAGCGGAACTTCGCGGAGAACATCTCGGAGAAGAACGCGGCCAGCGGGCCGTACATCATGCTCAGGGTGACCTGGCCGCCGAGCAGCCCCAGCGTCAGTCCCCAGCCGGTGCCGGTGTCGACCAGCCAGAACAGCGGGAACGCCCAGAGCGCGGTGCCGATGGAACCGGCCAGGTACATCTTGCGGCGGCCGATCCGGTCCGAGATCGCGGCGAAGCCGGCCAGCGCCGGGATCTGCACCACCGCCGCGATCGCGATGGCAAGCAGCACGGTGGACCGGGACATGTGCAGGATGCGCACGCCGTAGTCCTGCAGGAACGTGATGTAGATGTAGAACGTGGTGTTGACGACGGTGAACGCGCCGCCGGCCAGCAGCACCCGGCGCCACGAGGTGCGCAGCACCTCCAGCACCGGGGACCGGGTCACCTCGCCGGATGCCTCGCGCACCGCGGCCAGCCGCTGCAGGTGGGTGAACGCCGGGGTCTCCTCCAGCCGCTTGTGCGCGTACATCGCCACCCCGACCAGCAGCACGCTGGCCACGAACGGGATCCGCCAGCCGTAGCTGAGGAACGCCTCCGGGCTCATCACCAGGCTGAGGAAGAAGTAGGCGACGGTGCCCAGCAGCACCCCGACCGGGACCCCGATCTGGGCGTAGCTGCCGTAGAGGCCGCGCTTGTGTTTCGGGGCGTACTCGGTGGCCAACAGCACCGCGCCGCCCCACTGGCCGCCCACCGCGAGGCCCTGCACGAACCGCAGCACGGTGAGCAGCATCGGGGCCGCCACCCCGATCGCGGCGTAGGTGGGCATCAGCCCGATGAGCACGCTGCCCAGCGCCATGGTCAGCAGCGCCGCGAGGAACGCCTTCTTGCGCCCCACCTTGTCGCCGAAGTGACCCCAGATGATGCCGCCGACCGGGCGGGCCACGAAGCCGACGCCGAAGGTCGCGAAGGACAGCAGCACCCCGGTCGCCGGGTCGGCGTTCGGGAAGAAGATCTTGGGGAACACCAGCGCGGCGGCGGTGCCGTAGAGGAAGAAGTCGAACCATTCGACGCTGGCCCCGACCAGGCTGAGTCCAGCGATCTTGCGCACCGCGCGCTCGTCGAGTTGGCCGGCCTGGTTGCTACTGGGCGTGCCCATGGCTCCTCGTCTCCGGTTCGGTCGGCGGGTGAGGTGTGCCGGAACCTAGCCTGAGACGACGCTCAGGTCACCCATTCAGGCCACTCTTCACCTGAATAGATCGACAACGGACGACCGCGCAGATGGCGGTGCGGGCACCTACCAGTGGATCCCGGGCAGCACCCGGGCCATCGCGCGGGCGCCCCGGGAGAGCGCCGTCATGTCGGGGGCGGTGGAGTCCTCACCCCGGGCGGCGGCCGAGTCGGGGAACACCCGGAACGCCACGTGCAACAGCGCGTCGGTGAGCCTCGGCACCAGGGTGTAGGCCAGCGAGCCGGCGGTGCCCAGCGGAGTGCCGATGTGCTTGGGCCGCCGCCGCAGCGCATCCAGCACCATCTCGGCCGCCTCTTCCGGCGAGCGGGTGGGGAACGCCCGGTAGATGTTCGTCGGCGCGATCATCGGCGTGCGCACCAGCGGCATGTGGATGGTGGTGAAGGTGATGCCGTCGCCGTAGGTCTCGCTGGCCACCACCCGGGCGAACGCGTCCAGTGCGGCCTTGGAGCCCAGGTAGGCGGAGAACCGGGGCGGGTTGGTCTGCACGCCGATCGAGGAGATGTTCACGATGTGCCCGAACCGGCGGCGCGACATCTGCGGCAGCAGCGCCAGGGTCAGCCGCACCGCGCCGAAGTAGTTGATCGCCATGGTTCGCTCGTAGTCGTGGAACCGGTCGTAGCTCAGCCGCACCGAGCGGCGGATCGACCGGCCCGCGTTGTTGACCAGCATGTCCACCTGGCCGTGGTCGCCCAGCGCGGCGGCCACCAGGTTGCTCACCGAGTCGGCGTCGGTGATGTCGCAGGAGTAGACGCTGGCCCGCCCGCCGGCCTCCTCGATCTCCGCGCGGACCTTCTCCAGCTCGTCGGCCCGCCGCGCCACCAGCAGTGGGACGCCACCCTCGGCGGCCACCCGCAGCGCGGTCTCCCGGCCGATCCCCGACGAGGCGCCGGTGATCATCACGGTGCGGCCGTCCAGTTGGCCCTTCGGACCGGCCCGCCGCGCCCGGTTCGGGTCCAGGTGCTTGCGCCAGTACCGGTACAGGGCGGGGGCGTAGTCGGCGAACTCCGGGCAGCGGATGCCGGTGCCGGCCAGCGCGGCCCGGGTCTCGGTGTCGTCGAACACCGTCTCGAAGCCCAGGTGCGGCATTACCTCGGGCGGGATGCCGATCTCGGTGAGCACCGCGTCGCGCAGCTCGACCACCTCGGGCACCCGCCCGACGAGGTCACCGAACAGAGCGGCCAGCCGGCGTGCCGGCGCCGCCACCGCTGACGGGATGGACTGGATCAGCCGGGGCGCGCCGGCCGAGGCGGCCAGCGCGTTGTACACGTCCACCAGCGGCTGCGGCTCCGACGAGACCAGGTGGAACGCGCGCCCGTCCAGCCCGTCGGCGTGCATCAGCGCGTCCATCGCGTCGGCCACGTAGTCGACCGGCACGATCGTGGTGGCGCCCAGGTCGGGCACCGGGATGGGCAGCGCCCGGACCACCGGCGCGGCCGGCCCGATCGCCCTGGCCACCGCCTCGATCGAGGGCAACAGGTAGTACGGACCGTCGACCTTGTCCATCTCGCCGGTGCGCGAGTCGCCGACCACGATGGCCGGCCGGTAGACCCGCCACGGCACCGACGACTGGCGGACCAGCGCCTCGGCCGCGAACTTGGTGGCGTGGTACGGCGAGCCGAGGTGCTGGCCGGCGTCGAAGTCCGCCTCGGTGAACCGGCCCGGGTAGTCGCCGGACACCGCAACCGAGGACACGTGGTGCAGTCGCCCCGCGCCGATCCGCTCGGTCAGCTCGATGACCCGCCGGGTGCCCTCGACGTTCGCCGCCCGGTTCGCCGCGTCGCTCGCGGTCAGGTCGTAGACCGCGGCGAGGTGCAGCACGTGGTCCACACCGGCCAGCTCGGCGGCGTCGGACTCGGAGACGCCGAGCCCGTCCACGGTCAGGTCCCCGGCCACGGCCCTCAGCCGGTCGTGGCCGGCCAGGTCGGCGGTGCGCGCGGCCAGCCGGCCCGGCGAGCGGACCAGGCAGAAGATCTCCGCGTCCGGGCGGGCCAGCAGTCGGCTCAGCACGTGTCGACCGAGGAACCCGGTACTGCCGGTGACCAGGTAGCGCATGTTTTCACTCCGTCGAGCGTCGCTGCGGGCTGAGGGCAACCAGTGTGCCACGAAGATCGGGCCATTCCGGGCTCGTCCCCACCCGAGAGGCTGGTGGGCGTGCCATCGGTCGGACTAACGGGCCCCGCGCCGGGCGCACCCGCGCCGCGAGTCGCCCGCAATCCGCTGCGGGTTCTCAAGAAATGGACGCTACGCTCCGCGCCGTGTTCGCCCGGGTAGTTCGATGCGCGTCCAGTTCCCGATCTCGCCGGCGTCCCGTCCGGAGTGGCTCAGCGCTGGTCAGCGCCCTGGTGTTGGCGCTGGTCGCGGCCGGCTGCGGCAGTTCGGGACCGGAGTCGGCGTCGCCGTCCCCGTCCCCGCCGGCGGCGGCGGGGGACAGTGCCCCGCCTTTCCAGCCCACCCCACCGGCGGCGCCGGACAGCGCGGCGGCCGCGCCACCGGCGGGTCCGGTCGCGGACCCGCTGCCCGGCATGCCCCCGGTACGCGATCCGCACAACGTCTACGCGGACGCCGGGGCGAACATGCTCAACGACGTGACCAGGAGAGCCAAGCCGCTGGTCTACGTGCCGCACACCAAGTCCGGCGATGTGTGGGTGATCGACCCGGCGACGTTCGCCGTGGTGGGCAAGTACCCGGCGGGCATCGAGATCCAGCACGTGGTGCCGTCGCACGACATGCGCACCCTGTATGCCACCGACGACCTGGGCGACACGGTCACCCCGTTCGACCCGACCACCGGCAAGCCGGGGCCGCGGATCCCGGTGATCGACCCGTACAACATGTACTACTCACCGGACGGCCGCTCGGCGATCGTGGTCGCGGAGGCCCGCCGGCGGCTGGTCTGGTACGACCCGAAGACCTGGAAGGTCCAAGGCGAGACGCTCACCCCGGCCTGCGCCGGCATCGACCACGCCGACTTCACCCCGAACGGCCGGATCGGCGTGTTCACCTGCGAGTTCGACGGCCGGGTCGCGGTGGTGGACATCGTCTCGCACAAGCTGCTGCGGACCGTCGACATGCCGCACCGCAACCACCACATGGGGCCGCAGGACATCAAGTTGGCGCCGGACGGCTCGGTGTTCTACATCGCCGACTCCGACGAGAACGGCGTGTGGGTGCTGGACGGCGCGGCCACCAAGGTGATCAAGCAGATCCCCACCGGCAAGGGCGCGCACGGGCTGTACCTGGACCGGGAGGCGAAGCGACTGTTCGTGACCAACCGCAACGAGGGCAGCGTCAGCGTGCTCGACGCCTACACCGGAGCGAAGCTGGCCAAGTGGCAGATCCCGCACGGCTCCACCCCGGGACCCGGCAGCGGGACCGGTCGCCCCACCCCGGATCTCCACGGTCCGGGCCCCGGGCATGCCAGCCCGGACATGGGCGGCCTGACCGCGGACGGCAAGCAGCTGTGGCTGTCCGGGCGCTACGACCACGCCGTCTACGTGTTGTCCACCGACGACGGCCACCTGATCACCCAGATCGAGGTGGGCCGGGGACCGCACGGGCTCTGCGTCTGGCCGCAGGCCGGCCGGTACTCGCTGGGCCACACCGGCATCACCCGCTGACCTGGGCTTCTGACCTGGTGTGCGTAGCGTTGCCGGGGCGACGCTACGCACTCACGAGGGTGCACTCACGAGGGTTGCGCGGGTCGCGTCAGGTCGTACCAGGTCTGGCCGGCGACGGTGACCGGGGCGAAGTGCTCGCCGACCCAGGTGCTGATCTCACCGCCGGTGCCCCGCGAGCCGCCGCGTCCCGCCCGGTGCTGGTCGCCTGGCTCGCCGCCGGCCTGGTCGCCGGGGCCGCCGGCGCCGCCGCCGAACGACTCGGGAATGAAGTAGTGGATCCGGCCGGCGGCCACGTCGGCCTGGAACCGGGCCAGGGTCGGCGTCGGGTCGCTGCCCATGAACCCGCCGATGGCCAGTACCGCGGTGTCGCTGCCCAGCTCGAGCGAGGACGCGCCGTGCGCACTGACGGTGGCCGCCGACCAGGTGGTGCCCGCCGCGCGCAGCAACCTGGCCGCGGCGGGATCCACCGGGGTGTCCCCGCCGGGGCCGTGCCCCGCGCGCATCCCGGGTACGCCGGTGCCGGACGCGGGGTGGTCGGGGCCGGCGCGGTCGGCACCGGCGCGGTCGGAACCGGCGCGGGCGAAGTGCCCGGAGCCGCTGCCGGGGACGGTCGGCCCGGCCGAGGGGGTACCGCCGGCGTGTGCGGTCGACGTGGTCTGCACCGCGTAGGCGGCCGGCCCGAGCAACCCGGCAGCCACCGCGACGGCGGCGACCGACGCGAGCCGGCGCCGGCCCCCGCCGGGCACGAGCACTGCCAGGGTGGCCGCCGCGGTGAGTGCCAACACCGCCCAGCGCAGCACCGGGTGCCAGCTCGGGGCGCGGTCCAACAGCACCCAGGACCAGCCGCCGGTACCGGCGAGGAGCACCGCGAGAGCCGCCCGCGCCGGCCACCCGGTCCGCCGCGCGAGGAGCTCACGCCCACCGATCCCGATCACCGCGGCGACCGGGGGCGCCAGTGCCACCGTGTAGTACGGATGGAAGATGCCGGCCATCAGGCTGAACACCACGCCGGTGACCAGCAGCCAGCCGCCCCAGAGCAGCAGCGCGGCGCGGGTCCGGTCGGTCCGGGGTGCTCTCCGGCTCAACCAGAGTCCGATCGCCAGCAGCGCGAGCGCCGCCGGCAGCAACCAGCTCACCTGGCTGGCGACCGCCGGGCTGAACAGCCGGGACAACCCGGCGGGTCCGCCGAAGCCACCGAAGTGACCCGCCCCGCCCGGACCGCCGCCCGAGCGCCCGAGCAGCCGGCTCACCCCGTTGTAGCCCAACGCCAGCTCCAGCAGGCTGTTCGTCCGCGAGCCGCCGATGTAGGGGCGGTCCGCCGCCGGCCAGAGCGCCACCAGCGCCACGTACCAGCCGGCGCTGACCACCAGGGCCGACCCGGCGCCGAGCAGCTGCCGGATCCGCCGCCCGAGCCCGGTCGGCGCGGCGACCAGGTAGGCGAGCGCGAGCGCCGGCAGCACAACGAGGGCCGCGCCCATCTTCGTCAGGAAGCCGAACCCGATGGCCACCCCGGCGAGCACCAGCCAGCGGGTGCCGGCCCGCTCGATCGCGCGGGTCACGCAGTACGCGGCGATCACCAGCAGCAGCACCAGCAGCGCGTCCGGGTTGTCGAACCGGAACATCAACACGGCCACCGGGGTGAGCGCGAGCACCGCACCTGCTAGCAGCGCGGCGACCGGTCCGGACACCCGGCGGACCGAGGCGTACAGCAGGGCCACCGTGGCCACGCCCATCAGTGCCTCGGGCGCCAGCATGCTCCAGCTGGAGAAGCCGAAGATCCGCCCCGACAGCCCCATCACCCAGATCGAGGCCGGCGGCTTGTCCACCGTGATGAAGCCGGCCGGGTCGAACGCGCCGAACAGCAACGCCTTCCAGCTCCGGGTACCCGCCCACACCGCCGCCGCGTAGAAGCTGTTCGCCCAACCGGAGGCCGCCAGGCCCCACAGGTTGAGCAGTGCGGTCCCGCCGAGCAGGCCGGCCAGCGAGAACCGCTCCCACCGCCGGCGGGGCGGGGGAGCCGGTGCCGCCCCGGCGCCGGTGGTCGGTCGGTCGAGGGTCGAGGTCACGCCGAGCGCCGAGCGCCGAAGACCCAGCTGCGCAGCAGCGCGAAGCGGGCCACCGTCGCCAGCACGTTGGCCGCCATCAGCACGACCAGCTCGGCGCCCCGGCCGGCGGCGGGTGCCACCAGCCCGAGCAACCCGAGCGCCCCGCTGCTCAACGCCAGACTGAGGCCGAACACGACCAGTGCCTGCAGCTGGTGCCGCCCGGCGCCCGCCCGGCCGCGGATGCGGAAGGTGATGCGCCGGTTCGCCTCGGTGTTCGCCACCGTGCTCAGCACCAGCGAGATCAGGTTGGCGGTCAGTACACCGACCTCGTTGCGCAGCAACAGGAACAGCCCGAGCTGGACCGCCGTGCTGATGATGCCGATCGCGGCGAACCGGACCAGTTGGCCGACCAGCCGAGCGTTGAGCCGTCGGCGGGGCGCCGCACCGAGCTGGCCGGTGCCGACCAGGAGCCGGGCCAACCCGCTGACCCGGCCGCCAGCTCCGGGGCCGCCGGGGTGCGGGCGGACGGGCAGGCCGGGATCCCGGAGGCTGATCGGCTGGCTGGCACCCCGCGGCCAGGTCGGCCGGGCAATCTTCCGGGGGGCCGGCAGCGGAAGCGAGGCGCTCATGGTGGCGACTGTGACCTCGGGCGCTGTACCGCCGGTATGCCGAAGCTATGCGCCCGCTGTGCGAGCCTGGCACCCTCTCAGCCTCGCGCCGGTTGTCACCCCGAGCCGCGGTCGGCGGGGCGGGTGTCGAGCCTCGCGCGGCCGAACGGACGCAGCGGGCGCTGTGGGTGTGCTGGACGCAGCGGGTGCCGTGGGAGCGGAGTGGCTGGGCTAGCGGGCCCGCCAGTAGCCGGTGGCGTACACCATGCGGCGGGTCAGGCCGCGCTCGTCGAGCAGGTGTGCGCGGATGTCGCGGACCGCCCCGGCCTCGGCGGACAGCCAGGCCTGGCA
>DASYLM010000065.1:0-6942 GCA_036009565.1 Pseudonocardia sp. | reverse complement strand
GCCGACCCCGCGGCCGCCCCGCTCGATGCGCAGCACGGTGACCAACGGGTCGACGCCGTCGGGGAAGTACTCGCGGTCTGCCGCCGGGTTGCGCTCGAACGCCGGCCTCGACCGGTTTGCGCTGGCGTCGCGCTGCTCGCCCTGGGTGAGCACCAGGGTGGCCGGCGCGACGTCGGCGTGGGCCCGCTCGACCGCCTCGAGGATCCCGTCCACGACGGCCGCGAACGTCGTGCGGCGGAACCCGCCGGTGGTGCTGTTGTAGAGCAGGTGGTGCGAGTAGCCGCCGGGACCGCAGTGCGTGTGCGTCGCGGTGAGCATCACGTTGTCCGCCAGGTAGGTGTCGCCGAAGCGGGTGCGCAGCCGGTCCAGCACGGCCCGCCGGATGCTCTCGAAGATCAGTGGCAGCTCGGCGATCACCAGCAGCACCCGGCGGCCCGTCGCCCCGTCTACGTCCCGGTCCCCGGCACCCGGCGCGTCCCGAGCGCCCGGCTCCGCGAAGATGAACGCCCGGGCCCGCAGCCGGGTGTGGATGCCCTCGGTGCGCTGGTCGGCCTTGCCGTAGCCGAGCATGCCCACGCCGGCCGGCTCGCCGGTCACGTCCGCGATGCCGCGCCCGACCAGGTATTCGTCATCCGCCACCCGATCATCTTCCCGGTACGGCCGGCCCGGGCTGGCGCCCGGTGGGCGGTAGGTTGCGATCGACGGGTCGGCGAGTTGTCCTGCGGAGGAGACACGATGGCAGTGGACGAGGTCGGGTACCGCGATGTCGTGGGCTTTCGGACCGCGGTACTGGAACGCGGCTCCGGCGACCCGGTGATCTTCGTGCACGGGAACCCGGACTCCGCCGACGAATGGGCGCCGTTCCTGGACCGGGCCGGTGAGCTGGGCCGGGTGATCGCGCCGGACATGCCGGGGTTCGGCCGCTCGGCACGCCCCGGGCTGGTCGACTTCGCCACGCTGAAGTTGTGGTTCCGTGCCTTCGTCGACGACCTGGGCGTGGACCGCTACCGGCTGGTGGTGCACGACTGGGGATCGGTGGCGCTGGCGGCGGCCGCGCTGCGCCCCGAACAGCTGGAGAAGCTGGTGGTGATCGACGCCGTGCCGCTGTCCGCCGCCTACCGCTGGCACTGGCTGGCCCGGGTGTGGCGGCTCCCGGTCCTCGGTGAGCTGGCCGCGTACGGCATGCGCCGCTCGACACTCAAGCAGATCAGCAGGCTGTCCAGCCCCCGACCGGGCCCGATGGACGACACCTTCCTGGACGACGCCACCCGGTACCTGGACGCCGGCATGCGCCGCGCCATCCTCGGGCTCTACCGCTCGGCCGATCCGGGGGTGCTCAGTGCCGCCGGGGTCGCGCTGGAGGAGGTGCGCTGCCCGTCGCTGGTGCTGTGGGGCGACGGCGACCCCTACCTGGGCACGGACGAGGCGTACCGGTACGGCGCCGCGCTGCCCAACTCGACGGTCGAGCTGCTGCCCGGCGTCGGGCACTGGTGCTTCCGGGAGGACCCGGGAGTGATCGACCGGGTGGTCAAGTTCCTCGGTCCCGGCTGAGCTGGGCCGGGGGCGCCGCGGTCACTGCCGCGTGGTAGCAATGGCCGGCGCACGGATGCCCGCGACCGCGCCCTGTGGAGCCTGGACGACCGAGCGTTGACGAGGAGGAACCGGTGACCCAGAGCGCGCCACCGGTGGGCCTCGTCGCCGGCACCGAGGACTCCACCCCGCTGCTGTTCAGCGTCGCGCTGGCGCCGGACTCCTACCTGCAGCTCGACGACGTGGTGGTCACCGTCCGCCCGGTTCCCGGCGTCGGGCCGGTGCTGACCTCGGGGATCGTCACCCAGGTACGCGCCCGGCACGAGGGCGCCAGCTACGGGTCGGACGTGTTCCTGATCAACGAGGGTGTGCTGCCGGCGCACGTCCAGGAGATCGCCGAGATCACCACGACCCGGGTGGACCCGGAGTGCTACGTGCCGCCGCGCCCGGGTGAGCCGGTGCACCGGGCCACCGGTGAGGAGCGGGCCCGGGCGCTCTACTTCGACCGGATGGAACGCAAGGTGCCGGTCGGCATGGGCCGCGACGGCGAGCCGATCTATCTCAACCTGGAGTTCCTGGACGGCACCCGGGGCGGGCACGTCTCGATCAGCGGCATCTCCGGGGTGGCCACCAAGACCAGCTTCGCGCTGTTCCTGCTGTACTCGATCTTCCGCAGCGGGGTGCTCGGCAACCGCGCGGTGAACGCCAAGGCACTGATCTTCAGCGTCAAGGGCGAGGACCTGCTGTTCCTGGACCACGCCAACCGCCGGCTGGCCGACGAGTCCACCGGCGCCGAGCTGGTCGACGCCTACGGCCGGCTCGGGCTGCCGGCGGAACCGTTCGCCTCCGCCGGCTTCTACGCCCCGCCCACCCCGGAGGACCCGACCGGCCGTCCCTTCGTCACCGGCCGGACCAGCGGGATCAGCCCGTTCTGGTGGACGCTGCGCGAGTTCTGCGCCGAGGAGTTGCTCCGGTTCGCCTTCGCCGACGCCGAGGACGAGCGCAACCAGTACACCTCGGTGATCCACCAGGTGACGACCCGGCTGCGCTACGACGCGATGGCCGCCGGGATCGACGGCGCGGTGAGCATCGAGGGCCGGCTGCTGCGCACCTACGCCGACCTGGTCGGTTTCATCTCCGACAAGCTGACCGACGAGGACGCCTCGGTGCGGGCGCCGTGGGCAGGGCCGGTGACCGGTACCGGGACCATCAACGCGTTCCTGCGCCGGTTGCGCTCCAGCCTCGGCCCGCTGCGCACCGTGGTGCGCGGCGACCTGACCGACACGCCCGGACGGCGGATCAGCACCGAGGGCCAGCAGGTCACCGTGGTCGACCTGCACAACCTGCCGGAGCGGGCGCAGCGGTTCGTGGTCGGCGTGGTGCTGGCCGCCGAGACCGCGCGCAAGGAGGCCGCCGGGCCGGGCGGACTGCTGTTCACCATGATCGACGAGCTCAACAAGTACGCGCCCCGGGAGGGCAGCAGCCCGATCAAGGAGGTGCTGCTGGACGTCGCCGAGCGCGGCCGCTCGCTGGGCATCATCCTGATCGGTGCGCAGCAGACCGCCAGCGAGGTGGAGCGGCGGATCGTGGCCAACTCCTCGATCAAGGTGGTCGGCCGGTTGGACCCGGCGGAGGCGAGCCGCCCGGAGTACGGCTTCCTGCCGCCGTCTCAGCGCGGCCGGGCGACGTTGGCCCGGCCGGGCACCATGTTCATCTCCCAGCCGGAGATCCCGGTGCCGCTGGCCGTGGAGTTCCCGTTCCCGGCGTGGGCCACCCGGCTGTCGGAGAGCGCGGGGGAGCCGGTCCGGGCACCGGCCACGGGGACGCTCGCGTCCAGCAACGGCTCGGCGGGCAACGGCTCGGGGCGCAGCCCGCTCAGCCGGTTGCCCGTGGTGGACGACGAGCCACCGTTCTAGCCCGAGGGTTGGAGGGCGCGGTCCCGGGCGAGGCGGGCGGCCGGTGTGGCGGCGGCTGGCGTGACCACGGCGGCTGGCGTGACCGCCGACGCCACTTCGCATACCCAGGCTGCACTTCGCATGCGTCACACCCTGTGCGAGGTGGAGGCCAGGTGTGCGAAGTCGTGGGGCGGCGGCTAGAGGAGGTGGGTGGCGGCCTGGAGGCCTAGGCTGCTCGCCGCGACCAGGACCCAGAGCATCCCGCCGAGCAGGAGTGGGCGTACCCCGGCGCCGCGGATGTCGGCCCACCGCATGGACAGTCCGATCCCGGCCAGCGCGGCGGTGATCAGGAATGTGCCGACGTCAGTGAGCGCCGGGTGCCATGCGGCCGGTACCAGTCCGACCGTGTCCACCGCCGAGGCCAGCACAAAGCCGACCAGGAAGAACGGGACGACCTTGCGCCACGGCAGGGACACCCATCCCGGGCGGCGCTCGCCGGGGGCGGCGGTGGCGCGGGCGTCCCGGCGGGCTCGCCACAGGGCCAGCGCGAGCACGATCGGGATCAGGGTGAGCGTGCGGGTCAGCTTGACCACCACGGCGTACGGGCCGGCGGCGGGGGAGAAGGAGTACGCGGCCGCGACTACCGAGGAGGTGTCGTTGACGGCGGTGCCGGCCCACAACCCGAACGCCTGCGGGCTCATCCCCCACGCGTGACCCAGCGCGGGGAACAGCAGCACCGCGACCACGTTGAAGGTGAAGATCGTGCCGATGGCGTACGCCACCTGTGCCCGCTCGGGCTTGAGCACAGCGGTGGTGGCCGCGATGGCGGAGGCGCCGCAGATGCCGGTGCCCACCCCGATCAGGATCCGCGCGTCTCCCCGGACCCCCAGCAGGCGGCCGAGCAGCCAGGCACCGAGCAGCGCGATGGCCAGCGTGCCGAGCATCACCGGCAGCGATCCGAGCCCGACGGCGGCCACCTCGCGCAGCGAGAGGGTGGCCCCGAGCACCACGATGCTGGTCTGCAGCACCGGCTTGGCGGCGAAGTCCAGCCCGGGCCGCAGGTCCTCGCCCGGCTTCACCGCCGCCGCCAGCACCAGGCCGAGCAGGATGCCGAAGACCGGCGCGCCCACCACCGGGACCGCGTGCCCCAGTGGTGTCGCGGCGAGCGCCACGAACAGCGCCAGCACCAGTCCGGGCGCGACCTGCCGGCCGCGGCCGAGGACCGAACCGGGCCAGCGCGGCACCGGGGTGGTCGTCTTGGTGCGGGTCCGGGTGGGCGCCGCGTGTGTCATCGCTCTGGACACCGAGTGGCTCCTCTCTGCCTGCCGCCGGGTCTCGATATGTACCAACATTAGAACTTTTGTTGGCCCGGCGCGTGTCCGCGCTGTGATAGTCATCAGCGGAGGCCGCGCCGGATAGGCTGGGCGGCGGAACGCGGGGAGAGGAGGTGCTCGGCATGCCGGCTCGGGCATTGCGCCGGGACGACCCGCTCCCGCTCTGGGCCCAGCTGCGCAGGGATCTGCGCCGGCGGCTGGCCAGGGGCGAGTTCGACGCGGAGTTCCCCGGGGAGATGGCGCTGCGCGGCGAGTACGGGGTCAGCCGCAACACGGTGCGGGAGGCGCTGCGCACGCTGCGCGAGGAGGGCGTGGTGACCGCCGAGCGCGGACGCCCGCCCCGGGTCGGCGAGCCCATCGAGATCCAGCAGCCACTCGGGGCGCTCTACAGCCTGTTCGCCTCGGTGGAGGCCGCCGGGCTGGACCAGCACAGCGTGGTGCGCACCCTGGACCGCCGAGCGGACGCCCTGGTCGCGGTGCGCCTGGGGCTGGAGGAGTCCACCCCGCTGGTGCACCTGGAGCGGTTGCGGCTGGCCGGGCCGGAGCCGCTCGCGCTGGACCGGGTGTGGCTGCCGGCCGAGCTGGCCGAGCCGCTGCTGGTCGCCGACTTCACGCACACCTCCCTCTACGGCGAGCTGGCTCGTCGCGCCGGGCTGCGGCTGGAGGGCGGCACCGAGCAGATCTACGCGGCGGTGCCCTCAGCCGAGGAACGCCGGCTGCTGGACTGCCCGCCGAACACCGGCACGTTCGTCATCGAGCGGCTCGGGCGGGCCGGTCAGCGCGCGGTGGAGTGGCGGCAGACCATCGTCCGGGGCGACCGGTTCGCCTTCCGCGCCGAATTCTCCGCGCGCGGCGGCTACCAGCTCGCGGTCGCCCCCGTTCCCGGCGCGGCCGGCCCGTTGCAGCCCACCCGCTGAAGCAGGCGGACTGTCCGGACAAAGGCCCATAACGGACAAAGAGCCCCGTCAGCGGCCGGTGCCGAAGTCGCGCAGGATGCCGGCGTACGGCTTGGCCAGCGGCGCCGCGAACTCGCCGGCGGAGCCGGTCCGCAGCCCCATGGTGACCAGCGACTGGACGGTCAGCACCGCTGCCTGCACGCCGTCCACCACAGGCACCCCCAGCTCCTCGCCGATCCGGGCGCACAGCGTGCTCATGCCCGCGCAGCCGAGCACGATGGCGTCCGAGCCGTCGGCCTCCAGCGCCGCCCGGCACGCCTCGGTGATCGTCTTCACCACGTACGGGTCGGAGTCGAGCTCCAGGACCGGGATGTCGCAGGCGTGCACGCCGAGGCAGAACCGGCGCATGCCGTACCGGTCGGCCAGGTCCCAGGCCCGGCCTCGGGTGCGGGACAGCGTGGTGACCACGCTGAACCCCCGCCCGAGGAAGCTGGCCGCGTGCATGGCCGCCTCGGCGATGCCGACCACCGGCCCGGAGGCCAGCTCGCGGGCCGCGTCCAACCCGGGATCGCCGAAGCAGGCGATCACGTAGCCGTCCGAACCGAGCTGCTCGCCGGTTGCGATCTCGGCGAGCAGCCCCGGTACCGCGAGCGCCTCGTCGTAGTGGCTCTCGATCGAGGCCGGACCCATGGTCGGGCAGACCGCCCGGACCACGGTGTCCGGCCCCGCGACCGCTCGGGCCGACCGTTCGATCGAACCGGCCATGTCCCAGCTGGTGTTGGGGTTGATGACGGTGATGAGCACCTGACTCGCTACCTCCCGGCAGGTTCGGGCTCGACCACCGCTGACCGGCGGCCGATGCCCACGTACACCAGCAGACCCACCAGCATGCCGATGAACCAGGTGTACTGCACGACGGTCTTCATCCCGGGGCCGCCGGTCCACAGCACCGGGACCATGGCGATCGCGGCGGCGATTCCGGTGGCAATGATCGCCGCCGGGTGGTAGCCGCCCTTGTACCAGTAGCGGCCCGCCGGCGAGATGGTGAACAGGTCGTCGACCACCACGTGCTGCTTGCGGACGAGGTAGAAGTCGGCGATCAGCACCCCGAACAGCGGGCCGATGAAGGCGCCGAGGGTCTCCAGCGTGTAGTGGATCACTTCCGGGTTGTTGTACAGGTTCCACGGGGTGATCAGCACCGAGCCGACCGCCGCGATCATGCCGCCGGCCCGCCAGCTGATCTTCTGCGGGTTGACGTTGGAGAAGTCGAAGGCCGGCGAGATGAAG
>DASYLM010000064.1:0-29892 GCA_036009565.1 Pseudonocardia sp. | reverse complement strand
CCCGCGGCCAGCCGGTCCACCACCTCGGACTGGATCATCACCAGCCCGTGCCGCAGCGACGGGAGTACCTCGAGCACGTGCAGCAGGACCGGCACGCCGACGTTGTAGGGCAGGTTGGCCACCACCGCGGTCGGCGGGCGGGGCAACGACTCGGGGCGCAGCCGCAGCGCGTCCTGGGTGAGCACGGTCAGCCGGTCCGCCAGCGTCGGCGCCCGCTCGGCCACCGTTGCGGGCAGCGCCCCGGCCAGCACCGGGTCGATCTCCACCGCGAGCACCGAGGCGGCGGCCGGGAGCAGCGCCAGCGTCAGCGAGCCGAGCCCCGGGCCGATCTCCAGCACCACCTCGTCCGGCTCCAGCTCGGCGAGGCGGGCGATCCGGCGAACCGTGTTGGCGTCGTGCACGAAGTTCTGCCCGAGCCGCTTGGTCGGCCGCAGCCCCAGCTGGGCGGCCAGCGCGCGGACGTCCGCCGGGCCGAGCAGCCGCGAGTCGGGGCGGCCGGCCGCATCGGCCGGCACCGCCTCCGCCGGCACCGCGTCGGCCGGCACCGCGTCCGCCGGCATTTCGTCCGTCGGCACCGCGTCCGCCGGCACCGCGTCCGCCGGCGAGTGGGGACTCGACGGATCGGGGGTCAGCACCGGTTCACGGGGCGGTGTCCCCGGAGAGCCCGAGCTTGCGGGAGCAGGCCGGCCACGCGCCGTACCCGCCTCGGGAGTCCCGGACCTTCTGGGCAACCGCGATCTGCTCCTCACGACTCGCCTGGCTCGCGGTGGGGGCGTAGTCGGTACCGCCGTTCGCCCGCCAGGTCTGTCTGTCGAACTGCACGCCACCGTAGTAGCCGTTGCCGGTGTCGGCCTGCCAGTTGCCCCCGGACTCGCAGGCCGCCAGCCGATCCCACACCGCGCCGAAGCCCACCGCCGGTGCGACCGCGTCCGGGTTGGTACCGATGTGCACCACGCGCGGCCTGGGCTCCGTGACCACCCCGCCCTTGACCTTCCGCCGGGCGATCTCGGTGCCGTCGCGCACCAGTATCCGGTACACCGCCGCGAGCTGCCCGGGGCGCCCCGGATCCCGGACGACCCGCCGCCCCGTGGCGAGCCTGGCGTCCGGCACCTCGACGACCGGCGCCGGGATCGGCGTGATCACGGTGATCTCGCCGTCACCGTTGCGCACCACCTGGACCCGGTCGCCGTCCTCGAGCGGGGTGTCCGGGTCTGGCATGGTGATGTCGGCGGGCCGCAGTGGCGCGCCGAGATCGTCCAGCAGCACGCGCACCGTGGCCGCGTCGGTGGCGACCCGCCGCGCGGGCCTGGCGCCGTCGACCAGGGTCACCGTGCGGCGCACGGTCATCTCCAGCGACAAACCGTCCAGCGGGATCTGGGTGCTCGGCGCGGCGGAGAGCACGGTCGGCGCGGCATCCAGGTCCAGGCCGGCCAGCGCGTCGCCCACCGAGGCCGCGGTGGTCCAGAACTCCCGCCGGGAGCCGTCCTCGACCAGGGTCAGTGCGCGCGCCCGCTTCAGGATGATGTGGTCACCGCTGTCGACCGAGGTGCCGCCGCTGGGCTCCAGCCGGTCGCGGGGGCTGACCGCCAGGCCGGCCGCCTCGACCGCGCCCCGCACGTCGGAGGCGAAGGTGTGCACCGTGCGGTCCGTGCCGTCCACCGTGATCGTGATCGACTTGTTCAGCGCGACGGCCGCCACGCCCGCCAGCAGCATGGCCGCGAACAGCACCATGACCAGCGCCTGGGCCAGCGGCCGTCGGTACACGCAGCGTCCCGTCCCGTGTCCTACCGGAGTGATCACGGGACCGTAACGAGGCGCCGTCGAGCCCCGTGGGCGTTTGACGGGCAGTGCGCCGAACGGAGTAGCCGCCGGAGCGGCCCGACGCGGTTGGCGTCACCGGTGTAGCGGCTCAGGCCGAACGACGCGGCGGCTCAGGCCAGTGTCCTGAGTCGGAAGTTCTTGCGCCGGATCCGGTGCGGACCTCCGACTCAGGACACTAGTTCGGCGAGGTGGAATACCCGCTCGGCGTTCGCCCGGGTGGCCTCGGCGACCACCTCGGCATCGACGCCCCGGGCCGCCGCGATGCCGCGCACCGTCCAAGGCAGGCAGTACGGCTCGTTCGCCCGGCCACGGTGCGGGTGCGGGGTCAGGAACGGGGCGTCCGTCTCGACCAGCAGCAGCTCGGCCGGCGCCAGCACAGCGGCCTCCCGCAGCGCCACCGCGTTACGGAAGGTGACCGGCCCGGCGAACGACATGTAGTAGCCGGCGTCCGCGCACGCCCGGGCCAGCTCGGCGTCCCCGGAGAAGCAGTGGAAGATCACCTGCTCCGGCGCGCCCTCCTCGCGCAGCACCCGCAGCACGTCGTCGTGCGCGTCCCGGTCGTGGATCATGACCGGCTTGCCGAGCCGCTTGGCCAAGTCGATGTGCCACGCGAACGCCTCGCGCTGGGTGAGCGGGTCGGCGCAGTCGGCGTCGTGCTCGGGCCAGTAGTAGTCCAGCCCGGTCTCGCCGACGGCGACCACCCGGGACGACGCGGCCAACTTCTCGATCTCCGCGCGGGCCGCCTCGTCCAGCACGTTCGCCCTGGTGGGATGCAGTGCAACGGCGGCGACCACCCGCCGGTCCGCCGCCGCGGCGGTCAGTACCCAGCGCGCCGAGTCCAGGTCGTCGGCCACGGTGACCGCCGTGTGCACGCCGACCGCCGCCGCCCGGTCCATCGCGGCCCGCACGTCCGCGGCGGTCACGCAGCCGCAGGCGTCCAGGTGGGTGTGCGAGTCGATCGTGCCGGCGCCGGGCAGCGGCTCCGGGGCCGGTGGCCGCTCCCGCCGCCCGTACGCCCCGCTCACGGCTGGATCGGCGCCCACTCGGGGCCGGTCTCGCCGAGCTTCGGGTCGAGCTTGGTGAACAGCGGCGACGGCTTGCGCAGCGGCCGACCCACCTCGATCGGGATGGACGCCCAGCTCGCCTGCTCGCCGGCGTAGTTGCCGGTCAGCACCGGGTACGCCGGGCCGCGGTGGTCAGCGGGGGCCAGGTCGTCGACCTCGTGGATCTCCGGCTGCGCGGCCCACACGCCGGTGCCGCCGAGCGCCTCGTGCACCTGTTGCGCGGCGTGCGGCAGGAACGGCGTCAGCAGCGTGTTCGCGTCCTGCACGACCTGCAGCGCGGTGTGCAGGATGGTGTCGCGGCGGTCCGGGTCGTCCTTGCGCTTCCACGGCTCCTGGTCGGAGAGGTACTTGTTCGCCGCGGACACCACTCGCATCGCCTCGCCGGCCGCCTGCTTGAACCGGCTGCGCGCGAGCAGGTCGCCGACCGTGTCGAACCCGGCCTTCGAGGTCGCCAGCAGCGCCGCGTCGGCCTCGGTCGGCGCGACCGGCTTCGGGATGGCGCCGATGTTCTTGTGCGCCATCGAGACCGACCGGTTGACCAGGTTTCCCCACTCGTTGGCCAGCTCGAAGTTGATCCGCCGGACGAACTCGTCCCAGGTGAAGTCGGTGTCCTGGTTCTCCGGGCCGGCCGCCGAGATGAAGTAGCGCAGCGCGTCCGGCCCGAAGTCGCGCAGGAAGTCCCGGACGTAGATCACCGTGCCGCGCGAGGTGGAGAACTTCGAGCCGCTCATGGTGAGGAACTCCGACGACACGATCTCGTCCGGCAGGTTCAGCGTGCCGAACGCGCCGGGCTCGCCGCCCCGGTCCCCGGCCCCGTTCTGCCCGAGCAGCAGCGCCGGCCAGATCACCGAGTGGAAGACGATGTTGTCCTTGCCCATGAAGTAGAAGCCGGTGGCCGCCGGGTCGCACCACCACTGCTTCCAGGCATCGGGGCTCTGCCCATACCGGCGGGCCCACTCCACGGAGGCCGACAGGTAGCCGATCACCGCGTCGAACCAGACGTAGAGCCGCTTCATCGACTGGTCCCGCCAGCCGTCCAGCGGGATCGGCACGCCCCAGTCCAGGTCTCGGGTGATCGCGCGCGGCTTGAGATCGTTCACCAGGTTCGTGGCGAACTTGATGACGTTCGGCCGCCAGTCGGTGCGCGTGCTGAGCCAGCTGCCGAGCGACTCGGCGAACGCGGGCAGGTCGAGGAAGAAGTGCTCGGTCTCGACGAACTTCGGGGTCTCCCCGTTGATCTTCGACCGCGGGTTGATCAGGTCGGCCGGGTCGAGCTGGTTACCGCAGTTGTCGCACTGGTCGCCCCGCGCGCTGTCGTAACCGCAGATCGGGCAGGTGCCCTCGACGTAGCGGTCCGGCAGGGTGCGCCCGGTGGACGGGCTGATCGCGCCCATCGCCGTCTTGGCCACCACGTAGCCGTTGCGATGAACGCCGAGGAACAGCTCCTGCACCACCGCGTGGTGGTTGCGCGTCGTCGTCCGGGTGAACAGGTCATAGGTGAGCCCGAGCGCGGCGAGGTCCTCGACGATGACCCGGTTGTACTTGTCCGCGAGCTGCCGGGCGGTCAGGCCCTCGGCGTCGGCCTGCACCTGGATCGGCGTGCCGTGCTCGTCGGTGCCGGACACCATCAGAACCTGGTTGCCCGCCATCCGCTGGTAGCGGGAGAAGACGTCGGAGGGCACACCGAAACCGGAAACATGGCCGATGTGCCGGGGGCCGTTGGCGTAGGGCCACGCCACGGCGGTCAGCACGCGGGAACTCATGCTGACCAGCCTATGCGCACCCCGCCACCGGGTATCTCCGGCATCGCCACAAACGGACGAGCTGCGGCCCGCGCACCTGCGGGCGCGGAGCGGTTCGAGGCGCTCTGGGCCGCGCCGCGGGACGCGACCGGCCGCACCGATCCGCTGCCTGATCCGGCCGAGCTCGCCGCGATGCTGGCCGCCGCCGACCACGGCGACCACGGCGGCCACGGCGGCCACGGCGAGGCGCCCGAACCGCCGTGACCACCCGCCCCGGCAGAGAACCTGCTAGGCCTCCTCGATCTCTGCGTGCACCGAGAACACCGCGCCGAACGGATCGGTCAGCAGCGCCATCCGACCGAACGGGGTGTCCTCCGCCGGGTGCAGCACGGCGCCGCCGCCGCTCGTCGCGGCGGCGACCGAGGCGTCCACATCGGCGACCGAGAAGTACGCGATCCAGTGACTCGGGGTGCCCTCCGGGACGCCCATCATGCCGCCGATCCCGCCGGCGACCTCGCCGTTCACGGTGAATGCGCTGTAGTCGCCCGGCGCACCGGGCACCGCCTCGTAGCCGTAGCCGAACACGGCGGTGTAGAACGCCTTGCCGGCCGCCGGCTCGGTGAGGCGGCAGTCCTCCCAGACCAGCGAACCCGGCTCGTTGTACACCTCGGCGCCGACCTCACGCTTGGCCTGCCAGACGCCGAACGCGCCACCCGTGTTGTCCAGAGCGACCGCGATCCTGCCGACCTCACCGATGTCGGCCGGCCCGAACAGCACCGTGCCGCCGTTGTCCGTGATCAGCTTGACGGTGCCGTCCGCGTCGTCGGAGCTGAGGTAGATCAGCCAGGCTGTGGGCTGCTCGGGAGACTGCTGCGGACCGATGCCGGCGGCGGATCGCCCGTCCACCTGGCACATCCGGTAGTTGCCGAACTCGTCGCCGGTGTCGACGAAGCTCCAGCCGATGACCGGACCGTAGAACGCGAGCGCCGCGTCGACGTCCGGGACCGCGATGTCGACCCAGCTGGGAGTGCCGACGGGCCAGGGGGTGTCTCGAGTGGGCATGGCCTGCACCTTTCGGAAAAAATCGCCGGAGATGGGGTCGCCCATCAAAGCATCGCCCCCCGACAACCCGCGCCGCCTTTCGGGTGGCGTTGGGCCGGTCCTCGGTGGGTCGCGCAAAACGGACCCGCCACAAGTCACCCAGTGTTCAACATCGGATGTCAGTGTGACCAGTTATGAGACTTCGCCCTGTGCTGGCCGGCGCCGCGCTGACCTTTGCCGCGCTGCTCGCCGCCGCGACCGGCTGTGCGCCGACTCCGGCCGCCCCACCGGCCGCCCCGCCGGCATCGGCCCCGGTTCCGGCGCCGGCCTCCACACCGGCAGCGGCCGACGCCTCGGCGCGGCCCCCGATACCGGCCGGACCGAATCAGCCGGCGCCGGCGGTGATCACCGACGCGACCCTGCCGCGCACTCCGCTTGCCCAGTTCTCCAACGGCCTGCTGCCCGGCAGCGTGGGCAACGACCAGGGCGTCACGCTCGGCGGCATCGGCAGCGACATCTACCCGGCGGACGCCCCGAACCAGTACTGGATGGTCACCGACCGGGGCCCGAACGGGCAGATCAAGGTGGACGGCGACAAGCGGCGCACCTTCCCGGTGCCCGGCTTCGACCCGGCGATCCTGCGGGTCAGCGTCGCCGGCAAGGCGCTGCACATCGAGCAGGCGATCCCGATCAAGACCGCCAGTGGCCGGCCGGTGACCGGGCTGTCCAACTCGGAGAGCCGCGACGAGCCGCCGTACGACTGGACCGCCGGCAAGCGGCTGGCGGTCAACCCGTCCGGGCTGGACACCGAGGGTATGGTCCGCACCGCCAACGGCGAGTTCTGGCTGTCCGAGGAGTACTCACCGTCGATCCTGCGGGTCTCCGCGACCGGCACCGTGCTGGCCCGGTACGTACCCGCCGGCCTTGCGCTGCCCGGCGCCGACTATCCGGTCAACCCGACACTGCCCGCCGTCCTCGGGCACCGGCAGATCAACCGGGGCTTCGAGTCGCTGGCGATGAACCCGGACGGCCACACGCTGTACGCGGCGCTGCAGAGCCCGTTGGCTCTGCCGAACGACGACGCGGGCGGCCAGTCCAGGGTGGTCCGGGTAATTGCCTTCGACACCGCGACCGGCCGGGCCACCGCGGAGTACGTCTGCCCGCTGGCCGACGTCACCGGGTTCGACCCGGGCGCGGACGGCGACCAGTCCGAGATGAAGATCAGCAGCCTGGCCTGGTTCGGCCCGGACACACTGCTGGTCGACGAGCGCACCGACGACGTGGCGAAACTGTCTCTGCTCAGGCTCAGCGGGGCCACCAACGTGCTCGGCGGCCCGTTCGACGACCCGCGGCACAGCCCGGCGCTCGAGCAGGCCGACCTCGCGGCGTCCTCGGTCAAGCCAATGGCCAAGACACTGCTGCTGGACCTGACGGCCAAGGTTCCCGGCCTGCCGAAGAAGATCGAAGGGATCGCGGTGCGCGACCAGCACACCATCGTGGTCGCCAACGACAACGACTTCGGCATGACCGACGGCAAGAAGGCGCTCGGCCCGGACGGTCGGCTGCGCGACTCCGGCATCCCGTCCCGGTTGCTGGTGCTGCACCTGGGCTGAGGCTCCCGGGCCGGGGCATCCGGGGCGGGCCGCGGGAAGGTCTGGGCGCGACCGGGCGTTGCACACAAGGTGGCGCGCTTTGACATCCCCTTCTCCGTACTTGACCTTGCTGTGATCGGCACCGGCTCGGACGCCGGCGCCGCGCTGAACGGCACCATCGAGCTGGCCCGACGCACCGAGCAGCTCGGCTACCAGCGGTTCTGGGTGGCCGAGCACCACAACATGCCCGGGATCGCCAGCTCCGCGCCGCCGGTGCTGATCGCGCACCTGGCCGCCGCGACGAGCACACTGCGGGTCGGCTCCGGCGGCGTCATGCTGCCCAACCACGCACCGCTCGTGGTCGCCGAGCAGTTCGGCATGCTCGAAGCGCTGCACCCCGGGCGGGTGGACCTGGGCATCGGCCGCGCGCCAGGCACCGACCAGGTCACCGCGCAGGCTCTGCGGCGCAGCGCGAACGGGCTCTCGGTGGACGACTTCCCCGAGGAGCTCACCGCGCTGATGGGCTACTTCACCGGACCGAGCGAGCGCGGCGTGCACGCGGTTCCCGCGCTCGGCAACCCGCCGGACGTCTGGCTGCTGGGTTCGAGCGGCTACAGCGCGCAGGTGGCCGGCCTGCTCGGGTTGCCGTTCGCGTTCGCGCACCACTTCAGCGCGGCGAACACGCTGCCCGCGCTGGCGCTGTACCGGGAGCGGTTCCGACCGTCCGCGCGGCTCAAGGAGCCCTACGCGATGGTCTGCGCCTCGGTGGTCGCCGCCGAGGACGACGAGCGGGCGCGCTACCTGGCCGGCCCCGGCGGCCTGTCGTTCCTGCAGCTGCGCCAGGGCAAGCCCACCACGATGCCGAGCCCTGAGACGGCCGCCGCCTACGACTACAACGAGGTCGAGAAGGCGTTCGTGGCCGACCGGATGTCCAACCAGATCATCGGCGGACCGGACACCGTGCTCAAGGGGATCACCGGGCTGCTCGAGCAGACCCAGGCCGACGAGCTGATGGTCGCCACCATGGTCCACGACCCGGCGGACGGGCGGCGCAGCTACGAGCTGGTCGCCGAGCTCGCCGAGTTGGCCCCGCCGACGCGAGCGGGCAGCCCGGCCTAGCGTCCGGACGGGCCGGCTCAGTGTCAGGGTGAGCCGGCTCAGGACGGGCCGGCCGGCTCGCCGTCGGATACCGCGGCCGCGTAGAGCTCGCGCTTCGGCACCCCCGAGCCGGCCGCGACCGCGCTGACCGCGTCCTTCATCCGCTCGCCCCCGTCCACCCGCTCGCGGACCCTGGCGACCAGCGCGTCCAACGGCGTGGCGGACGGCTCCGCACCGGCCAGCACCACGGTGATCTCGCCGCGCACCTCGCCGTCGGCGGCCCACTTGGCCAACTCGGCCAGCGAACCGCGGACCACCTGCTCGTAGGTCTTCGTCAGCTCCCGGCAGACGGCCGCCGGACGGTCCTCGCCGAGTACCTCGACGGCGTCGGCCAGGGTGGTGGCCAGCCGGCGCGGCGACTCGAAGAACACCGCCGTACGGGGCTCGGTGGCCAGCGCGCCGAGCCAGCGCCGTCGTTCCCCGGGCCGGCGCGGCGCGAAGCCCTCGAAGCAGAACCGCTCGCAGGGCAGCCCGGACAGCACCAGCGCGGTGGTCACCGCTGACGGCCCAGGCAGGCAGGTCACCGGCAGGTCGGCCGCCACACAGGCACTGACCAGCCGGAACCCGGGGTCGGACACCGACGGCATGCCGGCGTCGGTGACCACCAGCACGGTCTGCCCCCGCCGTACCGCGTCGACCAGCACGGGCGCGCGGGCCGCCTCCACGGCGTCGTAGTGGCTGACCACCCGACCACTGATCTTGACGCCGAGCGCGTTGGCCAGGTTGCGCAGCCTGCGGGTGTCCTCGGCGGCGATCACATCGGCGCTGGCAAGCGCGGTGAGCAGCCGGGCGGAGGCGTCCCCGGGATCACCGAGCGGGGTGGCGGCCAGCAGCAGCCGACCACTCGGCTCGACATCAGCTGAGTCCCCGTCCCGCATCCCGGCAGCCTAACTTGCACCACTGTGGCGCCGTGCCGGGCGCCTTCGCGCCGTCCGGAGCCTGGTCCGACTCTCTGGCCCTCGAAAGTAACCGCAGTCCTGCAGAATTCATGATCGAACAGGACTGAGGTTACTCTCGCTCAGGCTCGTCTCTGCGTCGGGCGATCCGACATCCTGGGTGCGCAGCTCGAGTAGCCGGGCCACCCGCTGCGTGGTCTGCAGCATCCCGATGCCGACGTCGTCGGCCACCAGCCGCAGGGTCTGCCAGCCGATCCCGGCCAGCTCGCCGTCCCGCTCGCGGTCACGCCTCGCCCGGAGCGGCTCGAAATGCGCCGCACCGTCATACTCGATGGCCAGCTTCGCCGCCGGATACGCCAGGTCCGCCCTGGCCAGCTCGAACCCGTACTCGTCGAGTACCGGGAACTGCACCTCCGGCCTCGGCAGGCCGGCCCGGATCAGCGCCACCCGCAGCCTGGTCTCCGGCGGAGATTCAGCTCGCGGGTCGGCCAGCGCGACGACCTCGGCCAGCCGCCGCGCCCCCCGTGCCCCGGGTGCCGCCGCCCGCCTGGCCAGCAACTCCGCCGGCGCGAACCCGCCGGTCACCGCACCTCCGCCAGTCACCGCACCTGTGCCGGCCGCCGGGTCACCGCCGGCCCCACCGCCGCCAGCCCCAACCGCCTCAGCACCGCCAGCCGCCCTGCCACCACCGCGAACACACCCGGCCAGCGCGTCGACCACCACCACCGCCTCCACCAGCGGCAACCGGCGGGCCAGGTCCCAGGCCGTGCGCAGCGGCGAGGTGAGCCGCAGGTCGCCGACCTCGGTGCCGCCGACCACGGTCAGGTCGGCGCCCGTCGCGGTGCCCCGGTGGATGATCAGCCCCGGGTGTGGGCGGGAGTTGGTGGCCAGCAGGACCTCGGCCGGCGCACCGTCGGGCGCGCAGTCCACCCCGAGCACGGCCGCCGCGGCGTACCCGGCCAGCACTCCGCCCCGGTCCCGGACCAGCAGGTAGGCCGCCCGCGAACGGGTCGCCAGGTCCAGCTCGCGGTCGGCGGGCAGGTAGACGTCCGGGTACACCCGCCGGTACCGGGGACCGTAGAGCCGTGCCCGGGTCAGCAGCCCGGCGGCGAGCGCCTCGGTGCCCCGGAACGGCCCGCTCAACGTGTCGCGCTCCGAAGTCATCCACTGAGAGTAACCTCAGGCTGGCAAACGGCGCGATCAACTGAGACTGGCGTTACTCTCAGCCCCCGGATCCGGTCACCCCCTACGATCGGTCCCCGTGGTGAGCGTGCTTCGGCGGACGGCCAGGGGTGGCGCGTGGCCAGTGGGCCGGCCGCCGCTGCCGGCGCGCCCCGGCTCCGCCGCGTTCCCGCTGGGCCGCCCGCTGCCGCCGGACCGGCTGCTCAGTTGGCTGTTGGCGATCACGCTCGCGATCATCGGCGGGATCCTGCGGTTCTACCGGCTCGGCTACCCCACCGATGACGGCACCCCGGTGTTCGACGAGAAGCACTACGTGCCGCAGGCCTGGCAGATGCTGCGCAACGGTGGGGTCGAGGACAACCCGGCCTACGAGCTGGTGGTGCACCCACCGCTGGCCAAGCAGCTGATCGCGCTCGGCGAGTGGTGGCAGGGCTACGACGGGGTCGGCTGGCGTCTGTCGGCGGCGCTGGCCGGCACGATCTGCGTGCTGCTCATCGTCCGGATCGCCCGCCGACTGACCCGGTCCACCCTGTTCGGCGTGGTGGCCGGCGTGCTGCTGATCTGCGACGGGGTCAGTTTCGTGCAGTCCCGGATGGGCATGCTGGACATCTTCCTGACCCTGTTCGTGCTGGCCTCGTTCGGCGCGCTGGTGGTGGATCGGGACGACATGCGCACCCGAATGGCCCGCGTCGTAGCCGAGGGCCGGGTGCACGACTCGCCGTTCGGCCCCCGGCTGGGGGTGCGCTGGTGGCGGTTCGCGGCCGGCGTCCTGCTCGGCATGGCCAGCGCGGTGAAGTGGGACGGCGTCTACTGGGTGGCCGCGTTCGGCGTGCTCTCGGTGGTCTGGGATCTCTGCGCGCGGCGCTCCGCCGGGGTGCGCCGGCCGTGGGCCGGGGTGTTCGTCCGCGATGTCGGGCCGGCGCTGTGGGCGCTCGCCGCGATCCCGATCCTGACCTACCTGGCCGCCTGGTGGGCCTGGTTCGCCAGTGAGACCGCGACCGACCGGTACGAGGTGGGCCGCGAGATCGGCACCGGCGGGCGGTTCTCGTTCGTGCCGGCCGGGCTGCGCTCGCTCTGGTACTACAGCGGCCACGTGCTGTCGTTCCACACGAACCTGAAAACCTCGCACACGAGCCCGCACCCGTGGGAGTCCAAGCCCTGGACCTGGCCGATGGGCCTGCGCCCGATGCTCTACTACTACACGAACAGCGGGCAGGCCTGCGGCCAGAGCCAGTGCGTCGCGGCCACCATGCTGATCGGCACCCCGGTGCTGTGGTGGGCCAGCCCGGCGGCGCTGGGCTGGGCACTCTGGCGGGCGGTCACCGCGTTCGACTGGCGCTACGCGGCGATCCTGGTCGGCTACCTCGCCGGCTACCTGCCCTGGTTCCTGGACATCGACCGGCAGATGTACTTCTTCTACGCCACCCCGATGGCGCCGTTCCTGGTACTCGCGCTCACGCTGTGCCTCGGCGAGATCCTGGGCCGGGCCCGGGCCGGCGTCGAGCGGCGGTCCACCGGGTTGCTCATCGTGGCGATCTACCTGGGGCTGGCGGTGGCCAACTTCGCCTGGCTGTGGCCCGTCATGGTCGGTGACTCGATCACCCCGGGACACTGGGACGCGGAGATGTGGCTGCCGTCCTGGCGGTGAGCCGGGCACCCGGTATTGGAGAGCGCGCTATGCGGTTCGACGAGGCCACCTCACGGCGGTTGGCGGCCACCTACACCACGCCGGACATCGTGGCGCAGCGCGCGGCGATCCGCGCCGCGCTGAACCTGCTGGCCGGCGAGCGGGTGCTCGACATCGGCTCCGGGCCCGGCTACCTGGCCCGCGAGATGGCCGAGCTGGTCGGGCCGGGCGGCACGGTGCACGGCGTCGACATCAGCGAGAACATGCTGGCCATCGCCCGTACGACCGGCCCGGCGCAGGGCTCGCCTCCGGGATCGGCGCCGGTCGAGTTCAGCGCCGGCGAGGCCAACACCCTGCCCTTCCCGGACGGCTCCTTCGACGTGGTCACGGTGACCCAGGTGTACGAGTACGTCGCCGAGGTGGCGGCGGCGCTGACCGAGGCCCACCGGGTACTGCGGCCGGGCGGGCGGCTACTCGTCCTGGACACCGACTGGGACTCCATCGTCTGGCGCAGCGGCGACCCGGACCGGATGCGCCGGGTACTCACCGCCTGGGACCAGCACCTGACCGACCCGTACCTGCCGCGCCGGCTCACCGGGCTGCTCACCGAGGCGGGGTTCGAGACCACGCACCGCTCGGTACTGCCGCTGCTCAACGCCGGCTACCGGGCCGACACCTACAGCGCCGGGCTGATCGGCTTCATCTCCGCCTTCGTACCGGGCCGCGACGGGCTGACCCCCGCCGAGGTCACCGCATGGGCCGACGACCTGGCCACGCTGGGCGCGGACTACTTCTTCAGCCTCAACCGCTATCTGTTCGTCGCCACCGCACAGGGTGCCTAGTCGCTGTCCGGGAGGTCCTTGAGGTAGGTGTAGCGGCCCTGGTGATCCCGCTCGCCGGGGACCCGCCGGTAGCCCCTGATCTCGTACAACGCCTGCGCGCCGCGCTGCTCGGCGGCGACCCCGAGCACCGCGTGGCGGTAGTCGTCGTCGCGGGCCAGCCCCTCCAGCTCGCTGAGCAGGGCCCGCCCGACGCCGGAGCGCCTCGACCCGGGCCGGACGTACATCCGGACGAACTCGGCGGTCTCGCCGCTCGGGTCGCCCGGGTAGGTCCGGTACCCGCCGGACGCGGCCGGCTGACCGTTGACGTAGGCGATCACGAAGAGGCCCCGGCTGGCCGGCTCGAGCTCCGTGCCCTCCGGCAGCTCCAGATCCGGGTGTCCAGGCAGTTCAGCGCCGGCGAGCTCCGCCATCAACCGCAACACGCCCTGACGGGCGGCGCGATACTCCATGGCCCGAAATTCGACCTCGGGACGATCCGACGTTCCGTGCACCCGTGATTACTATCAGACAACGGCCGACCGCAGTTCGTCACGTCACAAATCGACGCATGATCACCAACGAGGTGCCCCGCGCGGCTCAGACCGGGTTGACGGAGCGCCGCGAGCTGTCCGGTACCGGGCGTTTGGTGACCACGATCGGCTCCTCGATCAACTCGGCCACCGGCTCCACGCCGTCCGCCGGCCGGAACCACCGCCGGTCCGCGCCCGGCCCGTCCTCCGGGGAGAAGGTCCAGCGCACCGCCCGCTCGATCTTCACCGGGAACACGGTCAGCGTGCCGTCGGCCGCGATGCGCATCCGCAGGAAGCACTTGTAGTCCTGGATGGCCTGCGCGGAGAACAGCTCGTCGGTGTTCACCCCTGGCCCGATGCCGTCGGCCACCAGCAGGTACAGCCCCACCACCAGCTGGCCGAGCAGCGCACCGACCAGCGCCTCGGCGACGGGCATCGCGACCGACGGCCACGGCGACTCCCAACCGGCCGCGGCCGTACCCAGCTCGACACCGATCACGGTGGCCACGATGACCGCCAGGTGGGCCAGCGTGTGGCCGCCGCCGACCAGCCGCCGACGCAGCGGGTTCCGCCGCCGGCCGACGCCGCTGAACGCGTCCAGCCCGAGCCATACGCCCGCCACCAGGACGAGCGCCAGCAGCAGCGCCGGGATGCTGGCCACCCACCAGCGGTCCCGGCCCAGGAACGGGAAGGCCCGCCCGAGCGTCGTCCCGATCACCAGGTACAACGCCGTCGGCACCGCCCAGAACCCCGGGTTGCGGTACACCTGCCCCACGACGCCGGCCCGCAGCCCACGCGAGGTCTGCTTGCTCGGGTAGCACTGCTCGAGCCGGTAGGGCACCGGTGGGCGTTTGTTCGGGTCCCGGGACTCGGCCGGCGGCAGCTCCAGCTCGTCGGGCAGCTTGTGCGTGGGGTACAGGTACGCGCCGCCGCCGCCGGCGGTGATCTTCTGCTGACCGGCGTCGTCCTGGCCCTGGTAGCGGGCGTAGTGGTGCAGGTCCCCGGACAGCGACAGCCGCAGCATGGCCCGGTCCGGGATCACCGTGCGCTCGAAGAACTCCAGCGGTGCGTAGCCCTCCGGGTTCTCCGGGCCGGACTCCACCCAGGACGGCATCGCCCAGCACAGGATGATCGAGTCGTCCGGTCCGAGGCCCTTGGCGATCGCCCGGAAGTAGTCCAGCTGGGGCTTGTCGAGGTCATCGCCCAGCGCGACGTCGATCCCCCACAGCCACCAGCCTCCCGGCAGCTTCACCGCGAAGTAGCTGCGCGACTGCACCGTCTTCCAGCCGCCGATCCAGCGCTGCTGGCAGAACTGGCGCAGGAAGCTGGTGAGCCCGTCGTACCAGTCGTGGTTGCCGGGCAGCGCGAGCAGCCAGCGCGGCGACTCGCTCCACGGCAGCATCATCCGGTACGGCCCGACGAGCCGGTCGGCGTAGTTGGCCGAGGACGCGACCGGGTAGCACTCGTCACCCCCGAAGACCAGCAGTGTGCCGGCCCGGGTCGGGTAACGCCGGTCGCCGAGGGGCAGCTCGAGCTGGTCGGCGGCGAGTTGGCTGGCCACCGTGGTGGCACCGTCGAAGCCGTCACCGATGTCAGCCACGTAGTCCAGCCAGAAGTCGCCCCCGGCGGTGTCCCCGGTCGCCGCGCTCGCCGTCGCTGCGTTCCCGGTCGACAGGTCCAGCGGGGCCCCCGACTCGGCGCGCTGCAGCTCACGCCGGTCGGCGAAAGCGCCGAAGACCTCCGAGATGGCCACCGCGAGACCGGTGCGGGCCAACATCCCGGGCGCCAGCCACCGCACCCTCGACTGCCGGGTGAAACCCAGCTCGGCGGGTTGGTCGGACCGGGGGCGCGCGGGCGGTTCCGCGCCGGGGCTGGGCAACTGCGGCATGAACGCAAAAAGTACGGACCCCCGCCCGCCCGGTGGGCGAGCGGGGGTCCGCCGGTGGGGGAACCGTCTAGGGGTCGTTACCTGAAAGCGGTTTCTCGAAGGGGTTACCTGAACGCGTCACCGAGCTTGCGGCCGGTGTCCTTGACGTGCTCGCCGGCCTGCTTCAGGTTCGCCTTCGCCTGGTCGCCCCTGCCTTCGTACTCGAGGTGCCGGTCGTCGGTGGCCCTGCCGGTGCCTTCCTTGGCCCTGCCAACCGCCTCGTCGATCTTGTTCTTCACCTTGTCGATGAAGCCCATCCCGAGTCGCCTCCTGGTCTTCGGCCGAGCTGGTAGCGCCCGGCTGCACAGTGGGAGGGTTTCCAGTGCGGGTTCGAACGAAACCCGGTACCGCCGGAACCGGCTGACCGGGACGCGTCCACGCAGGTCAAGACCGCACTACGACTCGCGTGAGTGTGGTCACACCTACCGGCCTACAGCACCCGGCCCGCCGATCCGGACCGGAACCGACACCGGAGCGCCGGATCAGGCCAGAATGGAGCGGTGCACCTTCTGGATCCGAATGACCCGCACACCATCGTCGACGGCGACCGGGTCTGCGAGGCGATCGCGCACCTGCCGGACCCGGACTCGCTGCACGACTGGGTCACCCGGTTCGCACTCCTGGCCGACCAGACCCGGCTGGCGCTGCTGTTGTGCATCCAGCACGCCGGCGAGATCTGCGTCTCCGACCTGGCCGCCGCGACCGGGGTGAAGGACAGCACCGTGTCGCAGGCACTGCGGCTGCTGCGCGCGCACGGTGTGGTGGCCACCCGCCGGGACGGGCGCACCATCCACTACCACCTGACCGACGACGCCATCCCGGCCCTGCTCGGGCAGCTGCCCACCGGCCCGGCGGACGCGGTTCACGGACACACCGAAGAGCACCGGCCGGCCTGAGCCGACCGGTGCTCGACGGACGCTCTTACGCGGGGGCCCTTCTCAAGCGACGGTTTCCGCCACCGGGGACGTCGTGCGGCCCGACTTGCCGATAACCCGCTCGGCCCACGGCGCGAAAACCAGCCCGAGCACCGCCCACAGCAGCGCCTGGGCGCCCAGCGAGTAGAGCCGGAACCGGTACAGCAGATCGGCGTCGAAGCCGCCGAGCACGATGGTGCCCGCGGGGTTGCGCAGCGGCTGCGGTGTCTCGGTGGCCAGGTTGCCGTACTGCTCGACGTTGGTCTGTAGCTCACCGAGTGAGGGCAGCGCCGCCATCAGCACACCCACCAGCACGATGAAGCAGGCGATGCCGACCAACGTGGCATTCCAGTTGCCGAGCCGCTCCGCGAGCCGCTGACCGGCCCACACCGCGACCAGCGCGGCCACCACCGACCCGACCACCATCACCAGGTACAGACCGCTGCGGTCGGCGATGGTGTCCGGGTGCCCGATGGACGGCGGGTTGGCCGGGTACTTCACGAACGGCACCAGGTACAGCGTGACAAACCCGGCCAGTGCGACCAGCAGCGACAGCTGGCGCGGGGTGTGCCGCCCGGTGCGCCCCCAGGCCAGGCTGTAGACCACCGCGAACAGTGCGCCCATGGCCGCGCCGAACAGGATCACGCCGACGCCGATGCCGATGTTGGCCTGGACCGTCCGGCTGAACATGTCGGCCTCGGCCGGATCGACCGCGTGGCCGGCCGCCGCCGCTATCGCGTTGCGGGCGTCATCCCTGGCGCCCTCGTAGTCGATCGCGGCCTGGATCACCGGTTCGGCGAAGATGCGGGCGAACCCGAAGGCGATCAGCCCGGCGAGCGCGCCGGCACCGACTCCCCGGAGTACGAGGCTCTTGACCACTGAGTTGCCCGGCTCAGTGGCAGGGGAAGCCGAGGAAGTGTCGTGCGTCGTGCACGAACTCGTGGACCACCATGGAGTTGCCGAAGACCGAGGTCGCACCTTCGTCGATGCCGATGAAGTAGTAGAGCACCAGCCCGAACAACAGCGCCCCGATGAGCCAGGGCAGCGTTTCGGAAACCGAGACCGGAACCGGCCTGCTCCGGGTGATCGCGGATGATGACATGGTGGATCCTCTCCTGCGGCCGGCATGCCGGTCGGGTCGCATCGGACGGTACGTCTGCCACCGCCGAGGGTCAACAGCTCCATAGTTGTCCAGGTATTCAGATTTCCAAGTATGCGGGAGGGATCGGGCGCATGCGGGTCGTGCTGCTCTGTCACGCGGCCACCGGTGCGACCCGGGCGACCGCGTTCGCCGGCGACGAGCCGCTGGAGGAGTCCGGGTTGGCCAGCGCCGCCGAGCTGGCCGGCACCGCGCCGAGGGCGGACCAGGTGCGGTGTGCTCCGTCCCGACGCTGCCGGCAGACCGCCGAGGCGATCGGGCTGGCCGCGGTGCCCGACCCCGAGCTCGCCAGCTGCGACTTCGGCGCCTGGACCGGGCGCACCCTGGACGACGTACTGGCCACCACCCCGGACGCGGTCACCGCCTGGCTGACCGACCCCGCGGCCTGCCCACACGGCGGCGAGAGCCTCAGCGCGCTGCTGGAGCGGGTCGGGCGGTGGTTGGACGTCGCCGGTACGGCGGTCACGGACCGGGGTGACCCGGTGCGGACGCTGGTCGCGGTCACCGACCCGACGGTCATCAGGGCGGCGGTGGTGCACGCCATCGACGCGCGGCCGCGCTCCATCTGGCGGATCGACGTCGCCCCGTTGAGCCGGACCGTGCTGACCGGGTCGGCCGGGCGGTGGTCGCTGCGCTCGATCGAGTCGGCGGCGAGGTGACGTAGTGCGGCGTCAGCGCGCTGTGGCGTCCAGTTCGTTGACCCAGGCGGTGGCCGCCTCCAGTACCGCGACGGCCCGCTCGAGGCCCACCCCGCGGTCCGTCGGCACGGCCGGCTCGGCGCCCAACCCGGCCGGCAGGTCCACCCCGAGACGCCGGCGGCAGCGCTCGGCGGCCTCCAGCACCTCGTCCACGGTGCCCAGGTAGACCCGGTCCAAGGTGCCGGTGGCGGCCAGGTCGGCGCGGGTCCGGGCAGGCAGCCCACCCAACCCCGCCATGGTGCGCCGGCGGGCGGCCACCACCTGGCTGAGCTCGTCGGTGGCCGAGGACACGGAACGGAGGTCGCAGTTCGGGCAGCACAGGGCGATCACGTTCACCATGCCGGAGCCGCCGGGGCCGGGAATCTCGACCTGGTGCTCCCAGGCGGTGGGACAGTCCAGTGCGGACAGGTCGGCCTCGAACCCCGGACCGTCCGGCTGAGACCTCCGTGCACCCTGTGCCATTCCGCTCTCTCTCCCTGCCGCCTGATCGTTCCGGGCCCGATGTCTCCATCGACCCGCGATGACCGAGCGTGTCCGAATCCCGGTGCTCCCACCTGGACGAGTGACGTGGGACGGATGTTAGGGCCTCGCCACTTCCGGGTGCCATCCGGGACACGCCCGCCGAGGGAGTTGACAGTTCGCCCTGGTGAGGGGCGGGAGCAGTGTCTCCGATGGACTAAACCGCGGGCGACCGGGTGAGCGCCCACCGCGCTCGACGATCTCCCTCCCAGGCTCCGGAGTGCATCTTCGCCGAGGTCGATGCGCCTTTCCGCGAAGAATAGAACGCGTATTAGTCCTTTTGCCTCGAATCATTACTCCTGGTCTGTTCGGGTGGAGCGCCCAAAGACGTGAAACGAACTCGTGATGTGCGCTGATAACCCTGGCAACGGCCGTCCCCGAGGCCGTGTTCCGATTCGAAAGGAAAGCCCCCTCATGTCTTACGGACACCTTTTCGCTGGCTTCGGCGGCGGCCGCGGCCGTGGCCACGGCGGCGACGACTGCGACTCCCGCTCCAAGGGCCGTCGGCACCACAGCGACGACGACGACTGCCGCAAGACCAAGCGCCACGGCGGCCACCACAAGAAGCACCACGGCGGCGGCTGCCGCTAGTCAGCACCTCCGCACGCACACCTCCGTCGGCCCCACCCGCGCTAGACCGGGTGGGGCCGACGGCCCGGCTTTGAGCAGGTTATGGCGTCACATCGCAGGCAGAAGGTCAGGTCCGTGGCGAGCGCCTCCGGCGCCCTGCCGGTGACCGACTCGCCCACCACGCTGCTCCCCGTCGTCTCGCCGAACGCTCTGGTCAGCACCGCTCCCACGGTGCCGCTGCGCTCGATCTTCAAGCGTTTCTGGCCGGACACCCGGGGCTTCCGCGGCCGGCTCGTGCTCGGCCTGTCGCTGCTCGGTGTTCCGCCGGCGCTCGCCGCCCTCGGGATCTGGCTGTTCAAGATCCTGGTCGACGACGTGCTCACGACGCGCGATGTTGCGCGCTTCCCACTCGTCGCGGCCGCCTTCGTGGCCGTCACGGTGGTCGAGGGCGTCGTCTCGTTCTTCGACGAGTACCTCACCGCGTGGGTCGGCGAACGATTCGTGCTCAACCTGCGCTCGCGGGTATTCACCCACCTGCAGCGGCTCTCCCTGACATTCTTCGAGAGAAATCAGCTGGGCGACATTCTGGCCCGCCTCAGTGGTGACGTCGGCGCGATCGAGGGTCTGATCCTCTCCGGTCTGAACCAGGCGCTGACCTACCTGTTCCAGATCATTTTCTTCGCCGGTGCGCTGTTCGTCCTGGACTGGCGGCTCGCCCTCGCCGCGCTGGTCGCCGCGCCCGCCTTCCTGCTGCTCGCCCGGTTCTTCTCGAAGCGGATCAAGACCGCGTCCCAGGAACAGCGGCGCCGGTCCGGCTCGATCACCGCGGTCGCCGAGGAGAGCCTGCACAACACCGCGCTGGTGCAGGCCTACGACCGGCAGGCCCACGAGTCCATCCGGTTCCACAAGGAGAACCTGGGCAGCTTCACCGCCCAGATGGTGGCCATCCGGCTCGAGGCGCTGTTCGCCCCGTTCACCGACCTGCTGCAGGCGGTCGGCGTGCTGGCGGTCATCGGCTTCGGCATCCGCGAGCTCGTCGCCGGCCGGATCACTCTCGGCGGCCTGCTGGTGTTCATCGGCTACCTGTCCCAGCTCTACGGCCCGATCAGCGGGATCGGCAGCCTGGCGAACTCGATCTACGCGGCCAGCGCCGGTGCCGAGCGGATCATCGAGGTGCTCGACACCAAACCCGAGGTCACCAGCCCGGACGACCCGGTGCCCCTGGGCCAGGCCCGCGGCGAGTTCCGACTGGACCGGGTCGGCTTCCGCTACCCGGACGGCGGGCGCCCGGCGCTGGCCGAGGTCAGCTTCGCGGCCAAGCCCGGCGAGACGATCGCGGTGGTCGGGGCGAGCGGGGCCGGCAAGTCGACGCTGCTGCGCATCCTGCTGCGGCTGCACGACCCGCACGCCGGCACGGTCACCCTGGACGGCATCGACATCCGCCGGCTGCGGCTCGGCGACCTGCGCGCCAACATCGCCGTCGTACTGCAGGACACCCTGGTGTTCGACGGCACGGTCGCGGAGAACATCAAGTGGGGCCGCCCGGACGCCACCACGGACGACGTGGTGCAGGCCGCCCGCGACGCCGACGCGCACCAGTTCATCACCGGGCTGCCGCAGGGTTACCAGACCCGGGTCGGCCAGCGCGGGATGATGCTCTCCGGTGGCCAGCGCCAGCGCATCGCACTGGCCAGGGCAATGATCCGCAACGCCCCGGTGCTGCTGCTCGACGAGCCGACGACGGGGCTGGACGCGGTGTCCACCCAGCGCGTGATGGCTCCGCTGCGGCGCGCGATGGCCGGCCGCACCACCATCGTGATCTCGCACAACCTGCTCACCGTCAGCGACGCTGACCGGATCGTCTACCTGGAGCGCGGCCGGGTCGCGGGCTACGGCACGCACCAGGAACTGCTCGCCGACGCTCCGGGTTACGCCGAGCTGTACCGGCTGCACCACCCGGAGCCGCGGCGGCCGATCGCCCGCCACGCCCCGAACGGGCGGCCACGACGCCCCACCCCGCTCGTCTCACCGTCCCAGCCCGTCGGCCAGGCCCAGCCGACGGGACAGTCCCAGCAGGCCGGACAGTCCCAGCCCGGAGGGCCCTCTCAGCCCGCCGGTCCCGACCAGCGCACCTCGCCTCGGCCCCGGTTGCAGCCGACCGGCCGCGGCCAGGCCACCGGCCGGCCCCAACCGGCCGCGCACCCGGCGCCCACCGGCCCACCGGCGCCCCGCCCGCGCACCAGGGCGGCGCGGCCGTCGCCCGGCCCCCGGCCGACACCGACCCCGGCCCCGGCCCCGGCCCCGGCCCCGACCCAACGCCCGGCACCTGCGCCGAGCTCCCGGTCCGCCCCCAACCTCCACCCGGCGCTCGCCCAGCACCCGGCGCTCGCCCAGCAGCCGGCGCTAGCCGAGCACCGGGCGCACGGATCGGCGCCCGAGCCTCTTCCGGCACCCGATCCGCTGTCGGCACCGACGCTCCGGGTCACCCCCGCCCAGCGGGCCGCGCACACTCCCCGACCGATGCCGGCGCCGCATTCGCTGCCCGCCGCGCGACCGGCGCACACCCCGCCGCCGACGCAGGCGCCGCATTCCCTGCCCGCCGGGCTCACCGCCCAGCCGCCCGCCACCGCACATACCTCCGAGCCGATGCCCGCCGCACACACACCGTGGCCGATGCCGGTGCCCGCGCCTCAGCAGCTGTCGGCACCCCGACCGGTGCCCGCGCCGCAGCCGAAGGTGGCGCCGCTCCCGACCGGTCAATCGCTGCCGTCGCCCCGGCCGATCCCGGTCACCCGGTCGACCCCCGCCCCGCTCCCGATCCCGCGGCAACGGCCGACGCCCACGGCCGGCAACGGCACTCCGCTGCGCTGGCCTACCGACGACCCGTTCGACACCGAGCCGGCGAAGCCCACCGGCACCGGCTGACCCGGGCACACCCGGCCAGCACCTCCCGGCCAGCGCCACCCGACCAACGCCACCCGACCAACGCCACCCGAACGCCACCCGACCAGGGGCGGTCGGCCCGAACCTGCCGCCCGTTACCGAGCTGAACACCAGGCTGGTCCAGCGGCCGAGAAGCCAGCCTCCTGTTCAGCTCGGCAACACGCCGGCGCCTCGGCAACGCGCCGCCAACTCGCCTGATACGCCCGCCAACCGCCCGGCAATCGCGGGGACGGACCGCGACCGACCTCGGCGGCCAGGCCGGCGGTCAGGCCGGCGGGATGAGCTGGTGCAGGCTCAGCAGTCCGTCCGGCGGTCCGGTCCGGGCCCACTCGCCGGACTCAGCGGTCCAGGTGTTGCCGTCCACGGTGACCCGGTCGATCGCGAGCCGGGCCGCATGCGCGACCAGCCAGTTCGCCCGCGCGCGACCCCGAGCGGCGGGTTGCGGGCCGCTCAGGGCCGCGCTGCCCAGCTCCCGCTTGGCGACCGTCACCAGGTAGCCGGCCGGCGCGCCCAGTTTCAGGTCGTGGCAGCTCAGCGTCGCGTCGTCCTCGCCGGTCAGCGCGGCGGCGGTGGCCCGGGCCTGCGGTTCCCACCGCGCGTAGGCCTGCGGGGCGGCGGAGCGCTGAACCAGCTGCGCTGCCTGGGTGACTTCCAGCTGCGTCCAGTTCGGCTGCTGGTGCAGCCGCTGGTAGAACGCGGTGGCGGCGTACACCGGGTCGGCGATCTGCGCCACCGTGCCCCAGCCCTGACTGGGTCGCTGCTGGAACAGCCCGAGCGAGTCACGGTCACCAGTCGACAGGTTGTGCAGCCCGGACTCCTGCAGCGCGGTGGCGATGGCCACCGTGACCGCGTGCGACGGCATGCCCAGCTTGCTCCCGACGCCCGCAATGGTGGCCGCGCTGTCCGCTTGCTCAGGCGTCATCGAGTACGACTGCACCCCACCCGGATCGTCGACCGGTGTGAGCGTGACCGTGCAGCCCGGCGGTGGGTGCGCCAGCGGGCTGGTCAGGTACAGCCAGGCGATGCCTCCGACGAGGAACACGGCGACCGCCGCCACGACCAGGCCACGGCGCACCCGCGACGGCAACTGCCTCACCGGATCAGCCTATGGTGAACCGGTACCGGAGCGCCCACGTCAATAGCCAGCGGCCGATGACCCACCGGCCGGATGATCATCCTGAGAAGAAATCTCAGCCTTTCTGGCGGTTGTGCGCCCGCATACATTGCCGGCGCTCGGCGGGCGAGCCTAGCCTCGGAGGCGCTTGCACCACCGCGAACGCTGCCGGACCGGACAACCTTCGGAAGGGCCGCGACGCCGATCGGAGGTCAGCATGAAGGTGGAAACGATCTTGCGTGCCAAAGGCCGTCAGGTCATCACCATCCAGCCATGGTCAACGGTCCAACAGGCAGTCAGCCAGTTGCTGGGTCCACCCAGGATCGGCGCGCTGGTGGTGACCGGGGTACCGAAGGGCTTCACCGGGATGGTCACCGAACGGGACATCATCCGCGGCATGAAGATGCACGGCGCCGAGCTGCTCGCCAAGCCGGTCTCCACGATCATGACGCACCGGGTGCCGACGTGCACCCCGACCGACTCCCTCGCCGACGTGATGATGTCGATGACCCGCTCGCGCTACCGGCACCTGCCGGTGCTCGACCAGGGTGAGCTGGTGGGCCTGGTCAGCATCGGCGACGTGGTACGCGCCCGGGTCGACGAGATGGAACTCGAGACCGGCGTACTGCGCGACCTCTACATGGCCCGCCACTAGACACCCGGCACTAGACACCCGGCACTAGACACCCGGTACTAGACATCTCGGCCACCAGTCACCTAGCCACTAACGCCCCGAGACCGGCCCCGGCCCCGAGCCGGGGCCGTTTCTTGTGCCGGCGCCCCGTGGGCGGAGTGCAATGGCATTCGGTAGCGAAGAGAGACCCAGGTCATCACCCGATGGGGTTGCTGGGGGCCACCCGCCCTGGTTACCGTTCAGCAGTGACAGTTGGAAAATCCAACCGTGAGTTTCCGTTCGCGGTCGTCTTCGTCACCGTGACCGCCGCCGTGTTCATGTCCAACCTGGACCTCTGGGTGGCGAACGTGGCACTGGACAGCATCGGCGAGGACTTCGCCGGCAGCTCGCTGTCCGGGCTGTCGTGGATCCTCAACGCGTACGCGATCGTGCTGGCCGCGCTGCTCGTGGTGGCCGGGCGGACCGGCGACCGGCATGGGCACCGCCCGGTGTTCCTGGCTGGGGTCGCCCTGTTCACCCTGGGCTCGGCGCTCTGCGCGGCCGCGCCGAACCTGCCGGTGCTGATCGCCGCCAGAGCACTGCAGGCCGCCGGCGCCGCCGCCCAGCTGCCGGCCTCGCTCGCCCTGCTGCTGACCGCCGCGCCGGCACACCGCCGGACCGAGGCCGCGCGCAACTGGTCCGCGGTCGGCGGCCTGGCCGCCGCGATGGGCCCGGTGCTCGGCGGGCTCCTGGTACAGGTGGACTGGCGCTGGGTGTTCCTGATCAACATCCCGCTCGGCATCGTCACCCTGGTCGTCGGCGCGCGGGTACTGCCCCGCCCGGCGGCGGTCCCCACCGAACGGCGTCCCGACCTGATCGGCGCGGCGCTGCTGACGGTGTCCATCGCCGCGCTGACCGGCTCGCTGGTGCAGGCACCGCAGTGGGGCTGGGCCAACCCCCGCACCCTGGGCCTGCTGATCCTCGCCGTCGCCGCCGCCGCGGTGTTCGTCCGGCGCTGCGCGACCCACCCGGCGCCGCTGCTGGAGCTGCCGCTGCTGCGGATCCGGCGTTTCGCGGTGGCCAACGTGGCGACCTTCGTGTTCAGCATCAGCTTCTCGATCATGCTGGTGTCCAATGCGCTGTGGTGCCAGAACGTGTGGCACTTCTCCGCGCTGCAGACCGGGTTGGCCATGACGCCGGGCCCGGCCCTGGTACCGCTGGTGACCATCGGCTCGGCGCGCGCGGTACGCAGGTTCGGCGGTGGCCCGGTGGCCGCGGTGGGCGCGCTGCTCTTCATGACGGCCATGCTCTGGCGGGTCGCCTTCGCCGAACCGGAGCCGGACTACGTACGCGATCTGCTGCCCAGCATGGTGCTCTCCGGCATCGGGGTGGGGCTGGCCCTGTCCACGTTGATCGGGGCGGGTGCCACCGCGCTGCCGGCGCACCGGGTCGCCACCGGGTCCGCGGTGGTGAACGCCGGCCGCCAGGTGGCCGCCAACCTCGGGGTCGCGGCGCTGGTCACACTGCTGGGCACCAGCGCCGATCCGGCGGTGCTGCGCGAGTCGTTCATCCGGGCTTGGTGGGCGGGCGCCGCGCTCGCCCTGGTCGCCGCGGCACTGAGTCTGACGCTGCCCCGCGCGAACGACGCCCGCGGCACCGAGATGGATCGAGCCCCGCGCCCGGTCGCCGGTGCGGAGGTTCGGCACGCCCCGGCCGAACAGGGCTCGCCCGGCCGACCGGCAGCTACGCGATAGCCCGGACCGGCTCCGCGAACTGGAAACCAGCGAGCGGCGTCAAACCCGGCACCGACCGCGACTCCAGCAGCCGCGCGGCCCGCCCACGCAGTTCGGCGAGCGTGTCCAGGTCGTCGGAGATGGCGGCGAGCTCGGCGGGACCGCGGGCAGCGGTCTCGGCGGCGCCCTGGATGGCGTCCAGCTCCTCGGCGACGGCGGCAAACCGCGCGACCACCGAGGCGGCCGTGGCCCGGCGCAGCTCCTGATGGAGCCCGCCGACGGCGCTGTGTGCCTGCCTGCCGAGCGCCACCCCGAACTCTCCGACGATGCTCCGGACGACGCCGAGCGCGTCGGCCCGGCGGCGGGCGAGCCGGCGCCTGCGCTCGCCGCTCACCGCAACCCCCGTGACAGCCAGGGCTCCCACCCCGCCGAACGCGATCAGCAACCAGGCCGGCAACGTGACACCGAGGAGATACACCGCGACCAGCGCAGCCGCGAGCACCGCGGACCCGGGGATCAACACACCGAGCAACCGGGCCGGACCGGGCGCCGCGGTGGCGGCCGGCGGCCGGTACGGCAGCGCGTCGACCAGCAGATCCGGTGAGATCACCCGAGGGGCCGGGACCCGGTGCGCGGCGCGCAGTCCGAGCTGGCCGGCGACCTGACCGGCCACCCTGCTGACGTCCGCGTGCAGCAAGCGATAGGTCGCGTCGGCCTCCCGCACGAGCTGTTGGCGCAGCCAGCCGTTGAACTGTTCGCGGCGGTCGTCCGGATCCCCCCGGTAGATGGTCTGTTCGGCCTCGGCGAGGACCGCGGCGGTCCGGGACCGCAGGTGGAACTCGAGGTTGGCACTGCCCGAGGCGGCGCTCCTGTCGAGCAGCGGCTGCCAGTTGCCCGCGGTGGCGGCGAGCTGTTCGGACCGGGCCTTGGTGCTGGCGAGCTCGGCCCGCAGCCGGGGGGCGTGCGCGGGGTCGGCCAACATCGCACGCCGGGAACCGAGGTCCGCCTCCAGCGAGTCCAGCGCGCGCAGCGCCTCGCGGGCCGCGATCTCGACGGCCTTGGCTTCGCCGTCCCGATCGGCCAGTGCGTCGAGCTCTTCCCCTACGGAGAGCAGCCGACGAACCAGATCCGGCCGGTCGTTGGCGCGGGCGCCGGCCAGCGTGTGTTCGAGCAGCTCGTATGCCGGGCTCAGCTCATCGTCGCGAGACCTGACGATCATCGCCGACCCCCTCCCCCTCGTGTCCTAACACCCGGACACCCATGCCGTTCCGTTAGGAGTAAGGATGCGGCCGAATGGGGACCCGGGACGATGGAGCCAGCCCGACAATGAGCGGCGGCGACCCCACCGCTCAGGTAGGGCTAGCCCTCTCGCTGGTTCCCGCCGGGAGCGGCGGCCGGATCCGCGTATCGCGACCGTCCGTCCACGATCTCGAGTGGGCACCCGACCCGGGCCTAACATATGCGCGGCCGGATCCGTGAGCCCGGCGGAACGCACCCCTGGGAGGTCGGCATGGAGCCGGACGACATGCGACACCTCCGCCGATGCGTGGAGCTGGCCGCCGAAGCGCTGGCCGATGGTGACGAACCGTTCGGCTCGGTACTCGTCGACGCCGACGGCACCGTCCTCGCCGAGGACCGCAACCGGGTGGTGTCCGCCGGCGACGAGACGCGGCACCCGGAGTTCGATCTGGTTCGGTGGGCCGCGGCGAACCTGACTGCGCGGCAGCGGGCGGCGGCGACCGTGTTCACCTCGGGCGAGCACTGCCCGATGTGCTCGGCCGCGCACGGCTGGGTCGGGCTGGGCCGGATCGTCTACGTCTGCTCCGCCGCACAGTTGACCGGCTGGCTCACCGAGTGGGGGGTACCAGCATCGCCGGTGCGGCCGCTGGCGATCCGGGAGGTCTCACCCGACCTCCTGGTCGAGGGCCCCGTCCCCGAGCTCGCCGACGAGATGCGAGCGCTGCACCGACGCCGCTTCCGCCCCGACCACGCCGCTGCCGACTGACCCGTTCCCTCGGCGGACCGGGTCAGAGCAGGCCGCGCGCCTTCAGGTTGCTGACCAGTGCCCAGATACCGAGCTCCCAGCGGGGGGCGGTCTCGGCGTGCTCGACGGTGTTCACCAGCGCGCCCAGTCTCGGGCTGGCGATCCGCACCACGTCGCCGACGGCGTGGGTGAACCCGCCGCCCTCGACCGACCGGTCCTGCGTCGGGGTGAACACCGTGCCGGTGAACAGCACGAAGCCGTCCGGGTACTGGTGGTGGTCGCCGCAGGCGTGCCGGATCAGCTCGAGGGGGTCGCGGCTGATCTCCTTCATCGAGCTGGCCCCGGTCAGCACGAAGCCGTCCGCACCGGTCACGGTCAGCGTGATGTCCATGCCGCGCACGTCGTCCAGGTCGAAGGACTCATCGAACAGCCGGACGAACGGGCCGACCGCGCACGAGGCGTTGTTGTCCTTCGCCATCGCGAGCAGCAGCGCGCTGCGCCCCTCGAAGTCACGCAGGTTGACGTCGTTGCCCAGCGTCGCGCCGACCGCGGTGCCGTCCGAGCGCACCACCAGCACCGCCTCGGGCTCCGGGTTGTTCCACACCGACCTGGACAGCACGCCGATCGACTGTCCGCACCCGACCGAGGACAGCACCGGCGCCTTGGTGAAGATCTCCGGGTCCGCCCCGATGCCGACCTCCAGGTACTGCGACCAGCGCCCCTCGCCGACCAGCAACGTCTTCAACCGGCCGGCCTCGGCGGAACCCGGCTCGATCGTCGAGAGGTCGATGGTCGCGCCGAGCCGGTCCCGGATCGCCGCCGCCTGGGTCGCGTCGCCCCGGGCCCACTCCTCGACCACCCGCTCCAGCAGGCTCCTGGCGAAGGTGACCCCGGCGGCCTTGACCACCTGGAGGTCGATCGGCGCGAGCAGCGCCGGTCCGGACCCGTCGAGCAGCCCGGCCACCGGCCACCGGCGCCGGCCGGCACCGTCCCGCCTCGCGGTGGCGATCACCTCGGGCAGGTCGTCCCGCTCGAGCAGGGCGGACACCACCGGCGCGACGTCGGTGATGTCGACGGCGTCGGCGCCCTCGACCAGCACGACGCACGGGCCCACCCCGGGGTCGAGAACCCGGCCGATGAGGGTCGCCCGGTCGGCGTCGGTCGGCAGTATGTCCCGAGCACTGGGCATCCGGTCAACGTAACATCAGCACCGGGTGCCAGCGAGCTCGCGATCTGCGCCGATCGGTGTCCATACCGGCCCTGACCTGCAGATACAGCCCGTGAACCGCACCGAGGAGCAGCAATGACCAGCGACGCCGAGCCGGACCGCTACGCCGAGATCGCCGCCGCGCCCGCCGCGTTCAGCCTGACCGGCCGGCACGTCGTGGTGACCGGCGCCGGCCGAGGGCTCGGCCAGGGCATCGCGGTGTCCGCCGGGTTGGCCGGCGCCTCGGTCACCGCGGTGGCCCGCTCCGCCGACCAGCTCGACGAGACGGTACGGCTGATCAAGGACCGGGGCGGTGACTGCGTCGCCCAGGTCGCCGACCTCACCGACCTCGACGCCATCCCGGCGCTCGCGGCCGCCCTCGACCGACACCGGCCCGTGGACGGCATCGTGCACGCCGCCGGGGTGCAGATCCGCAAGGCGGCGGTCGAGTACTCGGTCGCCGAGTGGCGCCAGGTGCAGACGGTGAACGTGGAGGCACCGTTCTTCCTCAGCACCGCGCTCGCCCGCGCCCAGCAGGCCGCCGGCCGGCCCGGTTCACACGTCTTCGTCGGCTCGCTGGCCAGTACCATCGGGCTGCCCAGGGGGGCGGCGTACGCGGCGTCGAAGACCGCCCTGCTCGGGGTGGCCCGCACCCTGTCCACCGAGCTCGCCGCACTGGGCATCCGGGCGAACGTGCTCGGCCCCGGCTACTTCCCCACCCAGCTCACGGCGGACCTGCTGAGCGACCCGGCGCACCGCACGCGCATCCTCGGCCGCATTCCGATGGGCCGCCTCGGCACGCCGGCCGACCTGGCCGGAGTGGCGGTGTTCCTGCTCTCCGACGCGGCGCGCTACGTCACCGGTCAGCTGATCAACGTCGACGGTGGCTGGCTGGGCTCGTGAGACCGCTAGAACGGCCACCACACCTCCGGCGGAGCGATCGGCCAGGTGTCCGGCTCGTTCGGGGTGCTGTGCCCGCCGCCGCCACCGTTGGCGACCTACCTGATATCGACCAGAGCGTCGCCAAGCTGACCTTG
>DASYLM010000063.1:0-8626 GCA_036009565.1 Pseudonocardia sp. | reverse complement strand
GGCTGGGCGTTGCTGCAGGGCCGGATCCCGGCGGCCGGCTGCGTGCTGATGGTGTCCGGCCGGGCGTCCTTCGAGCTGACCCAGAAGGCGGTGATGGCCGGCGTGCCGATGCTGTCCGCCGTCTCGGCGCCGTCCTCGCTGGCGGTGGACCTGGCCGCCGAAGCGGGGGTCACCCTGGTCGGCTTCCTTCGCGGCGAGTCCGCCAACGTCTACACCGGCGGCGAGCGAATCAGCCTGCCCGCGCCGACCCCCACCGAGACCGAGGCCGAACAGCACCACGTTTCCGCTGCTCAGCTCCCGTGAGTGGTATTGGTCGCTATAGCGACCAATACCACCCACAGCCCCCTAGGTGGTGTAGTCGGCGTTGATCCGGATGTAGCCGTCGGTCAGGTCGCAGCCGTAGACCGTGAACGTCCCGTCGGCGATGCCCAGCTCGACGCTGATGACGACCTCCGCCCCGCGCAGGTGCTCCGACGCCGCCGCCAGCACCTCGTCGGTCGAGGCCGCCGGGTACGTCTCCACGTCGCCGAACCGGATGACCACCTCGGCCGGGTCGATGTCCAGCTCGTCCTCGCACTTGCCGACCGCCATCGCCACCCGCCCCCAGTTCGGGTCGGCGCCGTGCACCGCCGTCTTGACCAGCGGCGAGTTCACGACGGCCTTGGCGACCCGCTTGGCCTGCGCGTCGTCGCGGGCACCGAGCACCCGCACCTCGATCAGCTTGCTGGCGCCCTCACCGTCCGAGGCGACGGCACGGACCAGGGTGAGCGCGGCCCGGTAGAGCACGTCCTCGAACTCCCGCTCGTCCACCGGGCCGGCCTGGCCGTTGGCGAAGATGGCCGCCGTGTCACTGGTGGACGTGTCGGTGTCGATGCTCAGTGCGTTGAAGGTCCGGTCGACCACCCGCCGGAAGATCCGGTCCAGCGTCGGCTGCTCCAGCTCGGCGTCGGTGAAGAAGAACGTGAGCAGGGTGGCCATGTTCGGCTCGATCATGCCGACGCCCTTGGCGATCCCGACGATCGTCGCCCCGCCGCAGCGCAGCGAGACGTGCTTGGCCACCGTGTCGGTCGTCATGATCGCGGCGGCGGCGGCCGGGAAGTCGGCCGGCCCCATCGGTTGCGGCACCGCGGCGAGCCCGGCACGCACCCGGTCCATCGGGTACTGGCGCCCGATCACCCCGGTCGAGGCGATCAGCACCTCCTCGGCGGCCACCCCGGCCCGGCCCGCGACGAGCTCGCGCACCTCGCGGGCGTTCGCCAGCCCCTCCGCCCCGGTGGCCACGTTGGCGTTGCGGGAGATCACCGCGATGCCCCGCGCGGTGCCCTTCGCCGCCGAGTCCCGGCTGAGCAGGATGCTGGGCCCGGCGAACCGGGAACGGGTGAACACGGCTGAGACGGCGGCCGGCACGGTGGACAGCACGGCGGCGAAGTCCGGCGCCTCGTCCTTGATACCCAGGGCCGTGGTCCAACCGACGTACCCCAACGGGCCCTGTGCTGGCGCCGACATGCGTCCCCCTCAGCTCACCATCTGCATACCGATTCGCATCTAAGCATAATCATGCTTGGCCGGCCAGGGCGTTCGGAAACGCCGACGGGGGCGTCCGGATGGACGCCCCCGTCGGTCGTATGCAGCTGTCAGGCGGAACGATCCCGGCGTTCGCGGCGGGCCGGCTGGCGCGGCACGATCGTCGGGTTCACGTTCTCCTTGACGGTCTTCTCGTTGACCAGCACCTTGGCCACGTCGTCCCGGCTCGGGATGTCGTACATGACCGGGAGCAGGACCTCTTCCATGATGGCGCGCAGGCCGCGGGCGCCGGTACCCCGCAGGATGGCCTGGTCGGCCACCGCCTCCAGCGCGTCCTCGGAGAACTCCAGCTCGACGCCGTCCATCTCGAACAGCTTGCGGTACTGCTTGACCAGCGCGTTGCGCGGCTCGGTGAGGATCCGGACCAGGGCTTCCTTGTCCAGGCTGGTCACCGAGGCGACCATCGGCAGCCGGCCGATGAACTCCGGGATCAGCCCGAACTTGATCAGGTCCTCGGGCATCACGTCGCTGAAGTTCTCGCTGGAGTCCAGGTCCTTCTTGGAACGGATCTCGGAGCCGAAGCCGATGCCGCGCTTGCCGGACCGGTCACCGATGATCTTCTCCAGCCCGGCGAACGCACCGGCCACGATGAACAGCACGTTCGTCGTGTCGATCTGGATGAACTCCTGGTGCGGGTGCTTGCGCCCACCCTGCGGCGGCACCGACGCGGTGGTGCCCTCCAGGATCTTCAGCAGGGCCTGCTGCACGCCCTCGCCGGAGACGTCCCTGGTGATCGAGGGGTTCTCCGACTTGCGGGCGATCTTGTCGACCTCGTCGATGTAGATGATCCCGGTCTCGGCCCGCTTGACGTCGTAGTCGGCCGCCTGGATGAGCTTGAGCAGGATGTTCTCGACATCCTCCCCGACGTAGCCGGCCTCGGTGAGCGCGGTGGCGTCGGCGATGGCGAACGGCACGTTGAGCATCTTGGCGAGCGTCTGCGCGAGGTAGGTCTTCCCGCAGCCGGTCGGCCCGAGCATCAGGATGTTCGACTTGGCCAGCTCGACCCCGTCGTTCGCGTCACCCCGGCCCTTGTCGCCGGCCTGGATGCGCTTGTAGTGGTTGTAGACCGCCACCGACAGGGTGCGCTTGGTCATGCTCTGGCCGATTACATACTGGTCGAGGAAGTCGTGGATCTCGGCGGGCTTGGGCAGCTCGTCGAGCTTGACCTCACCGGCCTCGGCCAACTCCTCTTCGATGATCTCGTTACAGAGATCGATGCACTCGTCGCAGATGTACACGCCGGGTCCAGCGATCAGTTTTTTAACCTGCTTCTGGCTCTTCCCGCAGAAGGAGCACTTGAGCAGGTCACCGCCGTCACCGATGCGAGCCATGTGTGCGTACCTAACATCCCATCCGACGTGCCGGAGTGGCGCGCCTCTAGTGACCGTACTCGTCAAACCTGCTCTGAGGGGAGCACAAGACTGCCCCCAATCGGCGAGGGGCGGCGGCAGGCCGCCATGACTGGCGTGTCGCGCACCTGACCGCCCACCGCCCCACCCGCCCGGTCTAGCTAGTTGCCGACCACCGAGAGCTTCCGACTCTGGATGATTTCGTCCACAATGCCGTACTCCTTGGCCTCATCGGCGGTCAAAATCTTGTCCCGCTCGATGTCGGCCCGGACGAGTGCATCGTCGCGGCCGGTGTGCCGGGCCAGCGTGGTCTCCAGCAGCCGGCGCATCCGGGAGATCTCAGCCGCCTGGATCTCCAGGTCGGACACCTGACCGTAGACGCCCTCGAAGGCCGGCTGGTGGATCAGGATCCGCGCGTTGGTGACGGCGAGGCGCTTGCCGGGGGTACCGGCGGCGAGCAGCACCGCGGCCGCCGAGGCGGCCTGTCCGAGGCAGACCGTCTGGATGTCCGGACGGATGTACTGCATCGTGTCGTAGATCGCCATCAGCGAGGTGAACGACCCGCCGGGCGAGTTGATGTAGATCGTGATGTCCCGGTCCGGGTCGGTGGACTCCAGCACGAGCAGCTGGGCCATCACATCGTTCGCCGAGGCGTCGTCGATCTGCACCCCGAGGAAGATGATGCGCTCCTCGAAGAGCTTGTTGTAGGGGTTGGACTCCTTGACCCCGTAGCTGGTGCGCTCGATGAACGAGGGCAGCACGTAGCGGGACTGGGGCTGGAGCCGGTCCGGGATCTGGGAACTGGGTTCGTGACGCACGGCTTCTCCTCTTACTTCCCGCTCGGCTCTTGGGCTACGCGGGACACGACGTAGTCGATGAAGCCGTACTCCAAGGCTTCCTGGGCGGTGAACCACCGGTCCCGGTCCGAGTCAGCGGTGATCTTCTCGACGCTCTGCCCGGTCTGCTCCGCGATCAGCTCGGCCATCACCCGCTTGTGCCGGCGGAACTGCTCGGCCTGGATCGCGATGTCCGACTCGGTGCCACCGACGCCGGCGGACGGCTGGTGCATCAGGATCTGGGCGTGCGGCAGCGAGAAGCGCTTGCCCTTGGTGCCGGCCGACAGCAGGAACTGGCCCATCGAGGCGGCCAGGCCCATCGCGTAGGTGGCCACGTCGCACTCGATGAACTGCATCGTGTCGTAGATGGCCATCCCGGCGTTGACCGAACCACCGGGCGAGTTGATGTACAGCCGGATGTCCGCCTCGGAGTCCTCGGCGGAGAGCAGCAGCAGCTGCGCCACAATGCGATTGGCGATCTCGTCGTCGACCTGCTGCCCGAGCACGATGATGCGCTGCTGCAACAGCCGCTCGTAGACCGAGTCCCCCAGCGTCATGGACGCCGCCGCGGCCCGCATCTGCGGCTCCCGCGGAGTAGATGGGTACTGCGTCACGTCTGCCTGCTTTCTGTTCGGTGTCCGCTGTCGACGCGGTCGTGGTACCGACCCTAGCCAAGCTCGACGTCGATCAGGCCGTGAACACTCGCGCGTTCGCTCAGAGCACAGGACCGAACCGACGTGCCGCCTCAGGCCTTCGCTGGGGCGGACTGCTGCTCGGCCTGGTCGCCGGCCTCATCGTGCGCCTCGGCCTGCTCGCCGGCCTCGTCGCTCGCGTCGGCCGCCTCGACCTGGTCGCCGGCCTCGGCGTCGATCACCTCTGCGTCGGCCGAGCCGTCGTCACCGAGGAACTCGGACAGATCCACCTCGGTGCCGGCCCCGTCGGTCACGGTTGCCTGGCGGACCACGCTGGCCAGCGCCTTGCCCCGGCGCACGTCGGCGTAGACCGCGCCGAGCTGGCCGGCCTGCTGGGTGCGCTGCAGGAACTCCTCGGGAGCGATCCCGAAGCGCTGCGCCTGCGAGACGATCTGCTGGGTCAGCTCCATGTCGCTGACGCCGACCTCCTCGGCGTCCGCGACGGCGTCCAGCACCAGCTGCGTCTTGACCGACCGCTCAGCGTCCTTCTTCGCCTCGGCGTCGAACTCCTCGCGGGTCTGGCCCTGCTCGGTCAGCCACTCCGCGAAGCGCGCCTCGTCGTGGTCGAAGGCGTGGATGGCGTCGTGCGTGCGGACCTCGAGCTCGGCCTCGAGCACGCTGCCCGGCAGCGGAACCTCGGTGGCGTCGAGCAGCGCCTCCAGCACCTTGTCCCTGGCCTGCGCGGCCTGCTGCATGCGCTTGGCCTTGCCGAGCCGGTCGCTCAGGTCGGCGCGCAGCTCGTCCAGGGTGTCGAACTCGCTGGCCAGCTGGGCGAACTCGTCGTCCGCCTCGGGCAGCTCGCGCTCCTTGACCGCAGTGACCTTCGCGGTCACAGCGGCCTCGCTGTTGGCGTGCTCGCCGGCCACCAGGGTGGTGGTGAACGTCGTGGACTCGTCGGCGGACAGCCCGGTCAGCGCCTCGTCGATGCCTTCGATCAGGCCGCCGGAGCCGATCTGGTAGGAGAGCCCGGTGGTGGCGGCCTCCTCGACCTCCTTGCCGTCCACCGTGGCGGACAGGTCGACCACCACGAAGTCGTCCTTCGCGGCCGGCCGCTCCACCCCGGTGAGCGTGCCGAAGCGGCCACGCAGCGCGTCCAGCTGCTCGGCGACCTCGTCGTCGGTCACCTCGACGTCGTCGACGGTGACCGCGAACCCGGAGGCGTCCGGCAGGTCGAACTCGGGACGGATGTCGACCTCGGCGGTGAACGCGAGCTGTTCGCCGTCCTTGATCTCGGTGACCTCGATGTCCGGGCGGCCCAGCGGGCGGACCTCCTCAGCGGTCACCGCCTCGCTGTACTTCGCGGGGATCGCCTCGTTCACGACCTCGTCAAGCACCACTCCGCGGCCGAGCCGGCTCTCCAGAATGCGCGCCGGTGCCTTGCCCGGCCGGAAGCCCGGGATGCGGACCTGCTGAGCGAGCTTGCGGTAGGCGCGGTCGAAGTTCGGCTTAAGCTCGTCGAAGGGCACCTCGACGTTGATCTTCACCCGCGTCGGGCTCAGCTGCTCGACGGTGCTCTTCACGTAATCTCCTCGTGCGGATCGCATGCGTATGGAGCCGGCGCCATAGCCTCAACCGACCACGACGCGCGGCTAACACGGGTGCGGCGGCCGCCGAGGCACAGGTACCGATACTCGACCCACTCGGGGGTCTCCGAGCGAGTCTAGGCGACTCCCGTCAACATGCCGTCGCTGGCTGGTGCTGACGCGGCCGACTCTGTCACCTCATGGTGGAACGCGCCGGCCGTCCGGTGAGCACGCAGTCACCACAGAACCCGTCCTGGACCACCCGGTAGTACAGGCAGCAGGACCGTCGGCGGAAGGCCCAGCGGCCCTCCAGGGTGCCCGATCCGGCCAGTGCACCGGTGTCCAGCAGCCCGGCCACCAGCTGCCGGGCCCGGGTCGCCGCGGCCGGCCTCGCCCGCGCCACCAACCCGCCGGCGGCGACCACGGCGGACGCCGCGTTGCCGCGCAGGGTGCGCCTGGACACCGACACCGCGGCCCGGACGGCGTCGGCGAGTGCCTCCAGGTGGGGCTCGACCAGCACCTCGGCGAGGACCGCGGCCAGTTCGCCCGGCTCGGGGCGCCGCACCGGGTCCGTACCGGACTCCCACAGTGGCAGCGGGCCGGTCACCGCGGGGCGCCAGTGCAGCGTGTCCGGCGACCAGGGCGGCACCAGCTGGTGTACCGAGGCGGCCGCGAGGACCGGCGACACCAGCCGCGCGGCGAGCCCCTGGTAGGTGATCGAGGCGGCCACCCGGGGTTCCGGGTCGCCCAACGCCTCGGCCACCACCCGGATGCGCGCGGCCAGCGGCTCCGGGTCGGTGTAGAGCTCGCGCAGCGGACACCAGCTGTCGTCCACCACCTCGGCGGGGTTGGCCGACGCGGCGAAGAACGGCCCGATGGCGGCCACGTCGTCCAACGCGGCCCGGATGTCCCCGGTGGTCACGGCAGCTCCCCGCTCGGCACGGCACCAGCACGAATCAGCACGGCACCGGCACGCATCGGCACGGCGCCCGCCCAGTCCATCACGGCGCCGCACCGGCGAGCGCGGCCGCCAGGCCGAAGACCACGGCCATCGCCACCAGCTCCAGGCCGAGCCAGCCGGCCAGCGGCGCCGGCGACCCGGAGCGCCCACCCGCCAGGCCGGCCAGTCGGCCCAGCAGCCGCCGCCTCGCCCGCCAGCCCAGCCCGAGCAGCGCCACCAGGCAGGCCGCCTTGGCCAGTACCAGCAGCCCGTAGCCGGTGTTCACCAGCGCAACCGGGGTGGGCAGCCGGAACACCGCGCTCAGCACCCCGGTGACCGCGACGGTGGCGGCGCAGTAGCCGGCGACGGTGGAGAACCGGGGCAGCGCGACGGCCACCAGGCGCGGCTGCCGCGGGAGCACCAGCACGATCGCGAGCAGCCCGCCGACCCACCCGCTGGCGGCGACCACGTGCAGCGCGATGGCCAGCACCGCCGGGTCGTGGCTGGCGTGGCCGGCGGCGTGCCCGGTCACCGGTCCGGCCAGCATGCCGAGCAGACCGGCGCCGACGGCCAGCTCCGGGTACCGGGGCCGGTCGACCCGGCCGGCGCGCGAGCCGCCGCCCGGGTGGGCCGAAGCCGCCGCTCCCGCCCACCGGACGAGCGCGGACAGCTGCAGGCACATCAGCAGCACCGCGGAACCCAGGGTCAGCAGCAGACCTCGTCCGGCCGCGATCCCACCCGCGTAGTCGCCGAGTACCGCCGGCGGCACCTCGAAGGGGCCGGTACCCGCCGCATCGGCCGCCTGCAACCACAGCGCCAGCAGCGCGGCGATCGCCCAGCCGGCGCCGAGCAGCACACCCAGCCGGGCGGCACGGTGCAACGCGGCGCTCCGGGCCCGCGCGCCCGCGTCCGTTCCGGCACGCTCGCGTCCGGCGGCGCGCCCGTCGACCAGCAACGGCAGCAGCGCGAGCCCGATCCCGGCCGCACCCAGCCCGTCGGTGGCCAACCGGGCCACCGCGACCGCCAGTCCGACCCCGGACCGGACCGCGCCGGTCCCGGCACTGCCGCCGCTGTCCAGCCCGCCCACCCAGGTGCCGAGCAGCACGGCCGCCAGCGCGGCGAGACCGAGCGCGGCGGGCAGCGCCCACCCGACCCGGACCGTGCGCCCTCCGGACCGCATCGCCGGCCTTTCCGCCCGCACTACCGCGGGCCCGTCCGCCGCCGGTGCCAGCGCACCGCCCGGTATCTGACCCACGCTCCCGCGGCTGTGTCGATCACACGCACCGGTTGACCTCTCCGCCCGTTCGGGTGCCTCAGGGGCACATCAGCCGGTCGGGCGGCCCCGGTGGTGGTAATGATCTCGGATGCTCGACAAGACGCAAACCCGGGAGGAGTGGTCGACGAGCTTCTGCTCGCTCGTGGCCAGCGAACTCCAACAAGGGACACATCGCGGTCTGCTGACGTCCGCCGAAGCGCATCAGCTGACCACCAGGTTTCTCATTCTGCTCGAACAGGCCCTCGACCTCCCGTCGCTGCGGCCAGGCACCGCCACTCCCAATCCCTGGCAGTGGGCGGCCTCCTGACCGCACGAACGGGTCTCTCCTCCGCTTGACACAGAAACCCGCCATTCGTATCCGGCACACCCGCGAACAAGGGTGTGCCGGGTACCAGCGGCGGGTGCCCCCCAGTGCGGCCGGACCTC
>DASYLM010000062.1:0-18900 GCA_036009565.1 Pseudonocardia sp. | reverse complement strand
TTGGTGATGTTGTGTTGGACGCATCACCGGATGGTGCACCAGTCCGACTGGGAAGTCCGCATGCACGACGGACTCCCCGAATTCATCCCACCAAAATGGATCGACTATTCCCAGACACCCCGAAGAAAACAACTTCTGACTTTGGCCACCGCCGGTGGCGCTCACTCGTGAGCGTATTGGTCGGCCCGGGCGTTCGCGGCCGGCGCACCCTCGCTTACGCGTTCGTGCTGTCCGCGCTCTCACTGTCCGCCATACCGGCCAGCGACGGGCGGCGCCCGGCCACAGTGAAGCCGATCAGCACCAGTACGCCGATGCCCAGCCAGACGAAACCCAGCACCTGCGCGGCGACCTTCGCATTGATCACCACGTAGAGCAGGATGGCGAAACCGAGTATCGGGAACACGAGGTGCCGCAGCCAGTCCCGGCTGCGCTGCCGGATCGCGAAGTGCACCACCACGGAGACGTGCAGCACCAGGAACGCGGTCATCGCGCCGAAGTTGACCAGCGTGCTCATCAGCGTGATGCCGTCGTCGCGGAAAGTCAGGTACACGCCGAGTACCAGCGACACACCGGCGACCAGGAGCGTCGCGTTCACCGGCACCTTTCGGACGGGATGGATCCTCGCCAGGAACGCCGGCAGCTGGCGGTCCCGCGCCATTGCGTACAGCAGGCGGGAGGTGGCCGCCTGGGCGACCAGCGAGTTGGCGAAGCCCCAGGCGATCGCCGTGGTCAACGCGGTCAGTCCGGCCAACCACCCGCCGCCGGCGACTCGGGCCGAGTCGTAGAACGCGGTGCCGCCGGGGTCGCCGTTGGCCAGCAGCGCGGCGGGGTCGGGCACCAGCAGCGCGGCCACCCAGGTCTGCACCAGGAACAGGACGCCGGCCAGCAGCAGCGCGGCGAACATCGCCCTACCGATGGACCGGGCCGAATCCCGGTTCTCCTCGGCGAGCATCGAGATGCCGTCGAACCCCAGGAAGGACAGCACCGCGATCGACACCGCCCCGAACACCACGGGCCAGGAGAACGTCGCACTGTTGTACAGCGGCTCCCAACTGAACCCGTGTCCCTTCCCCTGCGCGAGGGCCACCACCCCGACCACCAGGAAGACCAGCAGCACCAACAGCTCACCGACCAGCATGACCTTGTTCACACGCGCGGTCATCTCGATGCCGAGGTAGTTGACCGCCGTGTTGAGCAGAACGAAGGCGACCAGCCACAGCCATACCGGGATCGCCGGCAGCAGCGAGTTCATCGCGACCCCGGCCACCAGGTAGAGCAGGGCGGGAACCAGTACGTAGTCGAGGATGATCACCCAGCCGGCCAGGAAACCGATCGGCGGGCTGATCCCCCGGCCCGCGTAGGTGTACACCGAACCGGCCATCGGGAACGCCCGCGACATCTGCGTGTACGAGCTCGCGGTGAACATCATCGCGACCATGCCGACCAGGTAGGCGAGCGCGACCATGCCGCCGGAGCCCTGGTAGACGCTTCCGAAGATGCCGAACGGCGCAATGGGCACCATGAAGATCAACCCATAGACGAGCAGGTCGCCGAACCGCAGCGAGCGCTTGAGCTCCTGTCGGTAGCCGTACTGCTCGAGATCTTCGTCGGCGGCTGGGCGCTCGTCCACGTGTACTCCTTCACCTCGGCAACACCGACCCGGCGAAAGCTACGAGGGTAAACTGTTCTTGAGGAAATAATTCTGTTAATCGGGGACCGGGTTTGCCGCCCTCTCCAGGTGATACGGGACCAACGTGGCGCCCGCCACGAGTGCGCTGAGCTACGCGCACGTCCCCGAAGGGACTAGCCTGAGGGACGCTGGCCAGGCAACCCGATCAATTCAAGCGAGGCGATTTACAACCGTGTCCACCAGCAGCTCGTCAGCCGCGTCGGTCCCGCCGTTCCCGACCGCCCAGTTCGGCACGAACGAGTGGCTCGTCGAGGAGATGTACCAGCGTTTCCTCGATGACCCCACGTCGGTCGACCCAGCGTGGCATGACTTCTTCGCTGACTACCGCCCAAGCGCCGACGAATACTCCGCCAGTCAGGCATCGGCAACCAAGCCAACCATCGACAACGGATCAAACGGGCAGGTGGACACCACGGCGAGCACCGCTCCGGCCAGCGCACCCACCGGACGCCCCGGCACCGACCGGGCCGTCCAACCGACGAACAGCACGGCGACCAACAGCACGACCAACAGCACCCCCGCGAAGCCCGCCCCGACCAACTCCGTGCCCGCGAGCTCCGCGGCCGCGAAGCCCGGACCCGCACCGGCCCCGGCCCGCCCGGCCCCCGCCAGCCAGCCGGCGAGCCCCGCCAAGTCCTCCGGAACAGTCGTGGGCACCGAGGCCAAGCCGGCCGCCGGCACCACCTCCCGCGCCGCCAAGCCGGCCGCACCGAGCGGTGCCGACGGCGAGGTCATCCCGCTGCGCGGGGCAGCCAACGCCGTGGTCAAGAATATGAACGCGTCGCTCGCGGTACCCACCGCGACGAGCGTGCGCGCGGTGCCGGCCAAGTTGCTCGCGGACAACCGGATCGTCATCAACAACCAGCTCAAGCGGACCCGGGGCGGGAAGCTCTCCTTCACCCACCTCATCGGCTACGCCGTGGTCAAGGCACTGGCCGACTTCCCCGGCATGAACAAGCACTTCGCCGAGACCGACGGCAAGCCCACCGCGGTGTCACCCACCCACGTCAACCTCGGGCTCGCCATCGACCTGCCCGGGAAGGACGGCCAGCGCTCGCTGGTGGTGGCTTCCATCAAGGGCTGCGAGGCGATGAACTTCGCGCAGTTCTGGTCGGCCTACGAAGACATGATCCGCAAGGCCCGCACCGGCTCGCTGAAGGCGGAGGACTTCGCCGGCACCACGATCAGCCTGACCAACCCGGGCACCCTGGGCACCAACCACAGCGTGCCGCGGCTGATGGCCGGGCAGGGCACCATCGTCGGCGTCGGCGCGATGGAGTACCCGGCCTCGTTCCAGGGAGCCAGCGACGAGCGGCTCGCCGAGTTCGGGGTCAGCAAGATCATCACACTGACCTCGACGTACGACCACCGGATCATCCAGGGCGCCGAGTCCGGCGACTTCCTGCGCCGGGTGCACAAGCTGCTGCTGGGCGAGGACGACTTCTACGACGAGATCTTCACCTCGCTGCGGGTGCCGTACGAGCCGGTCCGCTGGGTGCAGGACTTCCCGGAGGGCGCGGTCGACAAGACCGCCCGGGTGCTCGAGCTGATCGAGTCCTACCGCACCCGGGGCCACCTGATGGCCGACACCGACCCGCTCAACTACCGGCAGCGCCGCCACCCCGACCTCGACGTGCTCTCGCACGGCCTCACCCTGTGGGACCTGGACCGGGAGTTCGCCACCGGTGGGTTCGCCGGCAAGTCCCGCATGAAGCTGCGCGACGTGCTCGGCGTGCTGCGCGACGCCTACTGCCGCACCGTGGGCACCGAGTACATGCACATCTCCGACCCCGAGCAGCGCGCCTGGCTGCAGGAGCGGATCGAGGTGCCGCACCAGAAGCCGGCGGTGGCCGAGCAGAAGTACATCCTGTCCAAGCTCAACGCGGCCGAGGCGTTCGAGACGTTCCTGCAGACCAAGTACGTCGGTCAGAAGCGCTTCTCGCTGGAGGGCGGCGAGACCGTCATCCCGTTGCTCGACGCGGTGTTGGACTCAGCGGCGGCCGACGAGATGGACGAGGTCGTCATCGGCATGCCGCACCGCGGCCGGCTGAATGTGCTGGCCAACATCGTGGGCAAGCCGATCAGCCAGATCTTCCGCGAGTTCGAGGGCAACCTCGACCCCGGGCAGGCGCACGGCTCCGGCGACGTGAAGTACCACCTCGGCGCCGAGGGCAAGTACTTCCGGATGTTCGGCGACGGCGAGACCGTGGTGTCGCTGACCGCCAACCCCTCGCACCTGGAGGCGGTCGACCCGGTGCTCGAGGGCATCGTCCGGGCCAAGCAGGACATCCTCGACCAGGGCCCGGCCGGCTTCACCGTGCTGCCGGTGATGATGCACGGCGACGCCGCGTTCGCCGGCCAGGGTGTGGTGGCCGAGACGCTGAACCTGGCGCTGCTGCGCGGCTACCGCACCGGCGGCACCGTGCACATCGTGGTGAACAACCAGGTCGGCTTCACCACCGCCCCGGAGAACTCCCGCTCCAGCCAGTACTGCACCGACGTGGCCAAGATGATCGCCGCACCGGTGTTCCACGTGAACGGCGACGACCCGGAGGCCTGCGTCTGGGTGGCCAAGCTGGCGGTCGAGTACCGGCAGCGCTGGCACAACGACGTCGTGATCGACATGATCTGCTACCGCCGCCGCGGCCACAACGAGGGCGACGATCCCTCGATGACCCAGCCGGCCATGTACGACATCATCGACGGCAAGCGCAGCGTGCGTAAGACCTACACCGAGTCGCTGATCGGCCGAGGCGACATCTCGATGGAGGAGGCCGAGCACGCGCTCAAGGACTTCTCCAGCCAGCTCGAGCACGTCTTCAACGAGGTCCGCGAGCTCGAGCGCGGCGCGGTGTCGCCGAGCCCCTCGGTGGAGACCGAGCAGGCACTGCCCGCGAAGCTGGAGACGGCGGTGCCACTCGAGGTCGTTCACCGGATCGGCGATGCGCACGTCAACCTGCCGGAGGGCTTCTCGGTCCACTCCCGGGTCAAGCCGGTGCTGGAGAAGCGCTACACGATGTCCCGCGAGGGCAACGTGGACTGGGCCTTCGGCGAGCTACTCGCGCTCGGTTCGCTGGTCATCGACGGCAAGCTGGTGCGGCTGTCCGGGCAGGACACCCGGCGGGGCACCTTCGTGCAGCGGCACTCCGTGGTGATCGACCGCAAGACCGGCGAGGAGTACTACCCGCTGCGCAACCTCGCCCCGGACCAGGGTCGGTTCCTGCCGTACGACTCCGCGCTGTCGGAGTTCGCCGCGGTCGGCTTCGAGTACGGCTACTCGGTGGCCAACCAGGACGCCTTCGTGGCCTGGGAAGCCCAGTTCGGCGACTTCACCAACGGCGCGCAGTCGATCATCGATGAGTTCATCTCCTCCGGTGAGGCCAAGTGGGGCCAGACCTCGGACGTGGTGCTGCTGCTGCCGCACGGCCACGAGGGCCAGGGGCCGGACCACACCTCCGGCCGGATCGAGCGGTTCCTGCAGCTGTGCGCGGAGTGGTCCATGACGGTGGCCGTGCCGAGCACCCCGGCGAACTACTTCCACCTGCTGCGCCGGCACGCGATGGACGGGGTACGCCGCCCGCTGATCGTGTTCACCCCGAAGTCGATGCTGCGGAACAAGCGCGTGGTGAGCCCGGTGTCGGAGTTCACCGACGGCAAGTTCCGCTCGGTGCTGGACGACCCCCACTTCGCCGACCGGCGCGGCCCGCAGCAGGACGTGCGCCGGCTGCTGCTGTGCAGCGGCAAGGTCTACTACGACCTGGCCGCCGCCCGGGACAAGGCGGAGCGCTCGGACGTCGCCATCGTCCGGGTCGAACAGCTCTACCCGCTGCCCAAGACCAAGCTGCAGGCGATGCTGGAGCGCTACCCGAACGCCACCGACATCCGCTGGGTCCAGGAGGAACCGGCCAACCAGGGAGCCTGGCCGTACTTCGGGCTGGCACTGCCGGAGTACTTCCCCAACGGGTTCGCCGGCATCAAGCGGGTCTCCCGGCGGCGGATGGCGGCTCCGGCGGCCGGCTCCGGCAAGGTGCACGAGGTCGAGCAGGCCCAGCTGGTCGAGTCCGCGCTGGGTGACTAGTTCCTGAGCCGACCGTCTGTCCGACGGGGCCCCGGTGCGGTGTGACAACACGGCACCGGGGCTCTGCCGGTTCGGGGCTCAGGTTCGTCGTCGGCCCGGGCTCGGTTGCCGCCGGCTGGGGCTCAGTTGCCGCGGGGGTAGGCGCACAGCGACTGCATGGACTGGGCCGTCTTGCCGTCCAGTTGGCTGACCTCGCCGCCGGGGCTGATCGTGGTCAGAACCAGGTGCTCGGGCGCGCTGTAGATCTTGACGCCGAGGCCCGTGGTCCCGTTGCGGGTGTTGTTGACCACGGAGCGAGCCCCGTTCGGCAGCACATTGCGCACGTTCAGCGCGGGCCGGCTGTCCTGGCAGAACAACTCCTCGCCGCTGTACTCCACCTTCTGACCGTCGAAGTTGGGTCCCGAGTACAGGCAGAACGAGCCGAACGTGCAGTAGGCGTCGGCAGCGACGGTGATCGCGCCGGCGGCCATCGCGGCGCCCGGGACGATGGCCACGGTGAGCAGGCTGGCCACCCCGATCGCCGCGCGCACCCGGGGGCTGAGCAGCCGCGAAGCTACTTCCAGGGTCCGTTGCGCGCCGTCCCACCGGGAACGCGGCGGCTCGCTGGCTCGGCCGTAACCCGGGCCGGGGTAGCCGTCCGAACCGGTGCCGCGCGGTGCCGCGCCGCCCGGGGACACGCTGCGCTGCGCCGGGCCGCCCGGGGACACGCTGCCCGATGGCGGCCCACCGGCCGACCTGCCAGGCCTCGAACTGCCACCGGGTCCGACCGGTGGCTCGAGTTGCCGGGTGTGTGGCGGGCCGCCCCGGGGCCACTGCCCCGGTCCCGGTTGCTGGCCAGGTCCCGGTTGCTGGCCCGGGCCGGGTTGGCGGACCGGGGCACGGAGCTGGTCCGGGGTGGGGCGGCCCTGATACGGCCGTCCCGGCGGGGGGCCCGGCTTGGGCCCGGACGGCGGTGGGCCCGGTAGCGGCGTCCCCGGTGGCGGCGGAGTCATGCCGGGCGGGGAGTTACCCGGTGGCGGGCCGGGGCGGCCTCGCGGCGGCCGGGGCGGCGGACCGCCTCGACCGGGCGGCGGCACGGGACCGGGCGGCGGCACGGGACGGGGAGGCTGCGGCCGGCCGGGGGGCGGCACCGGCACCGGACGCGGGTCAGACATTGAGCCGGCCGCCGGCGAGGATCCGGTCGGGGTCGGTGAGTTGCGGGTTCAGCCGCATCAACTCATCCACCCGACGACCAGAGCTGCGTGCATAGTCATCCAGCGTACGACCCGGCTGGATCACCTCGACACCGGCCGGTTTGGCCCTGATCACCAGCCGCTGCCCGGGCCCGACCCGGTCGGGGTCGCCGATCCCACTGTCCGCGGCGATCTGCTCGAACGGCACGTCGTGGCGCAGCGCGATCTGGGCGAGGGTCTCCCCGCTGGCCACCCGGTGCTCTCCCCGCGAGGCGCCCGGCTTCGCCGCGGCACCCGGCTGCGCGGCGTCGTCCGGCCTCGCCGCGGCGGCTGGCAGGCCCGGCTGCGCGGCGGTGTTGTGGGCGGCGGTTCCGGTGGGTGCGGCGGTGGCACTGGCGGGCGGGGCGGCTCGCGGCTTCCTGGCGGGGTGTTCGGCACCGGGGTCGGGCGGCGCACCGGGGTGCGGCGGCGAACCGACGGTCGGAGTGCCGTCCTGCTCCTCGGCGCGCGGCGTCGAGGTCACCGCCGGAACGAGTAGCTGGCCACCGCTGGCGGGCTGCGGGCCACCTCGCTGGCCGACCACGACGCCGAGGACAACACCGGCGAAGACCACTACCGCGGCCCCGATTCCGAACGCGCGGGCCAGTTGCGGCCGTTCCTCGAAGGTTCGCCGGATCTTCGATATCGCATCCCCGGCGGTGACCCCGGCGGCCTCGTAGACGGCGGCCAGCCTCTCCCGTAACTCATCCCGGCTGGGAAGCGGCATCGTCCTGCTCCGGGATCTCTCTTCAGCGGTGGCCGACGGAGGTCACCACAGGTGGTGACCCGCGGCTGGACGATCGCAACGACCGGCGCACCGCGGCGTCCGCGAGTTACCCCCCTCGACGGTCGCCAGCACGCCGACACCCTACGTCGCCACCTTGCTCCGGGTACGCCGGGTAGGCATCGGACCAAGTTGATCGACTTACTGGACGGTAGTGTGCCGCCTTCAGCATCGTCAAGGCCACCCGACGATCGGGCCGCTCTACCTCCTCGGCACCGCCGGATAGAGTGATCGCGTGTACTTCACCGATCGGGGAATCGAGGAGCTCGAGGAGCGCCGGGGCGGCGAGCAGGTCACCTTGGACTGGCTGGCCGAGCGGCTGCGCGCGTTCGTCGACCGGAACCCCGACTTCGAGGTGGCGGTGGACCGGCTGGCCACCTTCCTGGCCCGTGACGACTCCGACGACGAGGTCGACGACTAGCCAGACCCCCCGACTCCGGACCCCGACCGACACCGGCCGACACCGGCCTCAGCGCCGGCCGAGCAGGCCCCGGCGGCGGATCGCGTCGCGCAGTGCCTCGTAGCGCTGGGCCACCACCGCGTCCAGGTAGTCGAGATCCCGGGCGGACGCGCTCGGGTCCGCCTTGGGCAGCGGGCTCAGCGTCATCCACGCTTCGTGCCACAGCGTCTCCACCGCCGACTCCCACTGCAGTGCGACGCCGAGCACGGTGAGTGCCTCCCGGTCGGTGGCGGCCGACATCTCCTCGTGCAGCGCGGTCAGCTCACCACCCAGCTGCCGGGCCCGCTCGGCGTCCGCCCGGCGCATCCGGTCCACCGCATCGGTCATCCCGCCGGTGATGTCCTTGTACCGCCGCGCCGCGCCCGGTCCCGTACCCGTCATCCGCCGGCCTCCCCTCGCGACTCGACGTCCGGCACCGGCTCGATGTCCGGCACGATCATGACCTCCGGGCGCTGCTGGGTGTAGCGGTCGAAGACCAGGCCCCTGGCCGGCCGGGGCGACCAGCTCACCAGCCCCGGGGCCAGCGGCCCCAGCTCGGAACCCTGTACGTCGAACGCCACCCAGCAGCCAATGTCGTCCACCCCGGCGCCCATCGAGAGCACCGCGCGCAGCCGCTGGACACTGCGCCACCAGCCCAGCAGGTGCAGCCCGGTCTCCGGGCCGCCCTTGAGTACCTGGCGCAGGCCGTCCAACCCGCTCTTGAAGGTGTTCGGGTCCTTCTGCTCGAGCACCCCGCTGGCCCCGTCCACCCCGTAGAGCAGTAGGTAGTGCGGCTCGGCGCGGGCCTGCCCGCCGGTCAGCCGGCCGGCCACGTCGGCGGCCAGTTCGGCGACCAGTGCCCCGATTCCGTCCAGCCCGAGGGTGTCCACCCGGTGGCCGCCCGCGCGCAGCCGCTCCGCAAGCTCGGCGGCCGGATCGGCGGCCTCGGGCACGAGCACGGCCAGGGTGAACCGGGCGGCGTGGCTGCCGTCGGGGGTGTGCTGGCGGGCCAGCGACAGCGCCGCCGCGCCGAGTACCGCGGCAGCGTCGGCCACCCCCGAGGAGATCACCGCCAGGTTGCGGCCGGGGGTGGCGCTCATCGGGACGGATGCCGCACTGCCGGCCACGTCGATCATCTGCCCGAGCAGCGCCACCGGGACGGCGCGGCTGCCCACCTCGACACCGCTGGCGGCCAGCAGCTCGGCCAGCCTCGGCGTCCGGCTCGCGTCGAAGAGCCGGGGCTCGCCGAGCTCGTCCGAGCGGCGCTGCCACAGCTCGTTCTGCAGCGCGTCCAGGGTCCCCTTGGCGGTGGCATCCGGGACCCGGACCATCTCGTTGCCGTGTTTGATGCCGGACTCGTGGTTGAGCACCGCGTGCCAACGGGGCAGCGACAGCGCCACGTCGTTGAGGTCGGCGAGCACCCGGCGCGACCGGGGCAGCGCGACCCGCAGCACGAACTGCTCGAAGATCGCCGGCCGACCCCAGAACGCCTCGATGCCGGACACGTCCTGGCTGGACAGCACGAGGTGGATGCCCTGCGAACGGCCGCGCCGGGCAACGTCCTCGAGCAGCGTCACGGCCTCCCTGGTGACCGCGTCCCGCTCGGCGAACAGGAACTGGAACTCGTCGATGACCGCCACGACCCTCGGCCAGCGGCCCTCCGGGTCGGCCGCCCGCAGCTCCTCCAGCTTGGTGACCTCGTGCGCCTTCGCCGCCTCCGCGCGCCGGCGCATCTCGTCGGCGAGGAAGCGCAGCAGCGCCAGCCCGAACTCCCGGTCGGTGTTGATGTTCACCCCGACCAGGCGCGCGTGCGGCAGCCAGGACGGGTCCCGACGGCCGGGGGTGAACTGGGCGAACGACACGCCCTCCTTGAAGTCCAGCAGGTAGAGCTCCAGCTCGTCCGGCGAGTAGCGGGCCGCCATCGAGCCGAGCATGGCGAGCAGGAAGTTGGTCTTGCCGGAGCCGCTGGGGCCGCCGATCAGGGCGTGCGGCGAGGAGTCGCCCAACACCAGCTCCACCGGCAGGCCGTCCCGGAACCCGACCGGGGCGCGCACCCCGGCGGTGGAGTTCGCCGACCACCAGAAGTCCGTCGGCAACAGGTCACCGAACGAGCCGACCCGGCTGCGCAGCTGCTCCAGGTCGTCGGAGATGGCGTGGCACGCGGCGCTGACCTGCTCGCGCGGCAGCGGTTCGTCCAGGGTGACCGTGGCGTACGGCCCGGTCATCGTGGCGGTGCCGGTGACCGGCTCGGCCAGGTCGGCGGGCTCGTGCAGCACCACCGTCTCCATCGGGGCGCTGATCGTCACCGGCACGTCCACCAGCACCAGCTGGATGCCGCAGGCCAACCCGTTGCGGGCGACCCGCTGCAGCGCGCGGCGGTCCTCGTCGCGCAGCTGCGCATTGTTGCCGACCAGCACCGCGATCTGCCACGGCTCGGACCGCCCCTTGGTGGTCGCCGCCAGCGCGCGCAGCGACGGGTGGCCGTCGACCAGCACCCGGGTGTGTATCCGCCGGATGTGGTCGGAGAGCTCCTCGAGCAGCTCCTCCAGCCGACCCGGGTCGTGCACGGTGAGCAGCCCGGTGCGGGTCAGCGGGTAGAGCCCGGGCACCGCGCCGGTGAGCTGGCCGACGTCCCACACGTGCAGCGCGACCAGCCCCGGGCGGAAGTAGCTGACCACCCGCAGCAGCAGCGCCTCCACCAGTGACTCGGCCGCGGTACGGGTGCGCGGGGTGGACCTGATCTCCAGGTGCGCCTCGTCCAGCAGCGGCACCGCCACCGGGAACGGCGAGTGCGGCGGGGCGCCGTCGACCACCGCCGTCCCGATCCGCCACAGCTCCGGTACCGGGCCGACGCCGTCCGCCTTGCCGGGCCCGCCGAGCCACCGGTCCGCCGGCTCGCCGGCCGCCCCCGGTGCCGCGTCGGTGACCAGCTGGGTCAGCCGCTCCGGCTCGGTGGCCACCCAGTCACCGAAGACGGCGCGCTGGTCGGCGAGCACCCGGCGCACCGGATCGGCAAGGCGGCGGCTCGCCATCGCCCTGGCCAGCCACGGCTTCCGCCGCGCGGCGTCCAACCCGTCGGCGCGCAGCCACATCTCGAACAGCGTGCTGGCATGCCTGAGCACCGCGGCCTCCCGGTGCGCGGCCGCCGCACCCAGTGCCGCACCCACGGCGTGCCGGAAGTCGTCGAAGGCCGCCGCGATCCGCTCGCGGCGGTCCTGGCGCCGGGTCACCATCGCGGCCCGCACACCCGTGAGTGGCGATGGTCGCCATCACGACCATCGCCACTCACAGGCTCAGAGCCTGGCTTCAATCGCCGCCACCGAGTCGGCTCCACCGCTGATCAACCCCAGCCCTCGCGTCAACTCCTGCTCCGCTTTCGGCAGCTCGGGCGGCACCAGTGCGTCGTGATGCGTCTGGTCCAGCTCGGTCAACAGCGCGACCGCTTCGGTGAGCCGCTGCTCGGCCGATTGCGCACTACGATAGGCCGAATGGAGGCATGCCGACACCTCTTCCAGTGCGGCCCTGATCTCACCGAGTGACTCGGTCACAGCCGTTGCGAGATGCCCTCGGCGGTACTGATCGCCGAACGGACCAGCTGCTGGACCTCGGAGATGCTCTGCACCGCCTGTTGCAGCTGCCCGTTGGCGTCATGCACGTCGGCCTGCGCGCTGCCCTCGGTGACCCGGGTGAGCGACTGCTGCGCCTCCTCCAGCTGGGAGTGCGCCTGCTGCAGTGCACCGAGACTCTCCGAGGCTTTCTGGTTGGCCAGCGCGATGCCGGACCGCACCTCCTCGATGCTCGCCATGACCGCATTCCTCCGGTAACTTCGCCCGCGCCCGCGCGACGCTCGCGCTATTCGAAATGTAATAGCAATCGGGCAATTTACTGGGATGCCATGCCCGTGTCGGGCCCTCACTCCAACCGGTCCGTGTAGTCCGCCCCTAGTGACCTGGACCACTTACTCCGGACGGTCCACGGCTGGTAGACCAACGGTTCTCCCACCACGCAGGCCAGGCGCCCGAACATCTTGGGCGCCATGACGCCGTAAGGGGCGACGAAGATGTCGACCACCGAAGATCCGACCGTACATATCTTGTGGATCAACGCGGGGTTGAGCTGTGACGGCGATTCCGTCGCCCTGACCGCCGCCACCCAACCGAGCATCGAGGAGATTGCGCTGGGCGCTCTGCCCGGCCTGCCGAAGGTCGCGGTGCACTGGCCGCTGATCGACTTCGACAACGGCCCTGTCGGCGGGGTCAACGACTTCATCGAGTGGTTCTTCAAGGCCGACCGCGGCGAGCTCGAACCGTTCGTACTCGTCATCGAGGGCTCGATCCCGAACGAGGCGATCAAGGAAGAGGGCTACTGGTGCGGGTTCGGCAACGACCCGGCCACCGGGCAGCCGATGACCACCAGCGAGTGGATCGACCGGCTCGCACCGAAGGCACTGGCGATCCTCGCCGTCGGTACCTGCGCCACCTACGGCGGCATCCACGCCATGGCGGGCAACCCCACCGGCGCGATGGGCGTGCCCGACTACCTGGGCTGGAACTGGAAGTCCAAGGCCGGCATCCCGATCGTCTGCGTACCCGGCTGCCCGACTCACCCGGACAACCTGTCCGAAACGATCCTGTACCTGCTCTACCAGGCAACCGGCGCCGCGCCGATGATCCCGCTGGACGACGAGCTGCGGCCGAAGTGGCTGTTCGAGGCCACCGTGCACGAGGGCTGTGACCGCGGCGGCTACTACGAGCAGGGCCAGTTCGCCAAGGAGTACGGATCGCCGAAGTGCCTGGTCAAGCTGGGTTGCTGGGGCCCCGTGGTCAAGTGCAACGTGCCCAAGCGCGGCTGGATCAACGGCGTCGGCGGCTGCCCGAACGTGGGCGGCATCTGCATCGGCTGCACCATGCCCGGCTTCCCGGACAAGTTCATGCCGTTCATGGACGCCCCACCCGGCAGCAAGGTCTCCGGCGCCGCGAGCGGTGCCTACGGCGGCGTGATCCGAGGGCTTCGGAACATCACCGCGAAGAAGCTGGACAAGGAACCCAAGTGGCGCGCCAAGGGCCGCGAACTGAGCACCGGCTACCGCAAGGTCTGGTAGTCCGCGCGTCCTGACCTCCGGTGGAACCCGCCCGGTCCACGCGCGTTCCGTTTCGTCCCTCCCACTCTCCAGCTTCCTTCCAGCGCAGAAAAGAAGGCGCCAACCATGACCGCGACACAGGACCGGATGGGTTCTTTCAAGACCGACAAGAACGGCCTCGTCGAGATGGCCTGGGATCCGATCACCCGGATCGTCGGCAGCCTCGGCATCTACACGAAGATCGACTTTGCGAACAAGAAGGTCGCCGAGTGTCACAGCACCTCGTCGATCTTCCGGGGCTACTCCATCTTCATGAAGGGCAAGGACCCCCGGGACGCCCACTTCATCACCAGCCGCATCTGCGGCATCTGCGGCGACAACCACGCCACCTGCTCGGTCTACAACCAGAACATGGCCTACGGGGTCCGCCCGCCGCACCTCGCCGAGTGGATCATCAACCTCGGTGAGGCCGCCGAGTACATGTTCGACCACAACATCTTCCAGGAGAACCTGGTCGGGGTGGACTACTGCGAGAAGATGGTCGCCGAGACCAACCCCGGCGTTCTCGAGCTCGCCAACCGCACCGAGGCACCGCACGCGGCCGACCACGGCTACAAGTACATCGGCGACATCATGCGGTCGCTCAACCCGTTCAGCGGTGAGTTCTACCGGGAGGCGCTGCAGGTCAGCCGGTACACCCGGGAGATGTTCTGCCTGATGGAGGGTCGCCACGTGCACCCCTCCACGCTGTACCCGGGCGGCGTCGGCACGGTGGCCACCATCCAGCTGTTCACCGACTACCTGACCCGCCTGATGCGCTACGTCGAGTTCATGAAGCGCGTGGTGCCGCTGCACGACGACCTCTTCGACTTCTTCTACGAGGCGCTGCCCGGCTACGAAGAGGTCGGCCGGCGCCGGATCCTGATGGGGTCCTGGGGCGCGTTCAACGACCCGGACCACTGCGACTTCAGCTACCGCAACATGGCCGACTGGGGCCGCAAGATGTTCGTCACGCCGGGCATCGTGGTGGACGGCAAGCTCGTCACCACCAGCCTGGTCGACATCAACCTGGGCATCCGCATCCTGCTCGGCAGCTCGTTCTACCGCAGCTGGGAAGACCAGGAAATGTTCGTCACCAAGGACCCGCTGGGCAACCCGGTGGACCGCAACCACCCGTGGAACCAGCACACCATCCCGGCACCGCAGAAGCGCAACTTCGACGACAAGTACAGCTGGACGATGTCGCCGCGCTGGTTCGACGGCACCGACCACCTGGCGCTGGACACCGGCGGCGGCCCGCTGCCGCGGCTGTGGGTCACCGCGCTGGCCGGCCTCGTCGACACCGGGTACGTGCAGTCGACCGGGCACAGCGTAAAGATCAACCTGCCTCGGACCGCGCTCAAGCCCGAGGTCAGCTTCGAGTGGAAGATCCCGAAGTGGTCCAACGCCATCGAGCGCAACCGGGCCCGTACCTACTTCCAGGCCTACGCCGCCGCGCAGGCGCTGTTCTTCGCGGAGAAGGCCATGGCCGAGGTGCGCGCCGGCCACACCAAGACCTGGGAGCCGTTCAAGGTCCCGGACGAGGCGGTCAGCGTCGGGTTCACCGAGGCGGTCCGCGGCGTGCTCAGCCACCACATGGTGATCAAGGGCGGCAAGATCGCCAACTACCACCCGTACCCGCCGACGCCGTGGAACGGCAGCGTCCGCGACACCTACGGCACGCCCGGCCCCTACGAGGACGCGGTGCAGAACACGCCGATCTTCGAGGAGAACCCGCCGGAGTCCTTCAAGGGCATCGACATCATGCGCGCGGTTCGCAGCTTCGACCCGTGTCTGCCCTGCGGCGTGCACATGTACCTGGGCAACGGCAAGACACTGAACAAGACCACGTCCCCGGCCATGCTCAACCTCGGCTGAGGAATGGACACCGATACCGACCCCAGAGAAGTAGGCGAGCAGATCGAGCAGCTGCTCGGTGAGTTGAGTGCGCACGCCGAACCTGCCGTGACGGAGACGGCCGAGGAGCTGGTCCGGCTGCTGATGGGCATGTACGGCGCCGGCCTGGAGCGCATCGTCGCGCTGCTGGCCGGCGCCGGCCATCGGGGGCAGTCCCTGCTCGACGAACTGGTCGGCGACGACCTGGTGTCCAGCCTGCTGGTCCTGCACGACCTGCACCCGGAGGACACCCTGGCCAGGGTCACCAGGGCGCTGGAGACGGTCCGCCCCTACCTCGGTTCGCACGCCGGCGGGGTGGAGCTGCTCGGGGTGGAGTTCAACGACCCGTCCGATCCCGCCGGTGCGGTGGTCAACCTGCGGCTGAAGGGCAGCTGCGACGGCTGCCCGTCCTCCGCGATGACCGTCAAGACAGCGATCGAGAAGGCCATCGTGGAGGCCTGCCCGGAGGTGATCCGGGTGGATGTCGAAGGTATGACAGCAGGCATGACAGCGGCCGCCGCGCCGCTGGTGGGACCGGTCCCCCCAGCCGGGTCGGCACCGACCGTCAAGGAGCTGCCGCTGCTGCAGATCCAACTCGGGCCGCCGGTCGAGGACGTACCGGTCTCCTGGGTGGTCCTCGACGCGCCCGCGCTGCGGCCCGGGCAGTGCGCGACGCTCGAGGTCGCCGGCTACCCGGTGCTGCTGGCGTTGCCGGCGGGCAGCCACTTCGACAACACGACCGCGGGTGGGCTGGTCGCCTACCGGGACAGCTGCCCCGCGTGCCGGGGCGAGCTGGACGGGGCCGTGCTGGCCGGCGACCAGCTGACCTGTCCGTCCTGCCAGGCCGAGTTCGACGTCCGCAGGGCCGGCCGCGCGATGACCGGCAGCCTGCACCTGGAGCCGCTGCCACTGGTCACCAGGGCTGGAGGGTTGCGACTCGCGCTGCCGCGGACAGCCGTGGGAGTCGGGGCATGACCGCGGGTCCGGTCGGCCGACGCACTCCTCAACGCGGAGGCGGCGTCATGACCGGCCGCGCGGCCAACGGGGCACTCCTCAACGCGGAGGCGGCGGTATGACCGACGGGCTGGCGCTGCGCCGGCTGCTGCGGCCGAAACCGGTCGCCCCGCCGGTGCCGGCGCAGCAGCGCGAGGAGCACTGCGAGATGTGCTCCGAGCGGATCCCCGACGTGCACTCACACGTGGTGCACCTGGAGAACCGCTCCCTGCTGTGCACCTGCCGGCCGTGCGCGCTGCTGTTCACCGAGCGCGGCGCCGGGCGCGGTCGGTACCGCGCGGTTCCGACCAGGTATCTGCGCGACCCGAGCTTCACCATGGCCGAGACGGAGTGGGACGCACTGCAGATCCCGGTGCGGATGGCGTTCTTCTTCCACAACTCCGACCTGGAGCGCCCGCTGGCGTTCTACCCCAGCCCGGCGGGGGCGACCGAGAGCCTGCTGCCGATGGACGCCTGGAAAGAGGGCCTGGGCGGCACCCGGCTGGCGGCCGAGATGGAGTTCGACGTCGAGGCGCTACTGCTGCGCCAGGTTGGTGGGGTGTCGGACTGCCTGCTGGTGCCGATCGACATCTGCTACGAGCTGGTCGGGCTGGTCCGGGTGTACTGGAAGGGCTTCGACGGCGGTACCGAGGCATGGGAGCGGATCGACGCCTTCTTCGCCGACATCGGCGACCGGGCCCGCGAGCTGCCACCCCCAGGACAGGAAGGCTGAGATGCCCCAGCTCGGATTCGCCTGCACCGCCGCGGTGGCCGAGCCGTACGCGGCGAGCCCCAGCCTGCTGGCGACACTGCGGGTCACCGAGAGCACCGGGGTGCGGATGCACACGGTCGCGCTGCGCTGCCAGCTGCGCATCGAACCGCACAAACGCCGCTACTCCGCCAACGAGGCGTCCCGGCTCAGCGACCTGTTCGGCGAGCCGTCGCGGTGGGGCGAGACGCTCAAGCCGATGCAGCTGGCCACCATCGGGGTCATGGTGCAGGGCTTCACCGACTCCATCGACGTCCCGCTGTCGGTGCCGCTGTCGGCGGACACCGAGGTGGCCACCGGCAAGTACTTCCACGGCCTCGACGACGGCGACATCCCACTGTTGATGCTGTTCAGCGGCACCGCGTTCTACCACACCGAGGGCGGTATCCAGGTCGAGCTGGTGCCCTGGCACCTGGAGGTCAGCTACCGGCTGCCGGTGACCGTGTGGCGGGAGATCATGGACCAGCACTTCCCCAACTCCACCTGGCTCTCGGTACGCACCGAGACGCACACCGCGCTGCAGCGGTACCGTGCCGAGCGCGGCACCCTGAACTGGGACGACACCGTCGCGGACCTGCTGAAGCGAGTGAGCGGGGCGCAGTCATGACCCACCCGCCGACCGCGCCGCTCGCCGAGATCATGGATCAGGTCGCCAAGGTCGCCGACACCGTCCTGTTCGAGGGCTACCTGCTCTACCCGTACCGGGCCTCCGCGCAGAAGAACCAGCTGCGCTGGCAGTTCGGTGTGCTGACGCCTCAGAACTGGGCACAGCGGCACAGCGAGACCTGGTACTCGCACACCGAGTGCCTGCTGGAACCCGACCGCGGTCCGGGCAACACGGTCCGGACGGTGCTGCGGGTCCGGCTGCGGTTCCTGCGGCTGCGCCGCCGCCGGGTGCAGCGCCCGGACGGGCCGGACCACTTCGTGGACGTCCCCGAACTGACCGTCGGCGACGACCTCTACCTGGCGTGGGACGAGGGCATCCCGGCGGTGGTGGACGCGGTGCTGCCAGTCGCCAACCTGCTGGCCGGCGAGGTGACGGTGCCGGTGGAGCTGCCCGCCGAGACGAGCGAGGAGGCGATCCCGCAGCACTCGCCCGACGGCGCCGGCCGGCCCGCCGGCCGGGTGCTGCGGGAGAGCTGGCCGATCCGGGCCGCGATCACCGCCTCGGCCGAACCGGTGCCCGGGCCCTACGGCGCGGTCCAGCTGCGGCTCCGGGTGACGAACCTCGGCGACTCCGCCGACGAGCATGATCCCGGCCCCGATACCGGGACCGACACCGACACCGGCAACGAAGGGACACAGCCGGACCGGGACACCGCCCTGCAGTCCTCGCTGATCGGCGCGCACAGCATCCTCGCGCTGTCCGACGGCCAGTTCCTGTCCATGACCGACCCGCCGGAGTGGGCCCGCCCGGCATCGACCGCGTGCACCAACGAGCACACCTGGCCGGTGCTGGCGGGACCGACCGAGCGCCCCCGGCTGGTGCTGTCCTCACCGATCATCCTGGCCGACTTCCCGGAGATCGCCCCGGAGAGCCCCAACGAGATGTTCGACGGCACCGAGAACGACGAGATCCTCACGCTGCGGACCATGGTGCTGACCGACGCGGAGAAGCGGGAGGCCAGGGCGACCGACCCGAGGGCGGCGGCGCTGGTCGATGCGGTGGACTCGATGCCGCCGGAGATCTTCGAGCGGCTGCACGGCGTGATCCGGTCGATGTCGATTCCAGGGTCGGTTCCAGTGTCGGTTCCAGGGTCGGTTCCAGGGTTGATTCCGGCGTCGATTCCGGGGCAGGGCATCGCCGGCGCCGGGCCGACGCCGTTCAGCACGGCGGACGAGATACCGACCTACTCCATGGAGACCGGCGGCAAGCCCTGGTGGGACCCGGCCCAGGACGCCTCGGTCGACCCGGACACCG
>DASYLM010000061.1:0-2297 GCA_036009565.1 Pseudonocardia sp. | reverse complement strand
CACGGTCAGGTCGGCAGGCTGGAGCCCGCCGCGCACCGCCCGGGTCGCCAGCACCTCGAACGGCGTGCTCGCCCAGGCCACCACCTGCTCCCCGTCGGCGCGCAGCCGCACCACCGACGCGGCGTCCAGCTGCACCACCCGCGCGATGAATCCGGCCAGGTCGTCCCGCCGCCCGCTGTCCGGGATGTCCAGCACCGCCGCGGTGTCCCCCGCCGGGCCCCGCTCCACGGACGCGCTCATTCCGGCCCGTGCGGGCGGAGGGCCGCGGCGGCCCGTCGGGCACCCATCGAGCGGTCCACCGAGCCGGCCGCCGAGTCCGTCCCGGGCTCGGTCGCCGAGCCGCCCGTCGCGGGGTCCCCGGGCGCCGCGGGCTCGGTTTCCTCTCCGGGACCGTCCGCCCAGCGCGCCAGGAAGAGCCGCTCCGCATCGGTCAGTCGGCGAGGCCGCCCGGCGCCCAGGTCGTAGGGCACCATCTGGGTGCGCGCGGTGGCCGCCACCGGGTCGCTCTCGGCCGGCCCGGTGCGCAGCTCGTAGTGGATCAGGAACGAGGCCGCGCGCACCTGGTCGGTCCACATGCTCACCCGCACCGACTGGCCCTGGTACGGGATCTGCACCTTGTAGTCGACTTGCAGGCTGGCCACCAGCAGGCCGTCCGACCAATCGCCGGCGCCGTCATCGGCCGCCCGGTGGAACACCAGCTCCACCCGGGCCTCCTCCAGCAGCGTCACCGTGCGCGCGTGGTTGACGTGGCGATAGGCATCCAGGTCGGCCCAGCGCAGCGGTATCTCGACGTGGAAGCGGCTCACCGCGCCGCTCCCACAACCTCGACGGCCGCCGTCACCGGGTCAGCCCGCGCAGCTGGCGGGACACCACGGACAGGGTGGCCAGGTCGAGCTGGCCGGCCTGCCCGACGGCCTGCAGCGCGGCCCGCGCCCTGCCGAGTTTGGAGGCGTTGAGCCGCTCCCATTCGGCGATCTTCTTCGGCACGCTGTCGCCGCTGCTGCTGTCGCGCAGCACGTCCAGGGTGATCGCCCGCAGCGAGCCGTACAGGTCGTCACGCAGCGCCAGCCTGGCCAGCGCATGCCAACGGTTGCCGCGCTCCAGGTTGCTCACCGAGGTCAGCCCCAGGTCCACGCCGAGGTGCTCGGAAAGGCCGAAGTACAGCGCCGCCACCTCCCTGGCGTCGTGCTCCTCGTGCTCCCGCTCGGCCAGCTCGGTGACCTCGACGATGTCCAGCAGCCCGTAGCAGTTGAGCAGCCCGGCGGTGCGCTCCGCGAGCTCGGTCGGCGCGCCCCGTTTGACCAGGTCGGTGACCCGGGCGGACTGCTCCTCGGCCTCCCGGCCGACCAGCATCCTGGGCACCCCGTCGCGCAGCGCGGCCACCATCGGGCCGAACCGGGAGATCTCCGCGCCGATCGCGAGCGGCTGTGGCCGATTGGTCAGGAACCAGCGGGCCGAGCGGTCCAGCAGCCGGCGGGACTCCAGCAGCAGCTCGTCGGCGAGGCCGGAGTCCAGCCCGGATCCTCCCCCGCTGTCCAGCCGTTCGATCTGGGCCCACAGCTCGGGCAGGCCGAACACCTGGGTGGTGATCGCGTACGCGCGCAGCGCATCCGAAGCCCCGGCGGACATCTCCTCGGCCAGCCGGAACGCGAACGTGATGCCACCGCCGTCGACCATCTCGTTGACCAGCAGCGTGGTCACGATCTCCCGGCGCAGCGGGTGCGCGGCCACCGCGTCCGGGAACCGCTCCCGCAGGGGCACCGGGAAGTACTCCCGCAGCCGATCGGCGAAGACCGCCGCGTCCGGCAGGTCGCTGTCCAGGATGGACGCCTTCAGGTCCAGCTTGACGTGCGCGAGCAGGGTGGCCAGCTCCGGCGAGGTCAACCCTCGCCCGGACCGTTCCAGCGCGGTGAAACCGGCCTGGTCGGGAAGCACGTCGAGCACCCGGTCCAGGCCGGCCCGGGACTCCAGGTCGGCGACGAGCCGCCCGGACACCGAGACCATGGCCGGGGCGTGCGACCGGGACACCCCGAGCAGGGTGTTCTGGCTGCGGTTGTCCTTGAGCACCAGCTCGGACACCTCGTCGGTCATCTCGTGCAGCAGTTCCCGGCGGCCCTGCTCGGTGAGCTGCCCGGCGGCGACCAACCGGCCGAGCGGGATCTTGATGTTGACCTCGTGGTCGGAGCAGTCCACCCCGGCGGAGTTGTCCAGCGCATCGGTGTTGACCTTGCCACCGGCCCGGGCGAACTCGATCCGGCCGAGCTGGGTCAGCCCGAGGTTGCCGCCCTCGCCGACCA
>DASYLM010000060.1:0-4693 GCA_036009565.1 Pseudonocardia sp. | reverse complement strand
TGTCGTCCCCGATATGGTCGGCACCGATGAGGAACGCTTCGGCGAGGCCGTTGGGCTGTGGCTGCTCGGCGTAGGTGAGGCTGATGCCGAGCTCTGAACCGTCCCCGAGTAGCCGCTTGAACTGCGGCAGGTCGGCCGGTGTGGAGATAATCAGGATCTCGCGGATGCCGCCGAACATCAGCACCGAGAGCGGGTAGTAGATCATCGGCTTGTCGTATACGGGCAGCAGCTGCTTGGACACCGCGCCGGTGACCGGATACAGCCTGCTGCCGGACCCGCCGGCGAGAACGATTCCCTTCATCGCAGCCCAACCTAGTGGCCCGGCGGCCCGCACGCGTCGTATGAATTCGGTACTGCTGGCTCAGCCCGGTTCGGACACATCGGCGGCAAGCCGTCGGGCCAGCTCACGCACGGCGGTGCGCAGCTCGTCCGGACTGTGCACGGTGAACCGCCAACCGAGCCCGGCGAGCATCGTGGCCATCCCGTCCAGGCGCTCGGCGCGAGCGCGCAGCAGGGTGCCGCCGGGGCGCGCCTCGAGCGTGCCGGCGGTCCGGGGCAACCGGGCCCGCACCTCTTCCACCGGCGCGTGCAGCAGCACCTCGACCGCCGTCGCCCAGGGTACCGAGGCAATGCTCGCGACCACCGTGCCCACCGGGTCGAACCCGGCCGGCGGGGCGGTGCCGGTGCCGACCTGGCGCACCGCCGCGATCCGGTCCAGCCGGAAGGTGCGCACGGCGTCGCGGAGCTGGTCGTGGCCGGTGACGTACCAGCGCCCGGCGTGGAAGACCAGGCCGAACGGGTCGAGCTCGCGCTCGCTCGCGGCGCCAGCCCAAGAGGTGTACTCCAGGCGCACCCGGCGGCGGCCGCGGGTCGCCTCGCCGAGGGTGAGCAATACGTCGGCGGCCGGCGCACTGGCCGCCACCGGGGCCGGGGCGGAGAAGCCGAGCGTGTCGGCGACTGCCCTGGTGCGCGCGCGCAGCTCGGCCGGCAGCACGCGGTCGATCTTGGCCTGCGCGCTGTGCATGGCGGGCGCGGCGGTGTGCAGACCGGTGCGCTCGGCGGCGAGCAGCCCGAGCACGACGGCGACCGCCTCGTCCCCGGTCAGCATCAGCGGCGGCAGCTTGTAGCCGGGCAGCAGCCGGTAGCCGCCGTGTCGACCGCGGTCGGCCACCACGGGCACGCCGAGGCTCTCCAGGGCGGCCAGGTGCCGGCGCACCGTGCGCGGGTGGATCTCCAGCCGGGCGGCCAGCTCCGGACCGGTGAGCCCGGGCCGGGCCTGCAGCAGCTCGAGCATGGCGAGAACTCGGGCGGCGGACATTGCCCAATCCTGGCAGTTAATGAGGGCCAGAACTGCCCTGATTAGCTTCTAGTGTTCTCGCCATGACGACATACGTGCTGGTTCCGGGCTTCTGGATGGGTAGCTGGGCATGGGACGGTGTGGCCACCCGGCTGCGCGCGGAGGGGCATGAGGTGGTGGCGCTGACCCCGCGCGGCGTGGCGGAGCGCGCCGCGGAAACCGGCGCCACGATCGAGACGCGGATCGCGGATCTGCTCGGCACCCTTCGGGAACACCGCGACGTCGTGCTGGTCGGGCACAGCGGGGGCGGCCTCGTTGTGGTGCCGGCGGCGGAGCGGGCCCGGGACCGGGTGTCGCGGCTGGTGCTGGTGGACACCGGACCGCTGCCCGAGGGCATGGCGCAGATCGACTTCGGGCCGCCCGAGGTCCGGGCCTGGGTGGAGAAGCAGCTGGCCGAGAACAACGGCTGGTACCCGATGCCGACGGCGCGGCAGCTGGCCGAGATCGGGTCGAGCACCGAGGGCATCGGCGCGGCGGCCTTCGAGCGGATCCACGCCCGGACCACCCCGGAACCGGGAGGCACGGTCACCGGGACTGCCCGGCGGGGCTCGCCGGACCGGACGCTTCCCAAGACCGTGATCGCCTGCACCTTCACCGAGGCCGACGCCCGTGCGGCGATCGACGCCGGAGTGCCTGCCTTCATCGAGATGGGCGGCTCGGAGTGGTCGTTCATCGAGCTGCCGACCGGGCACTGGCCGATGTTCTCCGAGCCGGACGCACTGGTCGAGCTGCTGCTGGGCCAGGACCCGACGGTCACCGGCTGAGGCTATCGACACAGGCCAGAAAATCACTCAACGTGATCGGGCCGTGCACCGAACTGGTGATAGAGTGACCTATTTCACACTCGAAAGTCTTAATCAACTCAGTCGGGACGACAAAAGGGGTCGGAATGGCCGGTTTGGTGATCAAGAGCCTGAGCAGTCCAGAGGAAGTCAGGCCGTTCAAGGACGGGATGGGGCATCTCGAGTTGGTTGATCTCGAGTCCGGGGGTGTCGGGCGCGCGACTTTCCAGCCGGGTTGGCAATGGTCGAAGCACGTGAAGCCCATCGCCGGCACCGACAGCTGCATGGCGGCCCATGTGGGCTACGTGATCTCGGGGCAGATGACGGTCCGGATGGATGATGGCGAGGAAGCGACCTTCGGCGCGGGGGACTACATGCGGTGCCCGCCCGGACACGATGCCTGGATCGTCGGGAGTGAGCCCTGCATCGTGCTCGACTGGCAGGGATTCGCGGACTACGCGAAGGGCTGATCGGCTCAGCTTCGAGCGTCCCACCAGAACAGCGCGGAACGCCGCGGTAGCGGTCGGCCCCGGACCACGGTCCTCGAGTGGTCCGGCCGACGGAGCCCGGGCACGGCCCTTTGATCGGTGGCGGCCGCGCTCCGGGCATGCATCTCCGGCAACGCATTCTTCCCGGTGCCCAGGGTCTCTCCGGACCGGTCTTCGTCGTCAGTTTGGTGGCCATCCTCCGAGCTGACCCCCGGGACCTTCCAGCGTTGGTCCAGGCGCTCGCGGCACTGTGGAGGTGGCCACTGAACGACCCCCAGTTCGGCCACACGATCTCGTGCGTGGAACCGAGGTGGGTCGTCGGCCGGGTTTTCGTCCCCATCGCGGTCGACGCGGAGACTCCGGATCTCGCGCGGGAGGACTACCGTCCTTTACCCCGGCCGGCCACGTCACTCGCGGCGTACCTCAGCGCGTCGCTACCTGGGATGAGGTGGCCGTCATAAGGGCGGGTCATTAGCGAATCGGAAAGCCGCCGGCAGCTGCGGTGAAGCCTGGCTACCCCGTAGCTGTTGTGCCGGCCGAGCCCGTGCTTGAGCCGATTGGACTGGGGGTTCCGGCCTGGCTGGGGCTGGTACCGGTGCTGGTGCTGGTGCTGCCTGTACTTGGAGTGCTCGAGCTCGTACTGGAACCGAACAGCAAGGCCTGAAGCTGCGCCAATAGCTCCTGCAGCTGTGCCAGTAAGGATTGAAGCGTCCCCGGAGTCGAGGCAGTCGCACTACCCGAACCGCTACTGGCCGCACTCGTGCCCGAAACGGTGGTAGTTCCACCGGTGCCCGTGGCGGTGGCGCACGGACCGGTGCTGCTGGCGCTTGTGCCCGTCCCGCTGGTACCGGTGGTGCCCGTGGCTCCGGCACCAGCGGTGCTCGAGCTGGTAGTGGTGGTCGAGTTGGAGCTGGAACCGAACAGCAGGGCTTGCAGCTGCTCGAGCAAGGACTGCAAGCCCCCTGCGCTCGAGCCGCTCGAATCGGTAGTAGCGGCACTGGTGCCGGAGCTGGAGCCATCCGAAACGGAACCACTCGAACCTTGTCCAGATGAACTCGAACTGGAACCACTCGAACTGGAGCCATGCCCGCCACTGAGCCAGGACCAAGGCCACCCGAGGCCAGGATCCGCGGCGCCGCTCGAACCTCCGTCACCCGAGCCGTCCGAACCGCCCGAACCGCCGCCCCAGGGGCTGGCTAGGACGCTCACATCCGCGACGTATGTCACATGAGTCACCACGGTGGTGTGAGTCGGATCCTCAACCGGAGCGAGCACGGTGGCGGCCCCACAGACCAACACCACGCTGGCCGGCACCCCCAGCGTCCAGCACGCTCGACGGGCCCCGGAAGGGCGACCAAGGTCTTCGCGGCGAGGGACGTCACCGCGTGGCGCGTCGATCACCGCTGACACACCCGGCTCCCCTCGTGGCGAGCGGGACACCATCTTACGAATGTTCCATAAGTGGCGAGGACAACGCGTTCCGCCAACATGTGGCTGTGACGGAATATGTGGCTGTGACGCAATATGTGGCTGTGACGCAATATGTGGCTGTGACATTGGGGTAACCCCCTCCGGAACGACCGCTGACGTTATACCCGCCGGTGCGATCGACTCAACCGCTGGGGCCTAATGCCCTGAGTTCGGCTACTCCCTTGCCGGCCTGTTCCTAAGGAGTGTGGATCTAACGGTGTGCCGGGGAGGTCCGTGATGACCGAGACACTGGACGATGTGGGCACCCCAAGAAATGATCAGGTGGGAGACCAGTTCGGAGCGCTGCTGGCGCCGCACATGAGCAATGAGCATTGTTGGCGCAACGTGAAGGTTCTTTCTCATGCCGCACCTCCCACCGGGTTCGATTCTGTATGAGGGACCGCCGGCCGAGGGAAGGCACTGCGCCACGCGGCCCCAACCGTCGACCGGCCGGCGACATGAGACACACATCGAGGACGAGACGGACCCGCGCAAGATCATCCAGTGCCCCCCAGCTTGGGTATACCCGGGCGACGGCCGGCCGATCCACCGCGCGGACTGGTCGCACATCTGGCGCCCGGCCGTGGCCGCCGCTG